>HF996014.1:32871-48781 GCA_000432515.1 Bacteroides sp. CAG:545
TGGCTGAAATTAGAGACAAGGTCTATCAGTTCACAGGCCGTTACAGAGAAAAATGGTGGGAGCTTGAGCCTTATGACAGATGGGCCAACGGCCTAAACTTCAAATATTTCGGAAACATCTGGTGGAACGGAGGCATCGTGAGCGGTGTCAACCTTAACGACAAGACCGGGAAAATCACCCAGGGCACTGACGGCAACCTCCGTTGGACGGACGCTAATTCAAAATGGGACGACTACGGAACCTACAGGATGACAGTCGACATGAACACGAACCCGCAGACCGTGACTTTTGAGAAACTGTAGCCCCACAGAAAAGTGAAAAACAATTCTCATTTTTTGAAACACATAAAAGCAAGAACGGACTAATGAAGAAATTCTTATCGGCCTTAATGGCCTTGTTCTGTATGGCATCAACATTCGGAGGCTCGGTCCTGGCGCAGGACGCGGGACTGAGCCTTTCGATGACCGATCGGTCAATTCAAGACTGCATCGACCACATAGAACGGACGACTGACTATGTTTTCATCTTCAACAAAGACATAGACACAGGGCAGCACGTCTCCATATCTGTCAGCGGAGCGACTATCAACGAGTTGCTTCAGAAACTCTTTTACGGAACCGGCATCGGGTATAGCGTCCGGGGGAAGCAGATTTCCTTGAGTAAAACGGCGCCGCAGAAAAAAACCTCGTCCACGCACATTGTAAAGGGAGTCGTGACTGATGACAGCGGAGAAGAGCCTTTGATTGGAGCCGGGGTTCTGGTCAAAGGGAGCGGCACGGGAACAATCACCAACGAGCTCGGTGAGTATAGCATCGAAGTCCCTGAGAACGCCACGCTGATATTTTCTTACATCGGGTTCCGCCAGAGCGAGATTCTCGTGGGGGACCTGGCAATACTGAATGTCAAGATGATGCCGGACAACGAGATTATGGACGCGGTGGTCGTGGGCGCAGGTACGCAGAAGAGAATTTCCGTGACCGGTTCAATCACCGCCGTGGCGGGAGACAAACTCCGCGCCCCGTCATCATCGCTCACAAACAACCTTGCCGGTAAGCTTTCCGGAGTAATTTCAGTCACCACAAGCGGCGAGCCGGGAAGCACGTCTTCATTCTACATCCGCGGAATCAACACCTTCGGCGGACGCTCCACCCCTCTCATAATGCTGGACGGAGTTGAGATTTCCGCCGCTGACCTGAACAATATCCCCTCCGAGACCATCGAATCTTTCTCTATTCTCAAGGATGCTTCCGCCACGGCGATTTACGGGGCACGAGGAGCCAACGGAGTCATGCTTATAACCACAAAGACGGGAACGGAGAATACGAAGGCGAAAATCAACGTCACCTACGAGCACTCGTTCCTCCAGCCGGTAAATGTCGTGGACTACACCGACGGCGTGACATTCATGGAAACATACAACTACGCCCATAGGATGCGGTCGTCATCTCCGCTTCAGAAATATAGCGACGTGAAGATTGAGGGAACGCGGAATCACGTGAACGAGTACGTCTATCCCGACGTAGACTGGTACAGCCTCATGCTCAAGAAGTTCACGATGAACGAAAGAGCGAACATCAACATCCAGGGAGGAGGTTCACACGTGACATACTACATGTCCCTTCAGCTCAACCACGACAGCGGAATGCTGAACGTTCCGAAGAACTACTCACTGGACAACAACCACAACCAGATGAGGTACATCTTCCAAAACAACCTCCAATACAAAGTCTCAAATTCGACAACACTCGGACTGAGGATGAACGCGCAAATTTCCAACCTCAAGTCTCCGAACACATCGTCTGACGCGATTTTCAAGGAAATTTACAAGAACAACCCAGTGCTCTATCCGGCCGTATTCCCAGACGACGGATGCGGTCACATGAAGTTCGGTTCCGAGTTCATAAGTTCGGGAAGCTACTACACCAACCCTTACGCGAACATGCTCAACTCTTTCAAGGAGGTGAACGAGAACAAGCTCAATGTCTCGCTCAACTTCGACCAAAAGCTTGACTTCATCACTCAGGGGCTATCCCTCTCTGCACTGGTCAACTTCAACGCTTGGTCAAACGCTTCATACACAAGGTCGCTTTCGCCATATCTTTACCGTGTTGCGCCCGACAGCTATAACGTCGTGGCAGACAAATATGTGCTCGACCTGCTCAAGGAAGGAGAGACCTACATCAACCAGTCTGGAGTCTCCAAGACATCGGACAATCTATTCTATTTCGATGCAAGGGCAAACTACAACAGGCGCTTCGGAAAGCACACCGTCACGGGAATGCTCATGTACATGATGAGACAGTACCGCATATCAGTGCTCCCGAGCCGCAACCAGGGATTCTCCGGACGCGCTACCTACGACTACGACAACCGCTACCTCGCCGAGGTGAACTTCGGCTACAACGGTACGGAAAGGCTCGGCAAGGGCGAAAGGTTCGAACTCTTCCCGGCTATGTCTCTCGGATGGGTGGTCAGCAATGAGAACTTCTGGACTCCGCTGAAGAATGTGGTGACTCACCTCAAGATTCGGTCATCCTATGGACTCGTTGGTAGCGACGAGACTGGAGGCAGCAATGCTCCGTACTATATGTATATGTACAAGGTCAATCTCTACGGAGGACCATTCTTTCAGTCAGGAATGCAAAGTGACTATTCCTACAAGTACAACGGGCCGATTATCACGGACTATCCTGTCGAGAACCCGTCATGGGAACGCTCGAAACAGTTTGACTTAGGTCTGGACATCCATCTTTTCAACGACCTCCAGATTGTCTTCGACTGGTTTGACTACCAGCGGGAAAGAATACTAATCGAGAGGGCGTCATTCCCAGACATCATGGGATATATGGGAGTGAAGCCGTGGGCAAATCTCGGCAAGGTAAACAACCGGGGCGTGGAGTTCAGCGTCAACTACCGCAAGGAAATTATCCCCGAACTCACCATCGACCTGCGTAGCAACTTCACCTACACGGCGAACAAACTGGTCTATAAGGACGAACCAGAGTACGACTACTCATGGCAGACCCAGACAGGAAAGCCGCTCAATGCCCTATACGGATTCATCTGCGACGGGTTCTTCTCCGACGAAGAGGACATCGCCAGACACGCCGACCAGAGTTTCTTCGGAAGTCACGTAATGCCGGGAGATCTGAAATACAGGGACATAAACGGAGACGGAGCTATCACGTCCGAGGACAAGGTGATGCTCTCCCCTTATGGAAGCACTCCGCGCATACAGTATGGTTTCGGCATCAGCGTGACCTGGAAAAAGTTGGACGCGAGCGTATTCTTCAACGGCTCGGCCAAGCGGAAAATCATGCTTGACCCGAGTTCGATGCAGCCTTTCAACCAGTCATGGACGGCGGACCGCAACCTGATGCAGTGGATTGCCGACGGTTACTGGAAAGAAGGCACAGACAACTCCAAGGCCGTGTGGCCTAGGCTCGCAACCGCACAGGCACAGCAGGAAAACAACCTCAATCCGAGTACATTCTGGATGAAAGACGGCAGTTTCCTCAGATTCAAGACGCTTGAAGTTGGATATACCTTCCCGCATTGCAGGGTCTATGTAAGCGGCGACAACCTTGCCGTATGGTCGAAGTTCAAGTATTGGGATCCGGAGCTTCAATACAACACCTACCCTCTAAGCCGGACCTTCAACGTCGGCGTTCAGGTCAATTTCTGAGAAAAAACGAGGTGACGACACATAATAAAATTTAAGACAATGAGACACAATAAATTGCCATATTTATTCCTTTTATTTTCCCTGACTGCGGCAGTTCCTTCCTGCGGATTTTTGGACGTGGTACCGCCGGAGACCGAGGGTCCGGACGATTTTCTTCTGGAAGCCGAGGACGAATATCTGTACGGATGCTACGGAACCCTTCAGAACAAGAACACGAAGGTCCTATCCTACAACACGCTGGCTTTCGGAAGCGATGAGATTGTGGGACCGGAGACGGTGTATGACAACTTCCGCAAGCAGCAGTGCAACCAAATTACCGGTTTCAACGTGGCAGCAAACGGAGGCGTGTGGAGCGACTACTACACCGGGATAGGCTACTGCAACAAGTTTATTGCCGACCTCCGGGCAACGGAGGTGAAAAACCTCACGAACAGCGACAGGACTGCATACCTTGCGGAGGCGAAGTTCCTCAAGGCCTATTACCACTACAAACTGATGTCGGCCTGCGGTCCGATTCCGATCATTGATGAGCAGCTTCCGATGTCAACGTCCAAAGAGCATATTCCCGGACGTTCGCATTTCGACGCGTGCACTGACTATGTAGTTCGACTATGCGACGAGGCCTATCCTGAACTGGAGACAGGCTTCGACAACAACGCCCGCTACTACGGACGCGCGACCAAGCTCGCCGCAAAGGTGCTCAAGGCCAAGGTGCTCGTGCTTGCCGCGTCGCCATTGTGGAACGGTTCGTTCTACGACAAGTCATGGAAGAACGAGAACTTCGAGACCCCGGGCTATGGTCATGAATTAGTCTCTGGAACTTACGACCCGGCAAAATGGGAACGGGCCGAGAAAGCCTGTCTTGAAGCCATTGAGGAGGCTGAAGAGAACGGGCACAGGCTCTTTTCCGTTGAGGATTCGGAGGTTCTCAGAGCCGCCGACGGCATTCCGCTCCCGAGAATACCTGTAACGGACGAGTCGGCGAGGAAAGAGATTGCCAAAAAGGTCATGATGTTTCGCTACCTCAGCGTCGCACGTCCTAATCAGGGAAACAAGGAGATCCTTTGGGGAATGTTGTGGCTCACGAACGAGATTTGCTCATGGGCGTCATATCCCCACTATGTACTCGTGAAGGAGAACGGGCAGCCGAAAGGAGGCTGGGGAATGATAAGCCCGACACTTCAGAGCGTAGAGTCCTTCTTCACGAAAAACGGAAAGCGCCCGGCCGATGACCCTGTCTTTCCTAGCGAGGGAGACTGGTTCAGACGGGCAGGTTTCGAAGGAAGTCAGGAAAATGTAATCAACCTCTGCGCGAACAGAGAGGCACGGTTCTATGCTGCAATATCTTTTGACGGGGATGAATACTCCCCGGTAATCGCCAACGGTGCGCCGCTCTTCGTCAACGCCCTGAATCCGGACGAGAATGGCTACAATACAGACAAGTATGGTGTGAACAACAATTCCAGAACAGGATTCTGGAACAAGAAGTTGGTGCACCCGAACACTCGCTATGATAAATGGGGCAACGACAACACCGGTTCAATGACCAACCACCCGTGGGCGGTTTTCCGTCTTGCAGACCTCTACCTCATGTACGCCGAGTCATGTGCTCACACCGGGCACATAACCGAGGGACTGGACTACCTCAACCGAATCCGCCGCAGAGCCGCAATCCCGGAATACACAGCTGCTGAAGTCAGTGGCTCCGAGGCCTTTCTCAAGGCCGTGCTGGAAGAGAGGTTCTGCGAGCTATATCTTGAAGGCTGGCGTTTTGAGGACATAAGGAGATATGTGAACGGTGCAAAATATATGGGACACGACAACTATCAGGGTCTCAACGTTCTGGAGAAGAACCCCTCTTTCGACTCGTTCAACGTCAGGACGCAGGTCGAGCAGCAGTATATGTGGCACAACAGGATGTACCTCCAGCCGGTGCCTGATGCCGAGGTGTATGCCAACCCGCAGATGGTCCAGGCTCCGCTTTACTGACATGCTGCCCAATGATTTCTAAACATCAGAAGAAATGAAAAGATTCATATTCATACAATTGGCCTGCCTCGCGCTCGCCATTTCGTGTTCGGAACGAAAGGAGATGGACATCTTCCCCGAACATTACAAGACCATCATCTACATCAAGGAAAGCAGCACGGAATATGTGACCATCGATGCGACCGCCGCCGACCGCACGCTCGACTTCACCGTCTGCAAGGCCGGCAGCGACATCGGAACAAGGGTACACGCAGAACTGACCCCACTCCTCCAGAGCGAGCTTGACGAGAATTTCAATGCCGGCGGTGCTTCGGTCAGGTACATGATTCTGCCGGAAGATACCTACACCATGGACACGCCTCTCGTTCTGGATTTCTCTGAAAGCGAGACATACAAGGTCATCGCCTGCACCCTCAATTCGGAAAAGTTGGCACAGCTGAGCTCGTCAAATCCCGGAACGCGCTATGTCCTGGGATTCAGGCTCAGCAGTGAAAGCACTTCTGTGAATGAAAAATGCGCTACATATATGTGCGAGATAAGCGATGTCATCGTCCCTACAATCGGTTTCGAGAGGGCCGGGCTCAACCGCGTCAGCGCGGCAATAGACGAGACATGGCCTGGAGACAAGATGGAAATCAGCATACCGGTAGAGGTAAAGTCGCTTGACAACAGGTGGGACATAGACGCCAAGGTAATCGTCGATGAAGAGTATCTCAAGACATACAATGCCGTGAACCTGACCGACTATGCCCTTCCGGCCGACGGCTATGAGGCATCTACATCAGTCTCTCTGCACTCGACGGAGCAGAAGGCATACGTGAAGGTGTCGGTCGGCGGAATCTCAAAGTTGCTAAGGCCCGTCATGATCCCACTCCGGCTTACTGACGCGTCACAGTTCAAGGTATCGGAATCCGACGGGATCTGCGCCATTCTCATAGACCCGACAATAAAGTATCCTGTGGAATTTGACCGCACCGAATGGAAATGGCAGGAATGCTGCCACGAGCCATGGGAGAACAGCGGCAATTGCAGCGCGTACTACATGATAGACAATGACATAAATTCCTACTGGCACTACTCATGGGAAGCGTCAAGTCCATGCAAGGGTCAAGAAAACCACTGCTTTGTCTTTGACATGTGCCGGACGGAGACCATCACCGGCTTCGGGTACATCGGGCGTCAGAATATGTGGTCCGGCAACGCGCTGAACGCACTGAGCTTTTTCGTGAGCGATGACCCGGCCGTATGGTGGCAGTCCGTTCATGACCACACGAACTGGACGAAGATTGTCGATGCTGCAAGCGTTGACAACGGCAATGCGGAACAGAGCATCCCATCACGACTGTTCCGAGGACGCTATCTCAAGGTCATGATTGCCGGTTCAAACGGCAAGGAAGGTAACAACGGCGTCATGAAAGGCTGCATAGCGGAAATAAAGGTATATGGCAAATCAAATTAAAAATATGATGAAAAAGAGAATAATATCATTAGTTCTTCTTGTTCTGGCTGTCGCCTGCGGCAAGGGAGAGGGAAGCGCGAACCCAGTGCATGACCCTACCGGAAAGTTCGTTGTAGTCAAGGGTACGCAGCTCTATCAGGCGGACGGAAGCAGTTTCACGATAAAGGGAGTCAACCTCAACCACTGGCTTACACCGGAGTCATATATGTTCGGTCTGAAGAACATCTCCGTCACTGAAACAGACAAAGCTTTCAGACAGATGTTAGGCGACGAGTACATGAACTCGTGGTGGAAGCGCTTCATGGAGAATTACTTCACTCTCGACGACTTTCTCTATCTCAACTCCATCGGGGCGAACACAGTACGTATGCCTCTGACCTACAAGATGTTCAACGACACCTTCTATCTCTGTGACAACAGCCCTGAAATGGGATTCGAGTTCATTGACAGGGTGGTGTCCTGGTGCAAGGAAGCCGGACTCTACCTTATTTTGGACATGCACGTGGCTCCGGGAGGACAAAGCGGTGCCCCTCACATCGACGACAGCGATGGCTATCCGAAGCTGTTCGAGAGCGAGGAGAATATGGAGGAATTTTGCAGAATCTGGAAGAAAATCGCGACCCGCTATGCCGATGAGCCGATAATACTCGGATATGAACTCCTCAACGAACCGATAAAAAAGGAATATGAACGCCTCTACCCATATCTCCAGCCTACTTTCGAGAAGGCGGCTGCAGCAATCAGGGAAGTCGATAAAAATCATATCCTTATCATAGGAGGAGCGAACTTTTATGACGATTTTACGCCTCTTACAAATCTTGCCTTCGACTCAAAGATTCTGATGACGCGCCACCGCTACGGCAGCACGGTCGTCAAGGGCGACGCTGAACTTCGCGACAAATACGGGCTTCCCATCTTCATAGGGGAATTCGGGCATTGGAACGGAGGCACGGACATGACGGCGCAGATTGTATCAAACATGAAGTCTTCAGGAATCGGCTACACCTACTGGCCTTTCAAGAAGATGGACAATTGGGAGTCGCTGCTCGGATTCGAAACTCCGGAAGGCTGGCAGCAGATTTCCGCCTTCGTGTCGGCCCAGCGCGACACTCCGGTTCAGATTCAGATTGCCTTGGGAAATGTCGATGTGGAGAAGGCAAGGAAAGCGATGGAGGATTACCTCGAGAACTGCCTGTTCCGCAACTGCTTTGAACGGGCGGAAGTAAAGGAAGGGCTTCAGTTCAAATAGAATGCGTATGAAGAATACATTGGAAATATGCGTTGCCGCGGCTCTATGTCTGGCCGCGACATCATGTGCGGACAAGTCGCCGCAGGACAGAGAAATGGATCGCTTTATATCCTCACTCATGAAGAGGATGACCTTTGAGGAAAAAGTGGGACAACTGAACATGCCCGACCATGGGACTATGACCACGGGAACCGGAGCGTCATTCAACATCGCGGAGCGGATAATCAAAGGCGAGGCAGGTGCGATACTAAATGCGAGGGGATATAAGAAAATATATGAACTTCAACATCTTGCAGTCGATTCGAGTCGTCTTGGAATACCACTGCTGTTCGGAATGGACGTCATCCACGGCTATCAGACAGTGTTCCCTATTCCACTCGGCCTCTCCTGCACATGGGATATGGAAGCAGTGGAGGAATCCGCCCACATTGCAGCAGTGGAGGCCAGCGCCGACGGCACGAACTGGACATTCAGCCCTATGGTTGACCTGGGGCGGGATCCGCGCTGGGGACGGGTTGCGGAAGGAAACGGAGAAGATCCCTATCTTAACGCCAGGATAGCCGAAGCTATGGTTTGGGGCTATCAGGGACGGCCCGGTCACCGTTTCGAAAAGGAGGACCAGATTATGGCCTGCGTGAAGCATTTCGCCCTTTACGGAGCTGCCGAGGCGGGACGGGACTACAACACGGTGGATATGAGCCGACAAAAGATGTTCAACGAGTATATGGTGGGTTACAAGGCCGCAGCTGATGCCGGAGCCGGAAGCTTCATGACTTCATTCAATGTCGTCGATGACGTGCCCGCATCCGTTAACCGCTGGCTTATGACCGATGTTCTGCGCAAACAATGGGGTTGGGACGGATTTGTGGTAACGGACTACATTTCAATCAATGAATGCGTTGACCACGGAGTCGGAAACTATCATGAAGTCGCTGTCAAGGCCCTCAAGGCAGGGGTCGACATGGATATGGTCGGAGAGACTTTCTTCACACAGGCAAAGTCCGCCGTCGAAGCAGGTGAGCTCAAGATGGAGGATGTTGACCGGGCATGCCGGCGGGTGCTTGAGGCTAAGTACAGGCTCGGCCTATTCAGAGACCCGTACAAGTTCTGCCGTCCGGACGATGTGGAGAGCAAGATGTACTGCGAAGAGCACAAGGCAGCCGCACGCCGAATATCGGCGGAGTCTTATGTGCTGCTCAAGAATGAGGACAACCTGCTTCCGCTTGAGAGGAAGGGAACGATAGCCCTCATCGGGCCGCTCGCTGACGCCGCCAGGAATATGCCTGGAACATGGTGCGGAGCCGCAACACTTGACAAATATTCCAGCCTGCTTGAAGGAATGAAGAATGTTGCCGGCGGCAATGTCAGGATTCTATACGCAAAGGGTTCCAATCTGACAAGGGACGAGCGGCTCGAAAGGAACTCCACGCTGTTCGGCAAGACTCTCGTCAGGGATTCCCGCAGCGAGAGGGAAATGATTGCCGAGGCCGTCGCAACCGCACGCAGAGCGGATGTCGTCGTGGCTGCTCTCGGGGAATCCGCCGAGATGTCAGGCGAGTGCTCCTGCCGCTCGGATATCACGATTCCTGACGTACAGAAAGACCTGCTCAAGGCGCTTATAGCAACTGGCAAGCCTGTAGTGCTCGTGCTTTTCGATGGTAGAGCCCTTGCCATAGACTGGGAAAGCCGCAATGTTCCAGCCATCTTGAATGTCTGGTTCGGAGGTTCTGAGGCGGCATATTCCATCGCAGATGTGCTCTTCGGAGACGTGAACCCGTCAGGAAAGCTCACTATGACCTTCCCGCAGTCAGTCGGCCAAATCCCGCTCTACTATGCGCAGAAGAATACCGGCCGTCCGGCATACAAACCCAAAAATCCCGAGGACTGGTTCTGGAAATACCGTTCCAACTACCTCGACATCAGCAACGATCCCGTCTATCCTTTCGGCTACGGACTGTCCTACACAAAGTTTGAATATGGGCCAGTGGAACTGTCCTCTTCTCAAATAGCGTCCGACGGCAAGGTCGTCGCGAGCGTCGTCGTGACAAACACCGGCAAAAAAGCCGGCAAGGAAGTGGTGCAGATGTATATACGCGATGTCGTAGCATCTTCGTCACGCCCTATGCGCGAACTCAAGGGATTCGAGAAGATAAGACTTGAACCAGGAGAGAGCCGCACCGTGAGTTTCGAAATCGAGCGCGATGCCTTGTCTTTCTGGAATATGGATATGGAATATGTCTGTGAACCGGGAGAATTTGAAGTTTTCATAGGACCGGACTCTACGACTGAGAACAAGGCGTCGTTTGTTCTGATGTAAAAAGCTTCTAAGTCAGTGTAAGTATGAATATTCAGAAGTTTTTGTCCATAATCATCGCCATGGCCATCGGGACAGCCGTTTCTTACTCCAAGGTTATCCCAACGCCCGTCTTCTCCGACAATATGGTGCTCCAGCAGCAGAGCGAAGCAGCGATATGGGGAGAGGCAACTCCAGGAAAAAAAGTGAAGATTTCAGCATCGTGGTCAAAGTCAAAGTTTGAGGCGTATGCCGATGAGAACGGGAAATGGTTCACGAGGATTTCGACACCCAAGGCCGGCGGTCCATACAGAATCGTTCTTGACGATGGAGAGCGGACAGTCATCGACAACGTCCTCATCGGCGAAGTCTGGCTGTGCGCCGGGCAATCCAACATGGAGATGCCTATCAAGGGATTCAACGGGCAGCCGGTGAAGGGCTCTGCGGAAACCATACTGAACGCAAAGCCGAAAATCCCCGTGCGGCACTGTTACGTAAAGAGGGAGACCTCGCTCACTGTGAGAGACAAGTGCATGGCGACATGGACGGAGAACACACCGAAAGACGTAGCCGAGGCCAGTGCGCTCGCATATTTCTTCGCGTCCAAACTCCACGATGTCCTCGGTGTGCCGGTAGGCGTCATCAACGTGTCATGGGGTGGTAGCTGCATAGAGGCATGGATGAGCAAGGAACTGCTTGACAAGGAGTTCGCGGGAGAAATGGACATGAGGGCATACGAACTCGGACGTTGGCCGAAAGATTTCAAGGGATTTGTCCCGGCATGTCTCTACAACGCCATGCTTCATCCGTTGGCTCCATACACGGTCAAGGGCTTCATCTGGTATCAGGGATGCAACAACCGCAACCGTCCGGAGCAGTACAGAAGACTTCAGCCGGCATTCGTAAAGATGCTCCGCGATGAGTGGGGCGATGATTCCCTGCCATTCTATTTCACACAGATAGCCCCGTTCAAGTACGGAGGCACCGAGGATGACCCTCGGACCGGCTATTTCATGTGGGCACAGGCTCAGACTTTAGAGAAGATTCCGCACAGCGGGATGGCAACTACCATTGATGTCGGGGAAGCCAACTGCATTCATGCAGCAGACAAGGCCACGCCCGCGCATAGGCTCGCATATCTCGCTCTGACAAAGGACTATGGCATCTCCGGCCCAGATGTGGATACTCCAGTTGCGGAGTCGTTTGCCTTCGGGAACGGCACGGCGACAGTGACATTCCGCTGTGGTCCTCAGGGTCTCTCGCCCATATCCACTGACCTTCATGGATTTGAACTGGCCGGAGCAGACCATGTTTTCCATCCCGCGACCGCACGAATTGACGACAATGACTGTAAGGTCATTCATGTCCGCTCCGATGAGGTCAAGACACCGGTGATGGTCCGTTACTGCATGAAAAACTGGTTCGTGCCCACGCTCTTCAACTGCTTCGGCATCCCTGCCAGCCCTTTCCGCTCCGATGACCAGGAATAATACCTTGAGACGAACCCGTCCGTCGTCACATAATGCACTCCGGACACCTCGAATTTTTCTCCGAGTCTTTCCTCAATATCCCGTATGAAATTTTCTTCCTTGACTTCGCAAGCCGCTTCGCTATGCAAGTCTGATGTTAATGTTTATAGTGTGTGCATGTCAATATTGTTTTGCGGCACAAAAATAAGCAAAAAACACCTTGAGCGTAAGCATCTGTCTTGCATTTAGGACTACTTCCCAGTCTTAGCTGTGGCGAGAAGAAACTGGCCGGAAGCATTGTCGTAGAGCACTTTGCCGTTTAATTCACGGAAGTTCCGGACCATATAATCCCCGGTGACATTTTCCAGAGGCCTTATGTCATACAGTTCCTCAAGCGTTTCCGTGACTGTGTGCTGATGGAGGCTCGGGCTGGTGGCTATAGGGTTTCGTCAATGTTGAGGTCGGCATTGGCCAATCCGGATTTCTGTTCGGCGCTTGAGGATGTATTGGCCTTTGCCAGAGGGCGTTACGAGACATATTATATGTCCGATGAAGGGCTTGTTGTCGGGCGGAAATATACTTATGAGGATGTGTTCCGTCTGCTGAACTGGAATAAGAATGCGGTGGCTCTGAATGTGGGCGGGTATAAATATGATGCCGAAACCAAGACTTATCCGGTGTTCGTGAATTATGACAAGCCGCTGGAAATCAATGATACCATACGTTATGAGGACCGTTTCGTGGATCCTTCGACTCTGGTGGCGATTTCCAAGAGCAAGAGGACTTTGGACTCTGCGGATGTGATGACGGCTGCGGACAGTGAGCGGCTTGGAGTGCGGATGTTCCTGTTTGTCCGTAAGAATAAGGATGACAAGGAATCGAAGGAATTTTACTATCTTGGCAGGATCAGGCATGAGGCGGGCGGTGTGCTCAAGCAGTTCGTGATGCCGAATACTGATGTGTCTGCCGTGGAGATTGAGTATAAACTGGAGACTCCGGTGGAGAAGAATCTGTATGATTATCTTACGTCGGAGAATGTGTGACTGGTCGGAGAATGTGTGATGACTTTATAAAATATTGACAATGAAGACAATAAATGTGGTGGCTGCGGTGATTATGAAGGAAGGCAGGGTGTTCGCGACGCAGCGCGGATATGGTGAGTTCAAGGACGGATGGGAGTTTCCCGGCGGCAAGGTTGAGGCGGGGGAGAGCCCGGAAGAAGCGCTCCGCCGTGAGATCCGTGAGGAACTGGAGGTTGAGGTCAATGTCGGTGACCTTATCGATACGATCGAGTACGATTACCCGGCTTTCCACCTCTCCATGAAATGTTATGCCTGCATGATCGCCGGCGGCAGTCCGCACCTTCTTGAGCACGAGGCCGCCCGCTGGCTCTCAGCAGACCAGCTCGACTCCGTAGCCTGGCTCCCTGCAGACATTACATTGATCCCGAAGATTGCAGGACTGCTGTAGGGGCGTGGTTGCGATGGTCGGATGCGGTGGATGTAGATGGCTCTGACATGGTGAGGGATGTCGGTCGGATATGGTAAGCGTCTCCGCGGTTATATATTGACGCTTTACTTTTTGGTTGTGGCGCAGCGCGTAACTCTCTGAATACTAGTGTTTTAATCATTTTCAGAGTTGCGGTTTGCTCTACTCTGAAAACGGTCAAATCACTGATACTTAACGCTTTACAGGGTGCGCCAAGTGTGTCGTCCTGAAAAAAGTTTACCAAAAAAAGTCAACTTTTATGGAAGCTAAATGCTATCGGGCGATGCGGCGCGCCCAGGGAAAAATGCTGCGCGAGTACTTCTCGGGAGTGTCTGTAGAAAGCCTGTCAAGGAGGTATGGCTACATGTGTCGTCCTGAAAAAAGTTAACCAAAATTTATAGACATCTGAGAGTCCGCGACTCTTGACATTTTTCCGGATATACGGATTTTTTCAAAAAATTCTTATATTTGGGCGTATGAAATGGACTAGGCAAAATCTTTATAGCCAATATGTTTTGGCTATCTTATGTTTGTTGTTTTCTGCACGGGGCTCCTGGGCATCTGAGTTCGTGTCAGGACCAAATCCAAGCAATATGACACAGAAGGTCGCAGACAAGGTGGCCGGCAAGATCATGACTGCCGACGGGGAACCTTTGGCGGGAGCGAGCGTGATGATACGCGGAACCAGAATCGGAACTACAGCCGACATTGACGGAAACTACAGCATCAATGCGCCGGGAGATGGTGAGTCTTATGTGCTTGTGTTCCAGTATCTTGGAATGAAAACTAAGGAAATCACGGTAAGTCGGCAGAGATTGTTGGACGTGCGTCTGGAAGAGGACAATGAACTGGAAGGCTCTGTGATTGTCGGAGCATATGGCACGAAACAAAGTAGGGAAGACCTCATCGGAAGTGCGTTTCAGGTCAATGCCGAACAACTTAAGGATAAGCCGAAAACCCGCATTGACAATCTCCTGAGCGGACTTGTGCCTGGCATGAGCATTGAACCGAACACGGATGCTGCGGGTACGACCAGAAGCCGTTACGAGACCCGGATCAGGGGTGAGGCTTCGCTGAGCGCGTCTAACGAACCTCTTTGGGTAATCGACGGCGTGCCTGTCTATACGGGTGGCAGGACCAACCAGATGGCTGGGACATCATATACAGTTTCTCCGCTGTCGTATCTGAATCCTGATGACATTGAATCGATTACGGTGCTGAAAGACGCAGACCAGGTTACCATTTACGGTGCTGACGGCTCCAACGGCGTCATCCTCGTGACCACGAAGTCCGGCACCAAGAACAAGCCGCTGTCAGTGAGCGCGAGAGTGAATTTCGGAGTCGCCACCATCGACAAGAGCACCGAATTCCGCATGATGAGCCAGAAGCAGTACCTCGAAGTCGCAAAAGAGGCTTGGGTCAATGCCGGCAAGAATCTCAATACGTTCCCTTATCAGGACAATGACTATAACTCGTATTCTACGACAGATACGGACTGGTCCAAGGAGTATTTCGGAGTGGGGACGAACTTGTATGCGGATTTGTCCCTTACAAGCGGGACGGACAAACTTTCCAATTATGTGACAGGCTCTTACTATCGCACGAACAATACCGTGAAAGGGGACAGTCAGCAGCGTTTCTCATTCAGGACCAGAAACACCTATGACTTCACCAATTGGCTGAAAGTCAATGCCCAGCTGTCCGCTTCATATAATGACAATGACCTGTTTCCTCTCTACAGGGGCTATCTGGAAACATTGCCTATCTTGGAGCCTTATCTGAACGACGGCTCGTTCCGCCTGTACAATAAGGTGTATGATTCCGCGACAGGATGGTCAATGCAAAAGTTCACTAAAAACGAGGTCCCTGACCGTGAAGCCAATACCAACCGGCAGCGTTCCGTGGTGACTTCGGCAAACTTCTCTGCTGAGGTGAAAATCATTGACGGACTGAAATTTACGGCCCAATATGCCATTGACTATACTCACAGTCATGAGGATATCTACTATTCGCGGATGACTCTTGACGGCATGGATTCCGCCGGAAATCCGAAGGGAAGTTCCAGAAGGGCGGACGCCTCATATATGAACTGGACCAATGTCGAGAGGCTGAATTTCGACAGGAAGTTCGCGGACAGGCACAGCGTGAGCGCGTATGCCGGCATTGAACTCAGGCAGGTAAAGTACCAGACTCTTTACGCTACCGGCAGCGGCTTCATGAATGACAACATCCAGGAAGTCGGTTACGCTGACGAGTCGTCCAGAAAGGGCTACAGTTC
>HF996014.1:48831-56280 GCA_000432515.1 Bacteroides sp. CAG:545
GGAAGATGTCTTTCCCCGGAAGAGCCGTATATTCTTACGATTCAAGGTATTACGCTTCTTTCAATGTCAGGCGTGACGGTAACTCCGATTTCGGTGAATACTCGCGTTGGTCCAACTTCTGGTCTGCAGGTCTGTCATGGAATGTCCACAAGGAGAAGTTTTTCCATAGCGAACTGGTCAAGATGCTGAAATTCAAGGCCTCGTTCGGATTCACCGGAAACTCGCGTGTAGATACCTCCGGAGCCGACGGAACTTACGTTTACGGAAGCAGTTACTCCTATGCCGGCAGCACCGGTGCCATAATCGGTTCCATGCCGAATCCCGGACTCTCGTGGGAGAAGACCAGGATGATCAATGCGGGTGTACGTATCGAACTCAGGAAGATTCTCGACATTGAACTGGAATATTATGACAATGTCACAAGCGACATGCTGAGCAAGATATATGTTTCGCGCGTATTGTCCTCAGACAGAATATCTTCCAATATAGGAAGGATGAGGAACACAGGCATTGAACTCTCCCTTTCCAGCACCAATTTCGCCCGCAGGAACTTCACATGGACGACGAATTTTAACATGGCGCACAACACCAACAAGATACTTGAACTGTATAACGGAGTACCGACAAGTTTCGGTTCCTATGCGTGGATGGAAGGGTATGACTCCCAGACCTGGAACCTTGTGAGGTGGGCAGGCGTGGATCCGAGCGACGGTTCTCCGATGTGGTACGACAAGAACGGCAATGTCACCCGTACATTCAGTACCGCAAACCGCGTCCCGGGCAAGACCAGGACACCTCTTCTTAGCGGAGGACTCGTGAACAACATGAGCTGGAAGAACTGGACATTGTCTTTCCAAATCAATTATCTGATAGGTGGTTACGCATTGCCTACCTATGCGGGCATCTACTTCAAGGACGGATATGACATCATAAGTGCCAACCAGGCCGTGGAAGTATATAAATACAGATGGACTACTGCAGGCGTCCCTGCCAAGTTCCCGAAGGTCTCCAACCTTTCTTCGAAGTCTGCGATGAACTCCACAAGGTTCCTTTACAACAGGACCAACTTCGACCTGACCAATGTGGCATTGACATACAACATTCCGCAGAGTCTGCTTGCGAAGATGAGGCTCAAGAGCGCTTCCGCCTCTCTCATAATCGACAATCTGTATCTGTTCACGCCGGACCAGAAGAAGGGCCTGAACTCATATAAGACAATGATGTACGGCTATCCTCGCGCAAGGACATTGACCCTGGGCATCAATGTGGGTTTTTAGGTCAATGCAGAATTCAGGAGGAGATTGAACATGAATATCAATGACAATATGAAGACTCTCAAGAATATATTTGCTTTTCTGATGCTGCTTCCGGCGATGGCCTCATGCCATTTCCTGGAGGTGGAAAAGACCGGCAAGACTTCCATAAAGAACTTCTACTCAGATGTTTACGCTTTGGATGCTGCGGTGAACGGCATTTATGGGCTTACGTACAAGTTCTATGACAACTATATGGTCCTGTATCCGGAAGTGGCCGGCGACCTGATCCGTTTTCAGACAGCAACGTCCGAGTGGCGGCAGCAGTTCGACTTCGTTTCGGACGAGAACGAGGAGACTACTGCCGTGGGATATATCTGGAAGAACGGATATGAGATCATTGCCAATGCCAATGAGGTCATCCAGTACGGACCTTCCGTGTCTGACCGTTTTCCGCAGCAGGCCGCGACTGTCCGCAACTATATCGCCCAGGCCTATTTTCTGAGGGCTTTGGTTCATCTGGACCTCAGCCTCGTCTATGGCCAGACCTATACGTACAGCAGTGATGCTTCCCATCTCGGAACTGCCGTGATGACTACGATACCTGATGTGAAGTCCAAGATAGCAAGGAGTTCAGCATCAGTTGCTTATAAACAAATTCTGAGCGACCTACAGACTGCGCTGGATATGTTTGCCGACGGCTGGACCAAGGGCTGTTTCTATGCCTCTCCAGCGGCTTGCAAGGCATTGATGGCCAGGGTGTACCTCTATATGGGAAGCTATACTGACGCCAAGAAATATGCTTCGGAAGTAATATCTGACTATGGTCTGTCGTTGATACCGCGTGCGGATTATGTGGCGATGTTCTGCGGCCGCAAGGAAGGTCAGGAAGCGATATTCCGTCTCAACGGCCTTTCAGGAGGCGCAAAGTTGAGGTCAATGTTTGACTACACCAGTCCTCAGATGTATCCGTCCGGCAAACTTCTGGACATTTTTGCTTCTGACGCTGATGCCTGGACCGGTTCAGATGTCCGTTCCGAACTGCTTTCGTATAAAGCTGCTGATGAAAAGGAGTATTCTGGGGTATGTATGAAATTCATTGATACTGAAGATATTGATGAGACGCAGAAGCGATATGACCCGTTTGTTCTCAGGCTTTCCGAGATGTATCTCATCCGGGCTGAGGCGGCTTGCCATGACGGGGATACTGATACTGCAGTTTCGGATATAGCGGCTCTGGAGGCCAGGGCAAGGGGAGTGAAGGCTTCTGACATCAATGTCACGTTCTCAAGCATTGATGATTTGGCCGGGATTGTCCAGAGGGAGAGGATCAAGGAACTTTTCCTTGAGGGCCACAGGTTGTTTGACTTGACCAGAAGGCATGAGACATTGACAAGAGATGTGGCCTGCGGCTCGTCAGTATTGACATTGACTTATCCGGACGACAGGTTCGTTCTTCCGATTCCGCTTGTCGAACTGGATGCGAACAAGGCGATGCAGCCCAATCCGGTAAACAGTACACAGAGGTAGTTGATATTTAATGGTTATGAGGATGATTGATAGAATTTTATGGAAGTTGCCGTGCCTTCTGGCAGCATTGGCATTGACAGGTGCCTGCAATAAGATAGCGACGTTTGACGGTGCTTTCGTGGCTTTTGACACCGCGAAATCGTCGGTGGTCAGCATTGATGCGGAAGGTGAGTTTACCGGCTCATATACAGTACATTACACCGGGCCTAAGCCGTCCGCTCCGATAGTCGTCAGTTTTGCAGTGACTTGTGGAGACGGCTTGTCGGAAGGCATTGATTACAAGGTGGCTACGGTCGGTGGGAAGATTACGTTCATGCCCGGCATTTATGAGCAGACAATCAAGATTGACTGGCTGCCGCATGATATTGATGAAACGAAGGACAATACGGTCACGATAAGTCTTTTGTCGGCTGAAGGGGTTACGCTCGGTTATCCAGGCCCCGACAGACTTATGAAGGACCTGGTGATACGCAAGTATAACTCTAAATGATTGATTTAATTAACTTTATAAACTTATGAGCAAACGAACTTTTTTGGCTGCCCTGGCGAGTGTAGCACTCCTCGCAGCCTGTGACAAGAGTAAAGAAGACGAGGTAATCCCCGTATCTTTTTCATCTTTCGGCTTCTATGCCAAGGACAATGCAGGTGTCCTCAAGACTGATTATATAGAAGAGAATGTCAATTCTGATGTCATCAGTTTTACCCTGCCTTACGGTACTGACCCTGAGGCGCTCAAGACTCTCGTCCCTGAGTTCACGGTAACGGAAGGGGCTTCTGTCAATGTTGCCGATGCCAGCGGTGCACCGGACGGAAAAGACATTGTAAGCGGATCGACTCCGATTGACTGTTCTTCTGATGTCCAGCTCGTCGTGTTCCTGAAGAACAACTACAAGGCTTACAAACTTTCGGTGAAGATTGCCGAGCCGGCGAAGTGGAGCAAGTTGGCGGAGACGGCGCTTAATGTCAAGCATACTCCTGCCCTTGCAGTCAATCCTAAAGACGGTGTGCCTTATGTGGCCGGTACTTCTCCTAATGAAAATGGCGAGGCTGCACCGCATCTTTTCAAACTGGATGGTGCTGAACTCAAGGATGTTGCAGGTGCTTTGGCGATTGCCAAGGCTGATGGAGTAAGTCTCAGTTTCGATCCTGCCGGAGTTCCTTACGTGGCTTTTGCTGATGGTGCTTTCACCAACAAGTTTTCTGTAAAGCGGGTGGCCGACGGTAAGGGTACTTATGTAGGTGAGGGAGGCCAGATGTTCGGTACTTCTGCCACTTTTAACTCTGTATCAGCAGTTTTCCCTATTTCAGAGAATGATGTCTGGTGTGCTCATTTTAATAACACCAATAAGGTAGCCGTGCCTAGGAGGGGATTGAACCTTGCGCATTTTGACGGATCTGCTTGGACCAACGGTATTGCCATTGCCGGCAGGGAGCCGGCTTCTTATGCGAACGGTGTCTTCGGAAGAACTATAAATGGGGTGCCGTATCTTTATGTTTACGGTACCAAGACATCAAAGGTTCCAAGCCATATTTCTCTCTACAAACTTGAAGGAGGAAACTGGACAACAATTTTCGAGAATCTTGAAGTGCTTGGCACAGATGGTCAGCCTGTCGGAGGTTACTCCGCGTTCTTCTCAGACTTTGACATTGCATCAGACGGTACCGTTTATCTTTTGTTCTGCGTTCTTTTCAATGCTGCCGACGATTATCAGATAGGCGTTGTCAAGTATGATCCGGCTACAGGAAAGCAGGTTATAGTCGGTGGTGTAATGACTGATACGATTAACATGACCAGCAGCACCACTGCTTCCATGGCATTGGACAGCAATGATGTCCCATACGTCTCCATTTCATATAAAGATGGCGATGTGATGAAGACAGCTGTACGTCATATTGACTCCAAGACCAAGACCTGGTCGGAACTTGTTACTCTGGCTTCCAATTCGAATTTCTCAGACATTGTCTTTGCTGAGGATGGTACGGGGTATATTGTTACGAGGGAGACTGTCGGCGAGGATACTAAGTATGTGCTTTATTCGACAGCGAAGTAATTGATTTGTATATTAAGAACCGGCCATGTCTCTGTGGCCGGTTCTTTTCTTTTTCATGGGCGTATGGCTGGAGATAAGTCTTTGAAATACACGTTATTGACGCTTGCATTGGCATTGACCTGTACCTTGGTCGGGAGCGTGCGTCTTTCTGGTGCTGACGGTGGTGGAGGCCGGAAGGCCCGCGGGCGTGTCCTGCGTGTGGCGCTGGTCGGTGATCCGCAGGTGGACGATTCGACGGAGATGGGTTATGCGAGGCAGTCGGTTTATCGGGAACTGCGAGGGCGCCGTGACCTGGACATGTGCATTTTTCTTGGGGATCTGGTCAATGACAATATGTCCTTGCTCCCTGAGTCTGTGGGAGTTGTCGATTCTCTGCCATATCAGTGTTTCATGGTTCCGGGCAATCATGACCGTGATGTTTACCGTGGCCCGAAATCGTCTTCATATAGGCCTCGGAACCTTTCCACATGGCGTAAGGTTGTCGGCTATGTGGACACGTCTTTTGTCCGTGGGAGTGTGCGTTTTGTCCTGATGAATAATGTCCGCCATTCTGATTCCGGGATGACGGATTATGTCGGAGGATTTACGGACAGGCAGAAGCATTGGCTTGATTCTGTGTTGAACAGGTGCGTAGGGAAGACCAGCGGCAAGAAACTGTCTCGTGCCGAACGTAATCCATCATTGACAATACTGGCTACTCACATTCCTTTCAGTCAGATGAAGGGCCGCGATTCTGTGCTGGCATTGGGTCCGGACACCTCGCGTCTGTTGCTTGTCAGTGGGCACACGCATTTCGTTTCCCGTGATGATTCCCTCCGCGAACTCATTGTCGGTGCGGCATGCGGCAGTTGGTGGCGCGGTGTGAAGGATTCTGCCGGAATTCCTTATGCTCTGCAGAGTTGCGGGGCTCCGAGAGGCTACTTTGTGGCCGATATATATCGCGACGGAACTTATGACCTGTCCTATAAATGCATCGGCAGGCCTGCTTATGACCAGTTGTCTGTCTGGGCGGTCCCGTCTGACTCTACAGGCTCTTCTTATCGTCTGTATATCAATGTTTTCGGCGGTTCGTCTGATGGCATTGTCCGCCTCTCCGGTCTCGGGCGTAGGACTTGTGCGTGTGAGCGGAGTCAGATGGCTGCGCCGGAAGTGGAGCAGGTGATCCGCCTCAATGCCTCCCGTTCCCGTGATTACCGGAAGGCCCATCGCGACGAGTTCATTCCTCTCCGCCGCAAGCCGTCCCCTCACCTCTGGCAGACCGTCGATCTCATCCCAGGTCCCCTGCCTGCTTATGTCAATGTCATTTACCGTGACGCCCACATGCGTATCAGGCAGCGCGTCCGTATCTCTTACGTGCAGGAATAATTCGGAGCCAGGTTACATTATTTGCTGTAAATTTAAGCAAATGCATTAACTTTGTCAGAAACGTTATAACACTATAATTATGATCAGATCAAGGATTCTTCTTTTCGGAACTGCCGCTGCGCTTCTGTTCTGTGCCAATGTCAATGATGCCTCTGCCTGGGGCAAGAGAGAGCATGCCGCTATCGCATATATTGCGGAGCAGAACCTTTCTCCAAGGGCTGCTAAGGCCGTGTCGGAAATTTTAGAGGGGCAGACAATGTCAAGTTACGCATCATGGCTGGACTACTACAAGCCGCAGATGATGATGAAACTAACTGAGCCGCAGAAAGGAAAGATGCAGAGAACCATCCCGCACACGTTCCAGGTGGACTCTTCGCTCCGGGCGTACCGCTATCCGGAGCACAGCTGCATAACTGTAATTGAAGAGAGCATTGACAAACTTAAGAACCTGGCTGATCTGGATGATTCCACAAGGACTCAATGTCTGCTGAACATCATTCACCTGGTGGGAGACATGCATTGTCCCGGACATGTCATTTATGCGGACAAGAGGGATCGCCACATCGGTGGTTTCAACATTATCTATCGCGGAACTCCGGTACGTTATCACAGAGTCTGGGACAGTATGGTTACCGGTGAAACTTTCGCCGGCGGCATACAGGACCTGGCGCATTTCGCATTGACCTCCAGCAAGAAGCAGATCAAGAAATTCTGCTCCGGCACCATCTACGACTGGGGAACTGACACCGCCACCTCCACATGCGAAATCTGGAAGATCAAGGAAGGTGAAAAAGTGCCGGACACATACATGTACGACCACTGCCGAATGGCGCTCTCCCAGATCGAAAAAGCCGGATACCGCCTCGCCACAGTACTGAATTCGATATTTTAGGGAACGCAGCACGAAATTGCCTCATCATTATTCATCGTCTTTCTTGTCAAGCAGCTTCTCAGAATACCGCTCCTTTGCAATGGCTATAGCTCGTTGCAGTTTTTCTGAAAGAAGCTTCTTGTCCGGCAATTTTGTATAGTACTGAGCAACCTTTATTGGACTATCCTCCTCAAGCATCAGATATTCAATATGTTCCGTATTTCCTTCAGAACACAGAATCAATCCTATTGGAGAATCCTCGCCCTCTCTTCTCTCATTCTTATTGAGATAGCGCAAGTATAACAGCATCTGCCCCTCATATTCTGGCTTGAACTTTCCAAGTTTTAGGTCTTATGCTGCGTAGATAATTATGTTGTGT
>HF996015.1 GCA_000432515.1 Bacteroides sp. CAG:545
GTTCGAAGAATGGGCTTATGAAGGGTATTCCAATGATTAATTTCTTATTGTTAATATGCTACAAATGCATTGATTGATATGAATAATTTTAAAGATATATCTGTAAAGCCGTTCATCAAGTGGGTTGGCGGTAAGACTCAACTACTTGATGAGGTGAAAAGATCCCTGCCGTCAGATTTGGGAAAGAGAACAGGCCTCACATATGTGGAGCCATTTGTGGGAGGTGGCGCAGTGCTGTTTTGGATTCTTCAGGAGTATCCAAATATTGAAAGGGCGGTCATCAATGATATCAATGCTGAGTTGATTTGCACATATCGAGTCATCAAAAGCAATGTTGAAGCTCTGATACAAGAACTCAACCGAATTCAGTCCGAGTACATTTCTATGGGCGCAGATGACAGGAAAGAATATTTCCTGTCGAAAAGAGCCTTGTTCAATTCGCGTAATATCTCAGATATTGAGACTGCGGCTTTATTTATATTCTTGAACCGGACATGCTTCAACGGCCTTTACCGGGTTAATTCAAAGGGTGAATTCAACGTTCCGCATGGCAAATACTCCAACCCGAAGATTTGTGATGAAGACACCCTGCGTGCAGACTCTACCCTTCTCCAGAAGGTTGAAATTCTTTGCGGCGATTTCAGCGAAACCGGCCTGTTTGCCGGACCTGATACCGTGTTCTACTTTGATCCTCCGTATAAACCTTTGACAGCGACAGCTGCTTTTACATCATATGCCAAAGACGGTTTCGATGATAACGAGCAGCGGCGTTTGGGCCGTTTTATTGAGAACATTGCAGCGGAAGGCTCTGTGTTTGTAGCAAGCAATTCAGACCCTAAAAATGTAGATCCTGAAGAGAACTTCTTTGATAGACTATATCATAAATTCACGATTAAAAGAGTATCAGCAGCCAGAATGATTAACTCCAATCCCAATGGCCGAGGATGCATTTCAGAGATAATGATTTCAAACGCTTTCAACATATAGAGTTATGAGAGATTTCGACAAATGGCTTGCGGCCTTCAGACCGTCAATCGCTGACTATAAATACTATGTGGATTTTGACAAGGTTTTCGCAAATGTCGAGGCTATCAAGATTCCATTGAACATATTGAACTCGCTCATAGGCACAAAGAACATCGAGAAGGAATTTGAAGCCATCCTCAAACAATACCCAGAGACGTTGAAATGCATCCCGATCCTTCTTGCAAAGCGTGAGCTGGAGATAATGGCTATGGATGATGAAGGCCAGTTCAATTTCAAATTCAATCGAATGAACTATACTGTCTCTGACTATACAAAGTTCATGCGCAAGACCGGATTGTTTGACCTTATGGAGAATCATCTCGTCAACAATCTTGTGGATTACGTTACCGGCGTTGAGACTGGACTTGATTCTAACGGTAGAAAGAACCGTGGCGGTCATCTCATGGAAGACCTTGTTGAGAGCTATCTGAAGAAGGCCGGCCTTATCAAAGGACAGACTTACTTCAAAGAGATGTACATCCACGAGATTGAATCCAAATGGGGAATTGACCTATCTTCTATATCAAACAACGGTGGAGCAGAGAAACGCTTCGACTTCGTGGTTAAAGGTAAGGATACCGTGTATGGAATAGAAACGAACTTCTACACCAGCAGCGGTTCCAAACTGAATGAGACAGCCCGCAGTTATAAAACCATCACGATGGAAACCAAGGCTCTTGGCTACTTCAAGTTCGTCTGGTTCACTGATGGTTGGGGCTGGGGCAGCGCCAGGAACAACTTGAAGGAGACGTTTGATGTCCTGGAGGATTTGTACAGCATTGCTGATTTGGAAGACGGGATAGTGGCAAAAAAACTGAGATAAGTCATGAAGAAAACCAAAGAACCTTCAATGTCAAGAGGCGGCGTAGCTCCATTAGCTACCGTCCATGTTAATGGAACATATATCCTTGGCATTTACCAAGGAAAGTTATCTGAATATGACATAGTTCTAAGATATCGTCAGAAAGAAAATGGGAAATGGAGTCGGATACGGACGCCAAAGCATATACATTGGGCTGTCGATATGATGATTAAGCACTATAGTGAGCCGCATGAGACAGATTCGCTTCTTGATAGTTTAATTGAACAGTGGCAAAGCACTGCCCCAATTGAAAGCCAAAATGATAAAAATGCTCTATTGAATGAGCAAGCATTGCTTGACGAGGTCAATTCGGAAGCTACTCAATACCCAAAGTTAGCCGGTAAAGGTGAGTATAGTGTAAAGTTCCTGATTTTGATTGCAAAATTGTTGATGGTCCAGGAAAAAACTAACAGGCATGATGCCTATATGTTCAAAAACCTGTTAGAAAGGCTCAAAGAACACCGGAATATTTTTGAGATTGTTTCGACCGCAACTTTCCATTGATGATTACTCCGTATTACAGATCTGTCGATAAAGACTTCACCCTTTTACAAGGAGGCTGCATCGAATTGTTGAAATCCTTTGATTTTAAGTTCGATATGGTCTTTGCCGATCCGCCGTATCATTTATCAAATGGTGGTATCAGCGTTCAGAGTGGGCGCATGGTTTCTGTCAATAAAGGAGAATGGGATAAATCGCAAGGCTTTGAGGAAGATTACAAATTTGATAAGGAGTGGTTGTCAGCTTGCAGGGATAAACTGAAAAGCAATGGTACTATCTGGGTAAGCGGGACATATCACAATATCTTTTCAATAGCCAGATGCCTGACGGAACTTGGTTTCAAGATTCTGAACTGTATTACCTGGGTCAAAACAAATCCACCACCAAACCTCTCCTGCCGGTATTTTACATATTCGGCAGAATATATCCTTTGGGCTAGAAAGGAGCAGAAGGTTGCTCATTATTTCAACTATGAGTTGATGAAAGAGATAAATGGCGGTACCCAAATGCGTGATGTCTGGACTCTGCCTGCAATCGCAAAGTGGGAAAAGAGTTGTGGCAAACACCCGACTCAAAAACCACTATGTGTTTTGTCTCGAATTATTCAGGCTTCAACAGAACCTGGAGCCTGGATTCTTGATCCGTTTACTGGAAGCAGCACTACCGGTATTGCCGCCACACTCCTTGGCCGCCGTTTCCTCGGCATTGACCAGTGCGAAAAGTTCCTTGAATTGAGTAAAGCTCGTAGAGAAGAACTTAACAGCTACTCTATCCGTGGTGAGTATCTGGACAAGCTCCAGAAACAAGCCAAACTGTTTGAAGATAAAGATATCCGTGTCCTTAGTGAGCCACAGGTTTACTATGGGCTAGATCTGCCGTTTTAATTAATAGTTTTTTTACCGCATACGAAATTTATATGGCACGTTCAAACTATGCCCTGATATCGGCTTTGTATTCAGATAAGTCGAGAGGCCTTTATTCTGACATATACTTCCCAATTATTAAGTATGCCATCGTGAAGATTTATGGCAGTAAGAAGGAAGGGGAGCATTATGCAACATCTGATAATGTCCAGCAGAAGATTGCTGAACTCTTTGGTATTAAGATTCCTCATGCCGTAATTGCAAAGACTGTACTGAAGTTATCCCACCTTGTAAATGGTAGCATAGGGCTCAACGTATTCGAAGACGGAAATACGTTCCAGATAATAAGTGCTCGCTTTGATGAGAATGATGATTCGTATGAGGAACTGGAAACTGCTTTTAATCGGCATCTGACGGAGATAGAATCTGAATACAAAGGATTCATCGAGCGCGAGGGCGCTTTCGATGATAAAGTGACATTTACTGAGTTCATATCAAAGAATACAGACAATATCCTTGGCTATTTTGAAAATGGCTCAGAGTCGCAAGTAGAAGAACAATATACCTCAATGGTTTTTTTCTTGGAATACCTGCATACTGATAATCCAGAGTTATATAAAGTTGCCAATCAACTGTTTTGGGGCAGCGTAATTGCTGCATTCCTTCAGAGTGATCGTCCAAAAGTGCATGATGAAGAGAGAGGCTGCGAAGCCGAGTATTATCTGGATACTCCCATTGCTATGGCCTTGCTTGACCTATCCACACCAGAAAACGAATTGAGTGCGAGCGATGTATGCGACATAATTAAGTCATCTGGCGGAATTCTGAAAATTCATCCTGTAACAATTGAAGAGATGAAGACTATCTTGGGCTCGGTCGCCCAAAACGGGCCTTATCCTGGAACAGGAATCGCCAATGCATGCACAAGAAGAAAACTATATGCACCTGAGATTACGAAGTTACTCCTTAATCTCCAGAAAGAACTTGAATCGAAAGGCGTAATGGTATTCCCTGCTTCTATGCCAGATTGCAGGCGGCAGGTGATGAGCAAGTATAAAGGAAAGCCTGTTTTGCGAGATTTGGCAGCTATTCGTAATGATAACGCCGGAGTGGAGGCTCAAAATATGTATTTTTCTGACCAATTCCGTGAGGCTCATGATATTTTTATGGATGATTATATCAAGGAACAGCGGAAAGCCAAGAACGATAGGAATAACATATTTTTTCTAACTACAAATGCGGATCTCATTACTTTCTGTAAGAACAGGCACACAGATGCAAATTATATGTTATCGACCAGTAAAGTGATCTTGGAACTATGGATGCATAACGCTCAACCAGCCAAGGTGTCAGCAAGTGCTCTTACTGAAGCCATGGCTCGCTGCCTAGACTTGCATAGATCGAAGGTTCGCACAAAACTGCATGAGGTGGCAAAGTTCTTCAATCGCAACAAAGATGACATTGCCCCTGAAGTATATAATGAGTTCCTTCGTCTTCTCTATCGTAGAGCCCGAAATGTGGTTGCAGCGGTAGAACAAGCACCAGATGGGGACTCTAAAGCGTATCTTCAAAATTTGCAAGTAGCTATCAAGGAGGACCAAGCACACTTTGATGCCATTAATAGTGAAGTAAACAGCAAGAAAGAATCGCTTGAACAAAAAGTGGCTCAACAAGAAATAGAGATTTCAGGATTGTCAGGTGAGTCCGGCTTGAAATCGCAGAGAATTAAGGGTTTGACAGAACAGACAGAGAAACTTGAGCACCAGAATAACAAGTTAAAATCCGACATTGGAGAAATGTCTAAAGAGCTTGGTTCCATTCAAGAGGAGATTGCAAAATTGCGGGAAGAGAAGAAAGAATCTGATAAACTTAATGCTCTGTATGCTAAAAGAGATTCTCTGGAAGAGAAGCTCGTCCAACTTAAGTCAGTGATAGACCCTTTAGAGACAAAAAGATGTTCGAGTTTTTCATATAAATGTCCTATGGTTCTTCGGATTATTGGCATATCACTAATTGTTGTTGTCGTGTTGTTACTTATTATTGACAAGGTTGTGAATCTGTTTACGTTTATTACTTGGGGTGCGGCTGGTGTTATTGTTGCTGTGGGGGGCATCATTATAACTTATGCCTTTAATATTGGCTCGGAGGAGAAGGTTAATAAGCGCAGAGAGCAGGCTTTCGCAATTTGGGATAAAGAACACTCAAATTACTCGCAACTAAAAGTACAGATAGTAGAAACAGAGAAGGAACTTAATCGTACTAAATTAGCGATTAGAGACTCTTCAACTCAGAAAGAGTGAGCCATACAAACAAGTCACTCATCAAGGTTCTTTAGAGGTCAGAGTTTGTATAAGAAATGATGTCATCTCCGTAATAACAACATAGTGCTTCCTTGATTGTTTGATAATCAACATATCGTTTCATGCTTTATGAATAAGAAAACAGAAATATATGGCTCATGTGCAAAACCCTGTGTTTGAGAAGTTGAAAAAACTATCGTACCTTAGC
>HF996016.1:0-5011 GCA_000432515.1 Bacteroides sp. CAG:545
TGCTGCAGCGGCTCCGGTGAGAACGGAGATGGACTGGATGTCCTCTGGGTTAAGGTCCGCGATGGACTCGGACGCACCTTTGGAATCGAATTCGGTTCCTCCGCCTCCGCCAAAGTTGTACATCGGGATACCGTCAATGACGTATAACGCATTGGAAGACTGACTTATGGACTTGTTTCCGCGGAGCACCACTTTGGATGCGCCTCCAACTCCGGAAGAGGAAGTATTTATGGCAACACCCGCCACCTTTCCGGCAAGGGAGTTGATGAAATTGGCATCCTTTACTGATGTCAGCAGCTCGGCATTGACCTCCTGCACATTGTAACTCAAGGCCTTCTGGTCGCGGCGTATGCCGAGGGCGGTGACCACTGTGCCTTCAAGAGAGACTGCCTCCTCGTTGAGAGTCACGGTAAAGTTCTTGTTGCTGCCTATAACCCTCCTGACAATTTCATAGCCAAGAGAATTGAACTCCAGGCTCCCTCCCAGAAGTTTGCCGGGCACGAGAAGCGTAAAGCGGCCATCAATGTCCGTCGTCGTTCCGGTTGTAGTTCCTTGCACGAATACGGAGGCTCCAGGAATCGGCTGACCATTATGGTCAATGACGGTTCCGCTGACTGTACGCGGCTCCACCTTCGGTCTATTGGAAAGATAAATGTAATGCCCGTTGATTTTATAGTCAATGTCAAGCGGGGTGAAAAGTTTGGCGCACACGTTTCCGATGGTCTCGTTTTTCATTGATATGCTTACCTTCCTGGCAAGATCCACTTGACCGACAATGAATGTGAACGGAGACTGTGCTTTGATGCTGTCCAGCGCGCTGTCCAAGGTGACGTCCTTCAACTCAAGATTCAGCCGGATGTCTTCTTTCTGTGGTTTTGCGAAAGATTGGACTGATGAAAGAGTCAGTATTATCATGGAACAGATGAGACAGCAACTTCTTTGCAGAATACTGTTTTTGTTCATAACTTTGGAATTATGGTGATAGGTGTTTGGATATACCTTGCTTTAGTGTTATTCGACCGGCTTATCTCCAGACCTGTGGATGTTCCAGCGTCCGCAGGTCTTTATTTGTTCCGGTTACGGCTGAGGTTGTTGTAACGTTTTATATCATGGCGCAAGTTTTATATGTTAAACTTCTGTGATTGTTCTAGCGGATATGGATTGTTCCTGTCTTGTAGTCGCGCGTGTAACTGAAGTCGGCAAAGTACTGGAGGCTCTTCAATGCCATGTCAATGCCGTCGCTGACCAATAGTTCGCCTCTGGAGATATTAATCTCAGGCTCAGGACATTCCACAATAATCTGCACTCCGAACGAGCGCTCTATTTCACTTATGATGTCACTGAAACCAAGTCCCGCAATGTTGAGTTTGCCATTGGTCCAAAGCAACTCGCCTTCCTGGCTCACCGTATTTTTCGCAAGTATGTTATCGGAAAGAGTAACGTTTTCTCCCGGGTACAGATATGCCACCTGTCCGGATTTGCTGTTGACTTTGACCTTTCCTTCTATGAGAGCAACATGGAACGAGTTCTTCTCGGGATATGCATTGACATTGAATTTCGTGCCCAGCACTTCTATATCACTGGCATAGGTGCTCACCACGAACGGTTGGTCAGGATTGTGGGTAACATTGAAAAGAGCTTCTCCGCGAAGTTCGACGTTGCGTTTGCGATCCGAGAATTTCATCGGATACGTCAGTGTCGTTCCTGAATTGAGCTTCACTTGAGTGCCGTCAGGAAGTGTAATGTCCATTCTGCTTCCTGTGGGAACCTCAATGCTGGTCATAGTGTGTGCAAGCATCGAATCCGTGCGTTTCGTGGCGACATAACTGCCTGTAAGGAATACTATCATAGCAATGACAGCAGCTGCGGCACTGTAAAGGATTCTCCTGAATATCTTGATCCCTGATTTTTTCCTAGCTAGCCCTGCTTCAGCGGTTTCAATCTCGCGGATAGTCTTTCCGTTTGCGGCGAAATGCAGTAACAGAAACATCTTCAGTTCCTTATCAAATTCTTTCTGATGCATCTCGTCGCTCCGCAACCATTCTCCTACGGCTGCGTTTTCTTCGTGTGAAGTTTCTTTTGCGAAATACCTATAAAGCAAGTTCTGGTCAATGTTTGTCATATTCATTTCATGTTACCTACTATACATAACAACTTAATCTGTCGGATTCGCCAAAAAAAATGATAAATTTGCATAGAGAGGAGATTTTAATGATGTCTGACATGCAGGGTGAGATAAAAAAGGACATTTTCGAAGACCTTTACAAAAACAATCTAAAGGTCTTTGAGGATTTTGCCTTCTTCATACTTGGAAATACGGAACAGGCCGAGGATGTCGTGGCAGACTGCTTTATCCGTTTATGGAATGAGCGGGCCAGAGTGTCACGGGAAAAGGCCATCGGATGGATGTACACTTCCATCCGCAATGCCTGCCTGAATCTGTTGAAGAAATCTTCCACCAAAAAAGAGGTCAACGAATCAAGCTCTGACAATGAGGTCTTCGCGGCCACATATTACCAGGCAGCACTCGAAAAGACAGACCTTGCCGGCTTGTACGTTGAAGACATAACCAATCGTCTGAAGGATTGTCTGGCACGTGTTCCGGAAAATCAACGCCGCGCTTTCCTCATGAGCCGTCTCGACAACATGAAGCACAAGGAGATCGCCGCCAAATTGAATATCACAGAGTCAGTAGTCGACCACAGCATACGTAACGTCACCAAACTCCTGAGCATCTATATGAAAGACTATCTTCTGTTTACATTTCTCCTGCTGTTCCTGAAGGCGCACAGTTAAACTTAACTTAGCGACAAGTTACAAGTATTTGTTCAATTCGGAGACTAAAAGATGAACCGTAGTTGAAGACTCCTCTGCTGCAGGGTTACCTGCGGAAATCTCAGAAAGAATCACCTCTGCATTTCTTATTGCCTGCGGCTGACGAGCCAGCAGATAATTGTACAAATCCGATGCAAACCACTCTTTCTTGCGATATTCCATACCAAGAAGTTTACCGAGCATCGCTGAATATAGATTTCTGTGGATTCGGCCACGATAAGGATTAAAATGCAGAAGAAACCAGTATTCAAACGCCTGGTTGCTATATGCCACATTGAAGCAGTTTCTCTTTGCCAGGTCAATAGCCAATTGAAATCATTTGCAGGAAAATCATCCTTGTCAAATACGACCCAGCATTGATCATATACTCTTCTTTTTTGTTTGTCCGCCTTCCGTTTACATGCTATCTTGCACGACTAAAAAATGTCAGAATTGGCATTTTTTAGTCGTGATGGCTTGGCGACATGAATTAAATCTGCTACCTTTGCATTACCAAAAAGTGCCAATATTGGCAAAAATAAGGAATGACATGGAAGAGATAAAAAGAGACAGATATCTTAAGCAGTTGATAGATAGCCAGCAAAACGGCTTTATCAAAGTGATTACCGGAATCCGCAGATGTGGTAAGTCATATCTGCTGAATGTTTTATTCTATCACTATTTGTTGGATAATGGAGTGGCTAAAGACCATATCATCCGCATTGATCTTGAAGACCGTTTGAACAAAGAGCTACGAAATCCTGATACAATGCTCCATTATGTTCATGATAGGATTAAGGATAGTCAGCCGTACTACATCATTATAGATGAAGTGCAACTGATGGATGAGTTCGTGGATGTATTGAACAGTTTCCGTCATATTGATAATGCTGACACATATGTAACAGGCAGTAACTCTCACTTCCTATCTTCAGATATACCCACAGAGTTCCGAGGCCGAGGCGAAACGATACATGTGAATCCACTGTCTTTTTCCGAATTCTATTCTGCCATTGGAGGTGATAAACAAGATGCATGGCGTGAATATTACACCTATGGTGGTTTGCCCCTTATCCAATCATTTGACACAGAACAGAAGAAAATAGGATATCTTAAAAACTTGTTTGAAACAGTATATTTGGCTGATATTATAGAGAGGCATAAGGTACAGAACGAAGACGAAATGCGCGAGTTGGTGCTCATTATGGCTTCTTCCATTGGCTCGCCATGCAATCCGACAAAACTATCAAACACCTTCAAAAGTGTAAAGAATGTCAATATCTCAAACAAGACCATTTCAAATTATCTCAATTACTTATCTGAATCGTTCCTTCTAAACAAGGCAATCCGCTACGATATAAAAGGTAAGAAATATATCAATACACTATCCAAATACTATTTCTCAGATATAGGTTTGAGAAATGCCATTCTGGATATGCGTCAACAAGAGGAGACGCATATCATGGAAAACATCATTTACAATGAGCTTATCACACGTGGCTATAGTGTGGATGTCGGAATGGTGGAAATAAAGAAGCAAGACAAGGACGGCAAGTGGGGCCGCATCCAACTGGAGGTGGATTTTATCGCCAGTCTCGGTAGTAAAAAGTACTATGTACAATCAGCCTTGTCAATTCCAGATAGGGAGAAAGAGATACAAGAATCCCGATCACTGATGAGCATAGATGACTCTTTCAAGAAGATTATCATTGTTAAAGACCACATCATGCCCCGTCGAAATGAAGAAGGTATTCTTACAATTGGGCTTTTCGATTTCTTGCTCAAAGAAAACAGTTTGGATATATAGCCTCTGAATAAAGTGTTTGTGTGGGGTAAGAGAATTCCTCCGATTTCTGCGTAAACAAACTGTTTGAGCCATGGATATTCAATGGTGTAGTATAATATATCAAGTGGAGATAACCCGTTGATAATCAATGAAAGTTTATAATAACTAAATATCACGGACTATCATTCTATTGGTCTCATAATCATCTGTTCTTCTCAAAAACTCTTTCCATTTCCCCAATTATAGGTGTAGCACCATAGCGGCCATTAATACGAAAAAACTGCGGGATACAAACCGCACTTTTACGCAAAAATCGCGGGTTGCAACCCGCGATTTTTATGAAATACAGGGGAACAGATTCCTCAGTTCAGGTCAATGAGCCAGTAGCCGAAGAAAGCGGCTAGAATGCCG
>HF996016.1:5038-5591 GCA_000432515.1 Bacteroides sp. CAG:545
CTAGAATGCCGAGGACAATGCTTAGGGCGACATAGAGCCCGAACATCAGGAAGTTTCCTGACTGGAGCATTGACAGACTTTCATTGGCGAAAGTCGAGAAGGTGGTGAATCCGCCGCAGAAGCCCGTGGTCAAAAGCAGGCAGAGGCTGCCGGAGGTGGAGGAGAATCTGGAGAACAGTCCGTACAGCAGACCGATCAGAAGACAGCCTGCGATATTGACAATGAACGTGGACAGAGGAAATCCGCCGGACGGCCTGACCAGCAGAGATATGACGTAACGCAGTGCGCCGCCGACAAAACTGCCGGCACCGACTAGCAATATCGACTTCAACATAGGTGATGACCTGTTATCTTCTCTTCATGCGTGCTGCTAGAGAGCCGTCCATGGCGCCCTTCATCAGCTTGCGTGTGCCTTCGAACTGCTTCAGAAGACGGTTCACCTCCTGGATGGACGTACCGCTGCCGTCTGCGATTCGCTTGCGCCTGCTGCCATTGATAAGTTCGGCATGCTCACGCTCGTAAGGGGTCATTGACATGATTATCGCCTCGACGC
>HF996016.1:5619-25036 GCA_000432515.1 Bacteroides sp. CAG:545
GCCTCGACGCTCTTGAATGCGCTGTTGTCGATATCCACGTCTTTCAATGCCTTACCTACGCCCGGAATCATGGAAGCCAGGTCCTTGATATTACCCATCTTCTTCACCTGCTGGATCTGGTTGTAGAAGTCCATAAGGCTGAACTGGTTCTTGGCAAGTTTCTTCTTGAGCTCACGTGCCTGTTTCTCGTCATACTGCTCCTGGGCCTTCTCCACGAGGGTAACGACGTCACCCATACCGAGGATACGGTCTGCAATACGTGCCGGATGGAATACGTCCAGGGCGTCGATTTTCTCGCCGGATGAAATGAACTTGATCGGCTTGCCCACTACGGCCTTGATGGACAATGCAGCACCGCCACGGGTATCACCGTCCATCTTGGTAAGGACAACTCCGTCGAAATCGAGGACGTCGTTGAAGGCCTTGGCGGTCTCCACAGCATCCTGACCTGTCATCGCATCGACCACGAACAGGGTTTCGGTCGGGTTCACCGCCTTCTTGATGGCAGCGATCTCGTCCATCATCTCCTGATCGACCGCCAGACGTCCCGCGGTATCGACAATCACCACTGAAATACCTTCAGCCTTGGCTTTGGCGACAGCATTGCGTGCTATCTGAACCGGGTCCTTCACGCCTTCTTCGGTGTAAACCGGAACGCCGGCCTGCTCGCCCATGACCTTCAACTGGTCGATGGCTGCAGGACGATATACGTCGCAGGCTGCGAGGAGCACTTTCATTCCGCGCTTGGATTTGCAGAGGTTCGCAAGTTTCGCTGTGAATGTGGTCTTACCAGAACCCTGAAGACCGGAAATCAGGACAATGCCCGGATTGCCTTTCACGTCAATGTCCTGGGCACCGCTGCCGATGAACTCGGCCAGTTCGTCATGAACGATCTTGACCATCATCTGCTGAGGCTTGACGGCTGTGAGGACGTTCTGTCCCATCGCCTTGTCTTTCACGCGGTCGCAGAATTCTTTGGCGACTTTGTAGCTGACGTCGGCGTCGAGGAGTGCCTTGCGGATATCCTTTACGGTCTCAGCGACATTGATTTCTGTTATTTTTCCTTCTCCTTTGAGAATCTTGAATGACCTCTCGAGTCTTTCTGATAGGTTTTCGAACATATGTTATTCTATTTTTTATTTCAATTTCAAATCATCCGAGAACACTGCCGGGGCAAGGTCCCGAAGGTTGTAGCGGCTGCTCATCACGCTTCCGTAGGCGCCGGTGCTGCGGATGGCGAGGATGTCGCCTCGCTTGCTGTAGGGCAGTTCGCGGCCTTCGCCCCAAACGTCACTGGATTCGCAGACAGGCCCGACCACGTCATACAATCTCAATCCCCCCTGAACCCCCTTTTCAAGGGGGCGATCAGGCCTGCGTGCGCACCCGAGCGCAAGGCCACCGCTTCGCTGTTCTCCGGCCGGCATCTGAGGATGCCTTGTTAAGTCCTCTGATTCAGATGTTTCAGCCGAGCTGAATTTCGCTGACGAGCCAACTGATTCCGAAGTTGTTGCTTCGATGTTTTTCATTTCGTCTGATGACGACTTGCTTACGTAATATGCGGAGAGGTTCTCGATCTTGTGGTAGGCGCCGTAGAGGGCGGGGCGGATGAGGTCGTTCATGCCGGCATCCATGATGAGGAACGTCTTCGTCTCGCCGCTTTTCACGAAGAGCACACGCGTGATCAGCGAACCGCATTGCGCCACCATCGAGCGGCCCGGCTCAATGCTCACACTCTGCTCTGGCCTGCGCCTCAGTTTTCGGTCGATGATACTGAACCATTTCTCGAAATCCGGCACCGGGTTCTCATCCGGCTCATCATAATCCACACCAAGACCGCCGCCAAGGTCGATGCTGCCAACTTCCATCCCGTGCGCCTCGAACCATTCCACAATCTCCGCAGCCCTCTCGCACTCAAGCGAATACACAGGCTCCACGTCAGTAATCTGCGAACCGATATGAAAATGCAAGCCTTTGAAATCCAATGCTTTGCTACCCTTCAGGATATCTATCGCCGCCTCGAACTCGTGACGGGAGATACCGAACTTGTTCTCATACAGGCCTGTGGTCACGTACCTGTGCGTGTGCGCGTCAATGTTGGGATTTATACGCAGGGAAACATTGGCCCGAACCCCTTTCGAGGCAGCGAGGGCATCGATCACCTGCATTTCCATCAGAGACTCGACATTGAAACAGCCGATTCCCATATCGAGCGCGTCTGAAATCTCCTTATCCGACTTTCCGACTCCGGCAAACACGATCGAAGACCGCGCAAAACCGCTCTCCACCGCATATTTCACCTCATTGCCGCTCACGCAGTCAGCACCGAACCCCTTGGATGCGATATAACTGACCAGACGCGGCTCCACATTGGCCTTCAAAGCATAATGCGCACCTATTCCGTATCTTTCCGACAGAGATGCAGCAAGTTTTACAGTCTTGCGGAATACATCCATATCGTAATACCAGAAAGGTGTCGCAAGTTCCTCCACCCTACCGAAATCATTGAACTTGAGCATAAATCTTCCAATAAAAGCCGAACAAATTGCAAAATTACTCAAAAAAACATAACTTCGCACAAAATTTCGGGGAGTATAGTTTCACGCCCCGACTTAGGATAACTGTAAATTAAAAGTTGGAAATGGAAAAAGGACCAATTTCAAATTTCATCACCCACAATTACCGTCACTTCAACTCGGCTAGCCTTGTTGACGCTGCGAAAGCTTATGAAGAACTTCTCGCAAAAGGCGGAAAGATGATGTTGGCAATGGCCGGCGCCATGAGTACAGCCGAGCTCGGACTTTCACTTGCTGAAATGATCCGTCAGGACAAGTTCTCCATCGTATGCTGCTCAGCAAACAACCTTGAAGAGGACATCATGAATCTTGTAGCACACACTCATTATTACAGAGTGCCTGGTTACAGAAACCTCACCGCAGAGCAGGAGCAGGAACTTCTGAACAACCACTACAACCGTGTTACCGACACCTGCATCCCTGAGGAGGAGGCATTCCGCCGTCTCGAGGGCGCACTCGTAGATGTATGGAACAAGGCAAAGGCAGAAGGCAAGAGATACCTTCCTTACGAATATATTTACCAGATCCTCAGAAGCGGCGTTCTCGAGAAATACTACGAGATCGACCCTAAGGACAGCTGGGTACTCGCTGCTTGCGAAAAGAACATTCCTATCATCTGCCCTGCATGGGAAGACTGCACCACAGGAAACATCTTCGCAGCACACTGCATCAAGGGCGACTTCACACCGGATCTCGTAAAGAACGGTATCGAGACAATGCTCTTCCTCGTTGACTGGTACAAGAAGAATGCTGTAGGCGCAGGCGTAGGATTCTTCCAGATCGGTGGCGGTACAGCAGGTGACTTCCCTATCTGTGTCGTTCCTATGATGGAGCAGGACCTCCAGTGGCACGGCACTCCGCTCTGGTCATATTTCTGCCAGATCTCAGACAGTACCACATCTTACGGTTCTTACTCAGGAGCTGTTCCTAATGAGAAAATCACTTGGGGCAAGCTCGCACCTGAGACACCTAAGTTCATCGTGGAGTCAGACGCTACCATCGTAGCACCTCTCATCTTCGCATACGTTCTCGGATGGTAATCCATTCTTGAGACATAAAATATTACGGGGCTGGTTTATAAGAATCGGCCCCGTTTTTTTATCTCGATATGTACATCACTACTGGTGAGCAGGCCTCAGCAAGTCGAGAACGACCTTCACCGGATTGAACGTATCCAGCGGAACTTCCACGAAGCTGGTATTCCAGTCGCTCATCGAGCCGTTCCACAAGCCGGGGAGCTCAAGAGCCTTAAGCTCACGTCCCTGATAACTCTTGGAACTGATGAAACCGGCATCCTCATCCACATAGTCCAGAAGATTGAACTTCTCACCTTTATAATTCCTGATGCAGCAGACGAGGTCCACCGGATTGAAATGGGTGGCGTGGGCGAGAATATCCCGGGACCGGTCATCGTTCATATTGATCTGCACGCTCTCGAGAATCTGGAGATTTGAGGAGCCGTCCTTACCTGCGATTACAAACGGGCCTCCGCCAGGTTCACCCTGGTTGCGCACCATACCGCAGACACGAATCGGCCTGTTCAGCTTGGACCTGAGCAGCTCCACCCTGTCCTCGATACTGCGCGTCAGAGGCAGCTGAATGCAAAGTTCGGCGTCCAGGAAAGACTCCACCTTGTCGCAAAGCTGGCGGCAGGCATCTGACTTGACATCGGAGATGACATCGAACTGATGCAGGTATGAGAATATCTTGTCCCTGAGTTCCAGGCACTTGCCCATAAGAACCTTCTTGTACTTGGCAGTAACCGGGAGGAAACGCTCATTGGACACATTGTCGATATTCTTGATGGAAACCAGCTCGTCATCCAGCTCATTGAGATTATAGATCAATGCCCCGTGACCTGCCGGTCTGAACAGAAGTTCACCGTCCTCGTCACGGAAAGGCCTGTTCTTCAGATCCACAGCAACAGTGTCGGTGGACTTGTTCTGGAAAGTGAACGAAATATTGAACTTGACCCCGTATTTCTTCTCATAAACAGCCTTCACCTCTTCCAGAGCCTGCTCGAACAACGGCTGGAACTCAGGCGATATCGTGAAAATGATATTGGCGGAACCGTCCGCATTCCGCATATACTCCTGCGCCTCGACAAGATGCTCCGCAAATGCAGTACGGCATTCGTCAGCATATCTGTGGAAACGGATAACGCCCTTAGGCTTGGAACCGTAGCCCAATCCCTTGTCTGTCAGCACTTTCCCTGCAACATCCTTTCTATAATCCGCAGAATCCTCAGGCTCACCGAACATTGACTCAGTATAGAAAGCGAAATCCTTTATCCGGCCTGCGAGCTGTCCGACAGGCGAATCCGCACCCGGATCACCGCCATTCTCGAGAGAGGCAAGCCCTGAAAATATATCCTTGAACATTCTGGAAGCGGCACCTGAAGCCGGCACGAATTTGCACTTGCCGTGCACAGAGGCATTGTCACAATAAGCCACGGCAGCATCAGCCTCTTCCGGAGTCAGCACCTTGATTCCACGATGTGGAGTCGCAGGCGAAACAATGTTCATCCACGGAAAGCCTTTCTTGAAACGCTCCACCTGAGCTTCCACTGTCCTGACTGAAGAGCCACGCTCCTCTATTTTTCTAACATCTTCTTTCTCAAACATATAGCTATCAGTTTTAGTCAATATAAACTTCTCTGCGATATTTGTATTCCGACCTCAGCTTGTCGAAATCTTCAGGATTCAGCCTGAGCATGAAATCGTCCGTGAAAATCGGATAATTGTACTGCAGCATTGCCGCAATCTCTCCCTGTCCGAGCCCCTTCAAATCGAGCTTTACCGCCTCATTTTCAGGCAGATCCGTCTTAGGGAAAAACTCATACAGAGCAGTAATCCCGAAATAGTGGGCAACTGCGCGCACAGCCGCTGCGGTACCGTTCTGCTTGCCCTGATACGAATAACCGGCAATATGCGGAGTCGCTATCGCAGCCATATCCATCAAATCCCTGTCAATGTCAGGTTCGTGATTCCAGGTGTCGATTATGACCGGCCCGAGCTTCGGCATGGCCTCCTTCAACGCCTCATCACACACCACCTCACCTCTCGAAGCATTGATAAAGAACGCACCCGGCTGCATCAGCGAGAAGAAATGCCTGTCCGCCATTCCACGCGTCGTCTCATTGAGCGGAGTGTGCATCGTGACAATCTGCGAATTCGCCAGAAGATACTCCAGGTCGCAGAAACCGAACGGGCCTTCCGCCTCAGCACGTGGAGGGTCGCATTTGAGAATCTTGAAGCCCAAAGCCAGTCCCATCCGCTCTATCAATGAACCCACATGTCCCACTCCGACAATTCCGATAGTGTCGCCCTCCAAGTTGATCGCCCTGCGCGAAGCCAGTCCGTACAATGCAGAGAAAACATACTCCATCACTCCCCCGGCATTGCAGCCCGGAGCATTCCTTACGGTAATTCCATGGGCGTCGCAATAAGGAAAGTCAATGTGGTCTGTTCCAATGGTCGCCGTGGCAATGAACTTCACCGCCGAGCCGTCCAACAATTCCGCATTGCACTTGGTCCTGGTCCTGATGACCAGAGCATCTGCATCTTTCACATCCGCAGCGCAGATATCCTCCCCGGGGATGTACTTCACATTGGCATACGGCTCGAAGACACCCTCCATAAAAGGGATGGCGCTGTCGGCCACGATATTAAATTTAGGTTTAGGTTCCATTCGGTTCCTCCAATATATTTATTTCAATATCAATATTTTAAGCGGTTCGCGTCCTTGCCGTCCATTATATAGGGGATCGGCCTTCACTTCATTGTTTATCGCCTCCACTATGGCCAACCTGTTATAAAACAGCTGGTTACGTACTACAGAAGAAGAAATGGAGCAGTAGAGCGTCCCGTTCTTCATCGACTTGGACAATGTATATGGACCGGCTCCGGTCACCTTGTCCCACGCCCTCATCACCAGCTGCTCATCCATCCCGGAAGACAGATGCATTATCCTCAACATCTGCGGAAGGATTTCTCCCAGCTGCGAAGGGTCCTTGCGTTCCAATGACAGACTCTTTCCCTTGTACCTCATCAGATTTCCTCCCTTCTGAAATTGCCTTCCGACGTTTCGAAGTAGGCCCTGTCGTCAGTTATGCTGTCCACAATGCCTGCAAGCCGCACCTTGTTGCTGTCCGTAATGAATATCTGTCCGAAATCATTGCCGGCCACCATCGCCAGAAGCGCGGAAGTCCTGTCCATATCCAATTTGTCGAAAACATCATCAAGAAGCAGCATCGGAGGTACTCCGAAACAGTTCTTCATCAGTTCGTACTGCGCGAATTTCAATGACACCAGAAACGACTTCTGCTGTCCCTGCGAGCCGCAGCGCCTTATGGAATGACCGTCCATACTGAAAATCAGGTCATCCCTCTGGGGCCCCGCCGAAGTGTAGCCGAGAGCCATATCCTTGTTCCGCACCGAAGCGAGCACATCCGCAAGACCTCCCTTCTCCATATCCGACTTGTAAGAGATGCCTACCGCTTCCCTGCCGCCGGACAATGACTCATAATAACGCTGCACCACTCCGGACAGTTCCTCTATGAAGGCCTTGCGTTTCTCGAATATACGGGATGCGTAGGATTCCATACGTCCGTCCATAACCTCCAGGAAATAGATATCCGGAGAATCTGTTTTCAATGCAGCGTTTCGCTGGCTGAGCAGACGGTTATACTGCTGGACATCAGACAGATATGTCTTGTCCATCTGCGACAGCACCATATTCAGGAAACGCCTGCGGTCCTCACCCGAGTCACTGACCAGTGAAATGTCGTCCGGAGACACCATCACCACCGGCAGTTCACCTATATGTTCGGATATACGCTGATAAGGCTTGTCATCACGGCGCAGTCTCTTCTCCCCTTTCGAAGCGACCTTTATAGAGAATCTCGAGCGCAACTGATTCTGCATCAAGTATGTACCTGATATGGAAAAACTGTCTGCCCCATAACGGAAATTGTCCTTCTCCGATGTACGGAAAGCGCTCTTGGTCATTGACAGGTACCAGATGGCATCGAGAAGATTCGTCTTGCCCTCCCCGTTGCCGCCGGATATGCAGTTTATATTGGCAGAGAACTCGAGTTCCGCCAATGCAATGTTCCTATAGTCCTGAACTACAAGTTTTTCCAGTATCGCCATCCCACCGTGATAAATTATCCAAGCAAAGATAATTCATTTCCCGGACTTTTCCGAACAACTGCCGCCACTATATATATAAGGAGGGCGACCTGACAGGCCACCCCGGAAGTTTGACACTTTAAAATTCGAAAAAAGTTAAAGTGTCAAACTACCGAAGTTTTTCATCCTAATAGTATTGGCATTCAAGATAAATATTGTACCTTTGTACAAACAAATAATTGAAGCTATGATACGTTCAATACCAAATCCTCCGATGGATCGAGAAGATGTCGCCCGTTTCCATCGCAATCTGGAGAAACATCTCCGGGGGGATTTTAGTGCAGACGAACGACATCGCATTGAAGAGCGTAAGGCTCGTACAGAATCTATAACCAAACGCATAATAGCTAATTGCGGTGGCAAAAACCCAATACTCGGATATTGACATCCAGATAAGAATGATGACGGACGCAGACTATGAGAATATGTCTGCGTTTTCGTGTGGGGTTGATGAACTTGATAAATTCTTCAGAACCGAAGTTAAAGAGTGCGTTGAGCGAAGGTATCTTTCCGCATATTGCGCTTTTACAGAATCTCATGGAATAGTAGCAGCGTTCACTTTGATGAATGATTCCATTATGATTGGTGGAAATGATGAAAAAGCAGATTTCTTTGAAGACTTGCGATTAGATGAAGACGAAAACATCGTGGATTTTTTCAAGCAACAATCTTCATATCCGGCAATCAATATCGGGCATTTAGGAACTGCTATTGAATATCAAGGGAATGGAATTGGAATGGCTATTATAGAATTTGTCGCAGGTACTTTTTCCATGTATCGACAAGCAGGCTGCCAATTCATAACCGTTGATGCCCTCAATAACCCTCGGACTACACGATTCTATTCATCTAATGGATTCTCTTTCCAAACGAACAAAGATTTTTTTGCCTTAACACGACGAATGTACCGGATTTTATAAAATAACACAAAGTGCCAGCATCTGCACAAGCAGAAGAAGCCACCTCTTTCGCCATACGGAAAACCGGCAGCCTTGTTCAGACTGCCGGAAATCAAAATATGACAAATTCAATTTATCTTGGTATCTGCGCTCCGCATCCTGGAACTGCACCGAAGACGTCGAGAGCCTTCTGCCATGGATAACGGTTGAAGTACATGGATACTGAAGAAGTCATCGTACCGGTCATATTCATTCCCATTGCCGAGCGGAAAGTGTTGGCTGCGGAATTCGGATTATATGACGTGGTCTCCTTGTAGGAAACGCTCAGGAAGCCGTTCAGGTAAGCCTCGTCAATCTTGCCCTTGAAGAGGGCCGGATCGGTGAGCGACTTGTTGCCGCTGCACTCTGCAATAGCCTCTACATCATCGAAATCCTCTACCTTGACTCTGGTGAGCATTCCGCCTCCAGGGATGGTCAGGTCGGTGATACGGTTCAGGAAGAAGATATTGTTCTTCACTGCATCGTGACGTTTCGCCTCGCGGTTCGCGTCGCTGTCAATGTGAGTCCTGTCAAGACCTGCGAAAATGGTCAGACCGATGATGTTGTTCTCGAGAGTACAGCTTGTGCCAGGCTGGAACCTGAAGCCGAAGCCCTGAGACTGGAGATCCTTGGTGTAAGACCATACGAAAAGCACGGTGTTGTTGCGGAAATTCACCTTGGTAATGGCATTAGGATCCGGTCCGCGTACATCCATCGTAGTCACGCGGTTGTTGATGAACGCGCAGTTGTCCACTGTCAATGAACCTTTCAGAAGACCGCAGATGGTGGTGTTAGGACCATTCACGAAAGTACAGTTACGCACGAAGACATTGAGATTGTTCACCTTGCCGGCAACGCCGTCGAAATAGATGAAGTAAGTCTCCTGGGTATAGACTTCCTTGTTTTCGAGATTAGGACCGCCCTGTCCCTTGGAACCTTCACGCATCATGAACGGAGTCTCCACTCCCTCCGGCCAGCCCTCGCCACGAAGATTGTAACCGATGGCATTGCCCTTGTTGAACACGAAACCGTCGATCACGAGGGTAGAGGCAGGTTTTTCAATGCTGCGGATCTGGATGGTTCCGCGTCCCTGTGAAGAGCCGTTGGAATTGTCATCCGGAGCGATGGTCGTAAGATACTTGAGCACATCACGCTCGGAAAAATCCGCATTGTAGCCGCCCATAATCACGAGTGGCTTGTCAATGATGATATTGCCCTTGTTCAGGAGGCCGAAATAGTTGCCTTCCGCAACTCTGATTTCAGAGCCATCAGAAGCCAGGTCAATGGCCTTCTGGATGTTCTTTACCGCTGTTGAAGGACTGAGTCCGTCATTTTTGTTGGAGCCACTGCGGGACACATAATATGTCGGGCCTGAAGCTCTCGGCACAGCCACAGCACCTGATGATGCTGAGCCGGCATTGTCCCTGCCGTATTCACTTTCTCTGTAGCGTTATTTGCCGCATCCTTCAGTTTCTTCAGAAAACCCTGACCGTTTGAAGGTGTCGTCAAAGCCAAAAGCGATACTGTCAGCGCGACTGTTTTCAATAATGTGGTATTTCTCATAAACAAGAACTGTTAAAAGTAATAGTTGAGCGAGACATTGAAGCCAATGTTTTCAGTTCCATAGAGAACAGCGCTGCTGCCCGGGCTTACAAGGTCATTGTACTGCTCCACTCCTCCTGTCTTGGAAGAGAAGCCTTCGAACTTGGTCCAGGTCTGAGGCTGGAAAATGAACATCACAGGAGTGAAGGTCATGGCACCGGCAAGAGAAATGCGTCCGGTCATGAACCACTCCACACCCATATCGGCATTGATACCGATACCGTGGATGTAACCTACATTGTAACGTCTTGTCGGACGGGCATACGCGATGCCGAGCTGCGACTGGAAGTCATTGAGTGTAGGATTTTTGGCACCCGCAAGAGCCGGACGTGTCATCGGCATTGACGAAGGCACGCGGTTTTCCGGTGTCATGGCGTTACCGTACTTGAAGTTCAGACTTCCGCCGGCGATGGCATAGGTGAGGCCGAATCCCGCAGAGAAGCGGAGAGGGCCTTTTCCTGCCAGATACTGCATACCGACAGAGAGGCTACCGCTGTTGAGATTGGACAGCACCGCATCCGCAACCTGATTCTTGGAATCCGGATTGACAGCCTTGGCGAGGTCGTCGTCCACATATTCACGATAATTGATATGGCTTCCGTTGAGACCGAGCGTGGCACGGACTGCCCAATTGTCACTCAGGTAATATCTTACGCGGAATGCCGCCAGAGGATCCTGCGAAAGGATGAACATCTGCTTGCTGGACGTGGCCATCCCTTCGATGAAATCACCGGCGAAATCACCATTGTCCGGCTGCATTTTCAGCCTATACGAGAGAGTCGCAGGGTTGAAAGTGACACCGATGGACCAATCGCCGCGTTTTGGTGAGAAATGAGGAGCCTTGTCGGAGTACACATGATTGCACGTGATACGCTTGCCTTCAGGGACATTGCTCTCCCCCTGCGCCATAGCGCCCACGGATGCCAATGTCAATGCCGCAAGACTCAATATCAGAATTTTTTTCATTATAAAGTCGATTAAATGTTAGTTGTTGAAATTCAGACATGCAGACATCTGTCATGCAAGACATGAAGAGCATTACGGCTGAACAAGTCCAGGCTTGGAAATATATGCAGCAGGTTTCATGTCAAGCTGGAAATAGGCTGCAGTGCCACAAGTAACCGATTTGGCAACCTCCGCATGGAAATACGTGCTGCCGGTGTGTTTGTCTGTTTTGCCTGTTTCTGATGCTTCTGACTGTGACATTGCAGTGCATTCCACTTTGATTTCCAGATTCTGGCCTACAGGACATCCGATAGTAGTCTCGAAATACCCGTTAGGGAGAGTCTTGATGGCTTTCAATGCATATTCCACATTTCCCCTTGTCATCTTTCTGTCCATAGAAAATGTTCACATCCAGACCTACACCTGCAGGAACCGGATCTTTGCCTGTAGGAACGAATCTCACGTGACCGCAGACAATGCTCTTCACCGGAAGGTTGGCTTCCGTAAGGTCAGTAGGGTCCACATTCTCGCAGGATACACAGGCTGTTCCTGCCAATGATACTATAACCATGAGGCATGCAAGTCCTTTCATCTTGGCGATGGACATTTTCCTGAATTCCTTGAGCATCGGTTCCAATGCGAGGGAAGCTTTGCGGGCGCGCAATCCTGCCGCCTTGTTTCCTTTCTTCTCCTGTGCTGTAGCGTCGCGAAGCATCGACTCCGCCGCCTTCTTGATTTGTTTCAAAAGTTCTTCCATAATAAAGTGTGTATTAATTGATTAATTCTTTTAATTATAACTTATATCTATAGTTTTCGTATTGCCGAAATCATCGAAAAGAACCACCCTAGTCGGACTGGAAGCCGTACTGCTCACAGGATTAAATCTCACATAGTTAGCGTGGTACATTGAGTATTCGGATTGTTCTCCTACAGAATTAGTGATTCTGGCCTCAGGAAAATAATAATACACTTGATAAGAAAGCGTCCAACGTATTGTAACATACGGTGTTTCCCCAGGACGCGGAGGAGTAACATTAAGATAAAGTCGCTCGTCTTTGCCATTATTATATTTTACCTCATCTGAGTGACTATAGCCGCCCGAATGAGTAGTAACTCTAAATATAGTAGATGAATCAAATTTCACGAGCTCACGTATATAGAACAGATTATACAATGATGTCCCATAATCATCCTTAACAGTAATCCCGTATTGTTCTGGAGCATCGTCTCGCGGCGGATATCCATTTACAAAAACACTAAACACATTGTACTTCTCATATGAAGGAGAAAAATCATTTACGTATTGGTTGTTCTTACTCTTTTCTATCGCAGATGCCCAAACTTGATAGTAATAAGCTTTATCTACAACAGGTGCCCCCGTTTCAGATGTCGCAATTTTAATTTTAGTCGAAATATTAGGTCTCAATGGCACCCCAGATGTAGCTTCTTTCCAACCACTATTGGTCGGATTCAATTCAGTATAACTATAATAGAGTTTCGCACCCTTTGGGAAATGAAACGCGGCAGATTGAATATTCAGAGTCTGTTCCTGTCCTATTTCATCCTCCACAGTGATAGTCACAGATTCCATCTTTTTATTAGGCGTAAATTCGAAATATGAGATAATAGTGTTGGCATTATTAGCCGAAATATTTACACTTCCATAAGAATTCAGTTTTTCCAAACCGGACCATTTCAGCCCAGCAAGTGTAACAGGCACTTTTTTATTTCCGTAAAGTGCCACCACTGCTTTGTTACCGATATCCACTTTCGCATCTTCGTAGAACATTTGGCTGTTCACTTTGGCGCCCAATGCGTTTCTGCCGAAAGCTATCGGACTGTAGATGATGATCTTATGCTTTAGTTGATTGCCGGCATCGTCGGTGCAGACAAGGGTTGCCGTCTTGCTGCCGCTGAAAGTAGTAGTAGAAATCGGAGCGACGACAACACCACTGGCACCGACTGGGGAAAGACAGCATTCACACGAAGGAGATTCGATTGTCCACTTGAAATTAGTGAATGTGGAGAGGTAATTTCCGGAAGCATCCATAAGGCCGAACGCTTCATCGTTTCTGCCGTCATATGATGCACGGATTGTCGTGCTTTCACCTACAGGCTCAATCTTGCCATTCACCCGGATACCGATCTTCGTCCCCGCCGGGAATGAAGCCTTGGATACCCTGACCGTGAATTTACGTGTATGCTCTCCGCTTTCGTCGGTCGCTGTGATTTCAGCGGAACCATACTCGTCAAATGTCCGGATCTCCGCCATTGGAGAGAATCCTGTTCCGTCACTTGTTGTCGGCACCACCTTGGCTACGGATTCATTGCTGCTGGTCCAGACGGCATTCACAGCCGGAAACATCTGTACTTCCATAGTGGCATTTCTGGCCATTTCCTCCACATCGTTTACAGGAGTTTCCGTATATATCCGACAAATCTTCGTATCGGATGTAAAATCATGCTTCTGTCTGGTGATGGTAAAGGATTTCGTATAGACATTGTCATCCTCTTTCAGAGATACGGATACCTTGGTAGCTCCGACCTCAGACTTCTCCTCGACATTAAGGAGAACCTTACTTTCGCTGCGTTGACGTTTGGTTATGGAAACGATTCCCGAATTTTCATTATTAACCTCCACCGAAGATTCAAGAAGGCTGCTTCCATCTAATCTGATCATTTCAATGCAGCGAATTCCCTCATATGTAGGCATCCCGATATCAGTGATGTCGAAAGAGTCATCGTTCAGAATCTCCACATAACCGCTTTCACCTGATATTGATCTCCTCATGAGCTTGAAGATTGCTGGATAGACCGTAACCTCGATTTTCTGTGACGCGTCCGAATTATTATATGGAGTCACCGAGATCTTGCATCCTCCCTCTTTCTTGGCATTGACAAAAGCCTTACCGCTTTCAATGACTACTTCTGCGATTTCCGGATTGTCCGATTTCCATTCCAGCGACGCGGCATTGGCCTTGGCAGGTTCCACTGTCAATTTTATAGGCGTCGGCATGTCCATGTATGCGCTCATTGTCTTAGGGACGCTGAAACTGGTGACCGGAATCGGCACCACCTGCACGTCCAGGGTAGCCGAGACGTTGCCGCATCTGACAGTGATGACGGTATTTCCCGGTGCAATGGCTGTCACTTGGCCGTTGAACACTTCCGCTATGTTTGTATCAGAAGAGGACCATTCCATGACTGCAGTAGCCGCCGCACTCTCAGGAACAGTGGCATACATTATATATCCAGTCTGGCCTTGGGAAAGGACCATGGACGCTGATGCAGGATCCACGAAATATATCTTTTCGAGGGTATCTCCTCCCCCTTTTTCCTTTTTGCAGGAAAATGCGCATGCAAGCGACAGGAGTACTGCGACTGCTGCCGTAAAGTGCCGCATTGGATTTTGGATAATTTTAGGTATCATGACAAATCTGTATTTTTAGTGTCTGGCTAAGTTTATCGCCATTTATAACGTTTTTGCAAATGTAGAGCATCGGAACATTGAAACCTATAGGTAATTATACGTATTTTTTATTACGTAGGTAATCTCAAATCCGACTTTTTTTCACATCTGCCGTATAAAAAGGCATTTTTTTGTTTCCGAAAAACCATTGTTTTTTATTAGATTTGCGATTACGGTCTGCCCGGACCACCACAATACAAGAAAAACTGATGAACAAGATACTCACGATACTGATAACGGTTCTGACAGCGCTTAACCTTCAGGCCGCAGACGTTGACTCACTTTTCACCCGATGGGAAAGCCTTACCGGAAGCCGGCGCGTGCGTACCGGTAATGAGCTTCTGGAGTTAGGCTACAGGGATGGCATCATCCCGGAAAAATACACATACGGAAGAAGCCAGGCCATAGAATCCGAAGCGCGGATCTATGATATGATGTCGTGTTGGTATTTTGCCAATGACAAGTTCGACGAGGCATTGTCCGTGGCGCTCATGGCATTGCCCCTGTGCGAAAAATCGATGACGAGACTCTGCTTGGCGACTGTATCAACAATATCGGTATCATCTACCAGCGCAAGGGAATGTTCGGTCAGGCCATAACCTATATGGAACGCGTTTACAGGCTGGACCTGAAATCAAAGAACAAGAGCGGAATGAGTTCCACGATGAACAATCTCGCGACTCTGTATCTCGCGACCGGTCAGGCCGAAACGGCATTGGGCTATGTTCTGCCGGCGATTGACATCGAAAGGGAAAGCGGTGACAGACAGCGGCTTGCGATCAGGCTCGGTCTCGCCTCAGACATATGGCTCGAAATGGGACACAGTGAGAAAGCATTGTCCTGCGTAGAAGAGGCATATCAGCTGGACAGTCAGGACAAGCGGGAAGGTAAGGCCGCGATCAGACTTTCCCAGAAAGCGGCGGTGCTGATTGCCAGAGGGGAAGACATTGAAGCTGAAAAATGCATTCTCAAGGCCATCCCTATCTTGGAGCAGAAAAACAATATCACGTCTCTGGCCATCTGTTACAACCAACTGGGGCATCTTTACTATAAGTCGGAGCTCTACAAGCAGGCCGAGAAGACTTACAGGCAGGCCAGCGAATATGCATTGAAATCCGGAAGCGACTATGTCAGAAAGAAGGCGCTGAGCGGTCTGTGGCTATGCCAGAAGCATCTTGGCAGGCTGTCGGACGCTCTGAAGACTCTTGAACAATACACCCAGCTTTCAGAGAAGATTTCCGAGGACAGGGCAGACTCGGCCGTGGAGAATTTCCGGGTAAGGTACGAGACGAAGGAAAAAGAGGAGAACTTGATCCGTGAGCAGGAAATGTCCAAGACCAGATTTGCCATAATGATGTGCCTGGGTATTTTCTGCATAATGCTGGCCATTCTGCTGGCTCTGTCATGGAGGATGCTCATCATCAGACGCCGCCAGGCAAGGATCCTGACCAAGAACGACGAGGTGAAGAGCAAGCTGCTGTCGCTGGTACCGACGATAAAGGACAAGCCTGAGGCTGCCCAGCTTAAGGAGATTGTCAATGATATAGAGACGATGGATGATGTTCCGAAGATGACCAGCCGCGAGCTCGAGGTCATCAGGTTGTGCTGCGAAGGCAGGACGTCCAAGGAAATTGCCGGCAGGCTCAATGTCTCCGTCCGTACGATTGACACTCACAAGAGCAACATTTTCAAGAAGTTGAATATCTCAAGCACGGTGGAACTGGTCAGATACGCCGCTAAGGCGGGTCTTTATACTCCTAATGTATCCGGCCACGAGGACACGCCTGTCGCATCAAAACAGCCTAATTCATAAAAACATTGTGAATTTCCCGTAATTTTTATACATTTGCGGACTATTATGCGCTTGCCGCATTGAAACGAAATAAAAAACATAAGAAAATATGGCACAAGAAACTCTTAAAGATCAGGAGAGACTGCAGAACGAGCAGGTTGCAGAAAAAGTATCTTCTGTGGAAAAATTCTTCAATGAAAACAAAAAAGTCATTTGGGGCTGTCTCGGCGCAGTCATCGTAGTCGGTGTTGCAGTTCTGTGCTACCAGAAGTTCTACGCTCAGCCGCAGAAAGCTGAGGCTGCAGAGCAGATGTATCAGGCAGAAGCCAATTTCCGCGCCCAGAACTATGACCTCGCACTCAACGGAGACGGAAACGTGCTCGGTTTCAGCCAGGTCATTGACCAGTACGGCTCTCATGCCGGTGCTGCTGCGTATTTCTATGCAGGTGTGTGCGAACTTCAGCTCGGCAAATTCGAGGAGGCCCTCTCCTACCTCAACAAATACAACGGAAAGGATGAGATTCTGAAGGCAAGAGCGCTTGCTTGCAAGGGTGACGCTTATGCAGGACTCGAGAAATACAAGGAAGCTGTAGGATGCTACGAGAAGGCTGCAGGTGTTGTGGACAACATGTTCGCTGCCGCTTATCTTCTGAAGGCGGGTGTCGCATGCGAGGAACTCGGTGATGACGCCAAGGCTCTTTCTTTCTACAAGAAGATCAAGGACCAGTATCCTCAGTCAATGGAAGGCTACGATATCGACAAATATATCAGCAGAATAGAGAACAAATAGATTATGGGAAGAGCTTTTGAGTTCAGAAAAGAGAGAAAGATGAAGCGTTGGGGCCACATGGCCAAGACCTTCACCAAAATCGGAAAAGAAATTACTATCGCTGTCAAGCAGGGCGGTCCTGATGTGATCGGCAACCCTCGTCTCCGTGCGCTCATCGCAGAGGCAAGAAACGAGAACATGCCTAAGGACAATATCGAGAGAGCCATCAAGAAGGCTACCGACAAGAGTCTCGGTGATTTCAAGGAGGTTACTTTCGAGGGTTACGGCCCGTTCGGTGTCGCTTTCCTTGTTGAAACTGCTACAGACAACAATACCCGAACAGTGGCCAATGTCCGCAGTTATTTCACCAAATGCGGCGGCACGCTCGGAACAAGCGGAAGCGTAAGCTTCATGTTCGACCACAAGTGCGTGTTCAGAATCAAGTACCAGGAAGGTCTTGACATCGATGAACTCCAGCTTGCTCTTTGCGACTACGATGATGACCCTGAGGTGTTCATCGAGGAGCAGGAGGATGAGGACGAGAACATCACCAAGAACGTAGTGATCTACGGTGCCTACGAGTCTTACGGCGGTATCCAGAAGTTCATCGAGGACAATGGCTACGAGCTCGTATCCGGAGGTTTCGAGAGGATTCCGAACACTGAGCTGAAGGATGTAACTCCTGAGCAGCGCGAGACATTGAACAAACTCACCGATCTTCTCGAGAACGATGACGATGTCACCAATGTTTACAGTTTGATGAAACCGGCAGAGGAATAATTCGTCTGCACGACAATAAAGGATTCACCCCGACTGAGATTCGTTTCAGCCGGGGTCGTTTTTTGCACATTCGCATTTGGACGAAATAATTGTTATATTTGCAGGTTATTAGATTCGAGGGGGTTGAAGCCTTCGAACAAGCGACGCCCCTCGAATTTAAGCGAACGTTCAGCAAGTAAACACCTTGCGAGACATTGGATAGAGTATAACTTAATAATTATATACAGCACAAATGAGTATCCAGCAGGATAATATCAAGAAACTGGTCGAGCGCAGAGCGGCAGCCGCTATGGGCGGTGGACAGAAACGCATCGATGCACAGCACCAGAAAGGAAAACTCACTGCGCGTGAGAGAATAGCATTGCTCCTGGACGAGGGCAGCTTCGAAGAATTCGACATGTTCGTACAGCACCGTTGTACGAATTTCGGAATGGAGAAACAGCACTTCGACGGAGACGGAGTGGTTACCGGACAAGGAACTATCGACGGAAGACTGGTTTATGTCTTCGCACAGGACTTCACGGTATCCGGAGGTTCTCTCGGAGAAGTTATGGCGCAGAAAATCTGCAAGGTTATGGATATGGCCACGAGAAACGGTGTGCCATGCATCGGCCTGAACGACTCGGGCGGTGCCAGAATTCAGGAAGGAATCAATTCATTGGCAGGATTCGGTGAAATTTTCGAAAGGAACATCCTCTCGTCAGGTGTGGTTCCACAGATTTCAGGAATTTTCGGACCTTGCGCCGGCGGAGCAGTCTATTCACCGGCATTGACAGACTTCACCGTCATGGTGAAGAACACTTCTTACATGTTCCTTACAGGCCCGGCAGTGGTCAAGAGCGTGACCGGCGAGACAGTGTCCTCTGAGGACCTGGGCGGCGCGAGCGTTCATGCCACCAAGAGCGGTGTGGCACATTTCGCGGCTGAGAACGATGAAGACGGCATCCGCATCATAAAGGAGCTCCTCAGCTACATTCCGCAGAACAATATGGAGGAGGCTCCGGTTGTTCCGACCAATGACCCTGTCAGCAGGACTGACGACGCATTGAACGAAATCATCCCGGACAATCCGAACAAGGCCTACGACATGTACTATGTCATCCGCAGCATTGTCGATGACGGCAAATTCTTCGAGGTGCACCAGTCATATGCGAAGAATATCATCGTGGGATTTGCCCACATGAACGGACGCAGCGTAGGTATCGTGGCGAACCAGCCTAAATATCTCGCAGGCGTGTTGGACATCAATGCTTCCAGAAAGGCTGCGCGTTTCGTTCGTTTCTGCGATGCCTTCAACATTCCTCTCGTCACTCTGGTTGACGTGCCTGGCTTCCTCTGCGGAACCCAGCAGGAATAC
>HF996016.1:25047-29861 GCA_000432515.1 Bacteroides sp. CAG:545
CCCTCTGCGGACCCCAGCGGGAATACGGAGCCATCATTGCCAATGGAGCGAAACTCCTCTATGCTTATGGCGAGGCTACTGTGCCTAAGGTGACAGTGACATTGAGAAAGTCATATGGCGGAGCGCATATCGTAATGAGCTGCAAGCAGATACGTGGCGACATAAATTACGCCTGGCCTTCTGCCAACATCGCAGTCATGGGTGCTGACGGTGCCGTGCAGATTCTTTACGGCAAAGAAATCAAGGCCGTGGAAGATCCTGCCGAGCAGGCTAAGCTTGCAGAGGAGAAGAAAAATGAGTACAATGACCTCTTCTGCAATCCTTATCAGGCAGCCAAGATGGGCTACATTGACGATATCATTGAACCGAGAAACACGAGATTCCGCGTTATCCGCGCATTGGAGCAGCTCGCCGGCAAGAAGCAGACTCTTCCAGCCAAGAAGCACGACAATCTTCCACTATAAAGCAGACGGACAATGAAACGTATATTATTGACAATCAGTACAATCCTTGCGTTTTCGATAGGTTCCGCCCTGGGTCAGAATGTCAGTGACCTGATAATTTCAGAGGTTCTGGCAGAGCCGGACAGCACCGGCATCGTGGATGACTACGGAAGACGTAACGGATGGATTGAGATTTTCAACAAGTCTCAAGGGACGGTCAATTTCGGCGGCTGTTTCCTGTCCAATGACAGGAACAACCTGAAAATGAGCCTGATCCCGAAAACTGACAGCAGGACCAAAATAGGTCCTCGCCAGACGATTCTGTTCTACGCCAGCGGAAACGGAAAGGAGGGTACTTTCTATGCCGATTTCAAGATAGCGAAAGGCTCTACGGTCTATCTGGTCAGCAATGACGGCCGCACCGTTATCGACTCTCTTGAAGTTCCGGCAGCACTCCCTGCAGGCAAATCCGTAATCAAACTCGCTCACGATCTCCGCCAGATGGAATTCGTGACTGAGGCAGAGGCGGCTGTACCTACGCCAGGCTCCATAAACGGGTCCCAGAACGTGGAGACCGGAAGCCAGAGAATGGAAAAAGAGGACGAGCACGGGTTTGTTCTTACACTCGTGTCGGTATCTGTGGTATTTACAGCGCTCATCATCCTTTGGTGGCTGTTCAGCCTCCTGGGAAAGGTGTCCGGCGGTGAAGGCAAGAAATCCTGCACATGCAAGAAAGAGAGCCGTGCCAAAGCCGGCAAATCCGGAAAGATGACACCTGAGACTGCCGCTGCGATAGCAATGGCATTGGACCAGGAAATGAACGGCGAGGTGTATGCGGCCATAGCTGCAGCTCTGCATCTCTATGCTGAAGAGTCCGTACACGACAAGGAAAGCTTCGTCATCACGATTCAGCGCAAGCAGAGCAGCTGGAACAGCAAAGAACAGAATTTCAGGCAATTGCCGAGATAATCAACAGATAAAAAACAAATATTATGAAAGAATATAAATTCAAGATCAATGGAAATGACTACAATGTAGCTATCAATTCCACCAACGGCAACCTCGCTGACGTTACTGTCAATGGCGTGTCATATCAGGTTGAGATGGAGAATGCCATGCCAGCTGCTGCGCCAGTTCAGGCTGCACCGGTGGCCGCTCCTGTTGCCGTACCTCAGGCCGCTCCGGTTCAGGCTGCCGCTCCTGCTGCAAAACCTGCCGGCGAGGGCAAGCCAGTAACTTCTCCGCTTCCTGGAGTCATCATCGAAGTATCTGTAAAAGAGGGTGATACCGTGGCTGCAGGACAGAAAGTAGCGGTTCTCGAGGCAATGAAGATGGAGAATGAAATCCAGGCTGACAGAGCGGGCGTAGTGACCAAGATCAATGTAAGCAAAGGCGATTCAGTGCTGGAAGGCGCCGCTATCGTAACTATCGCATAATCTCCTGCTTATGGATCAGATAATAAGCAGTTTACAGCAATTCTGGGAGTTCACGGGCTTCTGCAATATGACTTGGCAGCACCTCGTGATGATTGCCATCGGAATTGTCTTTATAACCTTAGCCATTGTCAAGGAATGGGAGCCTCTGCTCCTGGTGCCGATCGGCTTCGGTATGATCATCGGAAATATTCCAATGTTTCCGGGACTGAATATCGGAGTCTATGAGGACGGCTCTGTGCTGAACATCCTTTATCAGGGTGTGCGCCAGGGGTGGTATCCACCGCTGATTTTCTTAGGAATCGGCGCTATGACGGATTTCTCCGCGCTTATCTCTCAGCCGCGACTGATTCTTATCGGCGCTGCTGCACAGATGGGTATTTTCGGAGCTTATCTGTTGGCATTGTCAATGGGATTCATGCCTAATGAGGCCGGCGCTATCGGTATTATCGGTGGTGCAGACGGCCCTACGGCGATTTTCCTTTCTTCCAAACTCGCACCGGACCTTATGGGTGCGATTGCCGTGTCGGCTTATTCCTACATGGCACTTGTTCCGGTCATCCAGAAGCCTATCATGCTTCTGCTAACGACCAAGAAGGAAAGGCTTATCCGTATGCCGTCTCCTCGTGTTGTAAGCCAGAGGGAAAAGATCATTTTCCCGATTGTGGGCTTCCTCACGACTGCATTCATCGTCCCTTCAGGTCTCCCGCTTTTAGGTATGCTGTTCTTCGGTAACTTACTGAAGGAGAGCGGAGTGACAAGGCGTCTTGCAGAAACGGCAAGAGGACCGCTCATCGACGTCATCACGACATTGATCGGTCTTACTGTGGGCTGCTCGACTCAGGCTGACAAATTCCTTTCAGCGACGTCCATCAAGATTTTCGTGCTCGGTCTTCTGTCGTTCATCATTGCTACGGCCTGCGGTGTCCTGTTCGTGAAGTTCATGAACTTGTTCTGCCGTGAGGGACACAAGATCAATCCGCTTATCGGCAATGCCGGTGTATCCGCAGTGCCTGACAGTGCCCGCGTTTCCGAAATGGTAGGACGTGAGGCTGACCCGAGCAACCATCTTCTGATGCACGCCATGGGCCCGAACGTAGCCGGTGTCATCGGTTCAGCAGTAGCTGCCGGCATCCTCCTCGGCTTCCTCGGCTAACCCCGCGTATTCGGAAGTTTACAGACCTTCTTCTTTGGCCTTGTCCCAGATGGCATCCATCTCGGACAGGGTCATTTCTTTTAGTGAACGGCCTTGGCGGAGGGTGTGCTCTTCGAGATAGGTGAAACGGCGGCGGAACTTGTCGCAGGCACGGTTCAGTGCGGTATCCGGATTCAGACCGTAAAGCCTTGCAGCATTGACAGTAGCGAAGAGAAAATCGCCCAGCTCCTCCTCGGCGCGGTCCCTCGCGGAACCGGGAACCGGAGTCATTGTGTAGCCGGCCGGGGCCTTGTCCAGTTCGCCTTCCTCGCGGGCCATAGCCTCGAGCTCAGCCTGGAACTCACCCTGCTCCTCCTTGACCTTGTCCCATACCTGCGCAGGGCATTCCCAGTCGAAACCGACTCCCCTCGCCTTGTCCTGCATCGAATAGGCCTTAAGGATAGGCGGCATCGAATCGGGGACACCGGAAAGGACACGTTTGTTTCCACCTTTCTCCTTCATCTTCATAAGCTCCCAGTTCTCCGAAACCTGCTCAGCATCAGAAGCTTTCTTGTCAGAGAATACATGAGGATGGCGGAAAATCATCTTTTCGCAGAGCCGCCTGCAGACATCGACGATATCGAATTCGCCCTGCTCTTCTGCCACCTTGGCATAGAAAACAATATGAAGCAGAAGGTCTCCGAGTTCCTTCTCCACATCCTTGCCGGACTTCTTCATCACGGCATCACTCAGCTCATAGACCTCCTCCACAGTCATCGGACGCAGAGTATCCCAAGTCTGGGCAGCATTCCAGGGACAGCCTGCCCTGAGTTTGTCCATCACGTCCAGCACCTGGCCGAACGCAGCAAGTTTCTCTTCTTCAGTATGTTTCATATTGTTATCAGTAAGGACAACAAAAATACGAAATTTTCAGAAAAAAGGCTTAACTTTGCGATTATTGTAACGTATTAACACATATAGCAGCAATACTATGAAACACCCGATTTATGTTACGGCTGACGAAGCTGTAAAAGCAGTCAAGACAGGTGACCACATACACCTGAGCAGTGTAGCCAGCGTACCGCACGTACTTATCCAGGCATTGTGCAGAAGGGCGGACAACGGCGAAGTGAGAGACCTTCATTTCCATCATTTCCACACAGAAGGACCGGCTCCATATTCAGAACCGCGCTACGATGGAATCTTCTTCGACCAGGGATTTTTCCTCGGACCCAATGTAAGGGCCAATGTCAATGCAGGTTACGCGGACTATCTTCCGGTACATTTGGGAGAATCACAGAAACTGTATAGAAGCGGCGCACTCAGATGCGACGTGGCGATGGTGCAGGTCTCGCTGCCGGACGAAAACGGAATGTTCTCGTTAGGCACATCAGTGGACTGCTCTCTCGCAGCTGTTGAAAGCGCAGGCACAGTAATAGCTGTTGTCAATGAAAATGTTCCTTACGCGTACGGCGATCTCGTGTCACCCGGACTGATAGACTACCTCGTAAAAGACAATACTCCTCTGGTCACCAAGGCATTCGCCGAACCTGACGAGACAGAGAAACTCATCGGAAAGAACTGCGCGGAACTCGTACCTGACGGAGCGTGCCTCCAGATGGGCATCGGAGCATTGCCTAATGCACTGGCCGCAGCATTGACCGACCACAAGAACCTCGGTCTGCACACGGAAATGTTCGCCGACGGCATCCTGAACCTTATAAAGAAAGGCGTCATCAATGGCATGCACAAGAAGATCGACACGGGAAAGGTAGTGGCTTCGTTCCTGCTCGGATCGGAAGA
>HF996016.1:29894-60902 GCA_000432515.1 Bacteroides sp. CAG:545
AAGAAGTGTACAAATTCATTGACCATAATCCGGACGTCCTGATGAAGGACATCAAATACACCAATGACCCGTGGATCATCTCTCAGAACCCTGAAATGATGGCCATCAACTCCGCTACGGAGGTGGACCTTACCGGTCAGATCAGCGCGGACTCCATCGGCACCAGGATATTCTCAGGCACAGGCGGACAGGTGGATTTCGTAAGAGGCGCGACAATGTCAGAAGGCGGAAAATCAGTTACTGCATTCGCTTCGAGGACCAAGAAGGGGCAGACCAAGATCGTCCCTGTTCTGAACCCTGGTGCAGGTGTGGTAACCCCGAGGGCTGATGCTCACTGGATAGTAACCGAATATGGCGCTGTCGATCTGTACGGAAAATCGCTCCAGGAAAGGGCCAAACTGCTCATCAGCATTGCCCATCCTGACGACAGGAACGACCTCGACAGAGCAGCATTCGAGAGATTCGGACCGCATTACCACAACTTCTCGATTTAAGTCGCAACTATTTTTCAAGTACGATATTTGCAGCAGACCTTGCTTCGAGAATAAAAGAACTACTTGACGATGAAAAGAATGATGAATTTCGTCAATGCATTGATTGTCATCGCATTGACACTGGCAGGCTGCAGCGATGAAGGAACAGGAAGAAGACCGGAGCCCAAACCTCAGCAGCCACCGAAACAGGAGACCACATTTCAGGTCAATCCGGACTGGACTCTTTCCCACAAGCGGGAAGTCATCACCGACGAGAACGGATTCAGGGCCGATGTTGATGTAATCACGGTAAGAAGTCTGGACCAGGAGACATACTGGCTTGACGTGATTACCGCAGAAAATTTCGAACGGTGGTACAAAAGCGATGTAGTGGAATATATAAAGGACGAGCCGAACTTCTATAACGGCGAGCTGTACAATGGAACAAACTACATACAGTTCGACAGGATGCGTTCCGGAAAGTGGATTGCGGTAGCCTTCGGCATGACTTCCGACAACAAACCGACAGGAGACTATGCCATATTGGAGTTCACTCTGGAAGAAGATGTTCCTGAGGCGGATTTCACCAAATGGCTGGGCGACTGGAAAATAACGGGAGCCAGCAAGTCCGACCCTTCGAAAGAGATATCATACGACTTGAAGATCACCTCTTCGGATGCGAATTATCTGGTGAACATCACCGGATGGGAAAAGGGAAAAATCAATGCAGATGACACCGACATGTCCGACTATATCTTGGAGGCGCAGTACGACAGGTTCACCAAGACGCTGCTGTTCAAGAGTTTATATCTCGAGACCGAGGAAATCGACGGCAAGGAGTATGACCTGTGCTTCTACGGCAATTTCTACTATGACGGGTCAATGAACTTCAACGACATCGAAGTAGGAGAGCATGTAGTCACTGACAACATCATCATAGCCGAGAGCACCAAACTGAGCGATGATGGAACAAATGCCACAGTGAATGGTCTGAACTTCAACTTCGAGCACAACAACAGGACCTACAGGACGGTGCTTACGTCAATGCAGTATTACGCCTATCCGCTCGACGAGAATGACCTGGGCATCTATTCCAAGCACAACGACGTCCCGGTATTCCCTCTGACCATGACAAGGACTTCCACAACAGTCGCAGGCCAGGCTACAGGAATCAGCGCAGCGTCCAGGGCCAAAGTCCTCAAGATCAGGACCGGACGGTTCAATGCCGCATCTCACAGCTTCCGTCAATCATCCTCAGACAAAGTACGTCAGGCAAGGTAATCCGACACTGACTTACAGATACTATAAAAGGCTGACTCTGAAAATGAGCCAGCCTTATTCATATTATGAGCGGCATTGCGCTGCGTGATTATTCAGAGAGGCGTGCCTTGATGGCCTTGGTCTGCTCTTCAAAACCAGGTTTCTCGAGCAATGCGAACATATTCTTCTTGTAGGCCTCGACACCAGGCTGATTGAACGGATTGACTCCGAGAATGTAAGCGCTGACGCCACAGGCAAATTCGAAGAAATAGAAGAGAGCTCCGAGTGTCTTCTCATTGATACGCTCTACAGACACTTCCATCTGAGGAACGCCGCCATCGATGTGGGCAAGCTTGGTTCCGAGCTGAGCCATGGCATTGCAATGCTCCACGTGCTGGCCGGCAAGGTAATTCAGCTGGTCGAGGTTCTGAGGATCGCTGCCGATGACTACGTTGCGGTTGCTGTTTTCCACTGTGACCACAGTCTCGTACATAATCCTTGCACCGTCCTGGACGAACTGGCCGAGTGAGTGAAGATCGGTAGTATAGACCACTGAAGCAGGATAGATACCTTTCTTGTCCTTACCCTCAGACTCACCGTAGAGCTGTTTCCACCACTCGCCGAGATACTGAAACTTAGGAGTGAAAGAAACCAGGACCTCAACACTCTTGCCATAGACAGAGTGAAGAAGATTACGCATTGCAGCATATTCTACAGCCGCATTCTTTTCTGATTTCTCAGCAAGAGCCATCTCCTCTTCCTTAGCGCCTTCGAGCAGGGCACGTATATCGAAACCTGCAAGAACGATCGGCAGCAGACCTACCGGAGTAAGCACGGAGAAACGACCTCCGACATTGTCAGGAACGACAAATGTCCTGTAGCCTTCCTGTGTGGAGAGAGTCTTGAGCGCTCCCTTGTGGGCATCAGTAACAGCTACAATACGTGCAGCAGCCTCTTTCTGACCATAGGTCTCCTCAAGATGCTGTTTCACAATTCTGAAGGCGACGGCAGGCTCTGTAGTGGTACCTGATTTGGAAATCACTACGCATGCCACGTTTCTTACCTTCATCAAGTCGATAAGTTCGCTTACATACTCCTCAGAGAGGTTATTGCCGGCAAAAACGACCTCAGGAGCACCGGACTGCCTCATCTCTCTCGCAAAACTGTGGGAAAGAGCCTCGATAGCGCATTTTGCGCCAAGGTAAGAGCCACCGATACCGATAACTACCACGAGATCAACATTTCTGTTTTTCCAATCATCACGTACATCCTCGCACGCTTTGACCAGAGACTCAGGAGTCTGTGACGGAAGATGCTTCCATCCGAGGAAATCGTTTCCGGCTCCGCTTTCACTTTCAAGAACGTCGTAAGCAGCGAATGCCTTTTCAAGATATTCCTTGTACTCAGAATCTTTAACAAAGGAGGAACATCCTCCAACATTGATTTTTACCATAATTTTATAATTTGAAAAATCTGTTCCGTTTCCTTTTCAGGAAGCCGGAACAGATTCAGTATTATTTGCTCTGTGCAATGGCTGCCTGCGCCGCAGCAAGACGTGCGATAGGCACACGGAACGGTGAGCAGGAAACGTAGTCGATTCCGATTCTGTTGAAGAACTTGATTGAATCAGGATCTCCACCGTGCTCTCCGCAGACACCGCACTTGAGTTCAGGTCTCTTCGAGCGGCCGGACTGGATACCATACTCGACGAGTTTGCCGACACCCTTCGTGTCAATGGTCTTGAACGGATCAGCGTCCAGGAGCTTGTTTCCGAGGTATTCACCCATGAATGTTCCTACGTCGTCACGTGAGAAACCGAAGGTCATCTGGGTAAGGTCATTGGTACCGAATGAGAAGAACTCGGCTGTACGGGCCATTCTGTCACCGGTAAGAGCAGCACGAGGAATCTCGATCATTGTACCGAACTGGTATGTGATTGCCTGGCTGTATTTGCCCTCGACTTCAGCCTTCACTCTGTCGCAGATAGCTTTCTGGAAGCTGAGCTCACGAGCTGAAATGGTAACAGGAATCATGATCTCCGGCTTAGGGTGTAGGCCTTCTTTCTGAAGTTCAGCAGTAGCTGTGAAGATAGCCCTGTACTCAACCTCGGCGATAAGAGGGAATGACACGTGGAGACGTACTCCGCGGTGACCCATCATAGGGTTGACCTCGTGGAGAGACTCGCCTCTCTTCTCGATTTCCTCAACAGTTACGCCAAGTTCCTTTGCGAGTTCCTCTTTCTTCTCTTCAGTACGTGGAACGAACTCGTGGAGAGGCGGGTCGAGGAGACGGAATACGACCGGCTTGCCGTCCATTATTCTGAGAGTGCTCTTCACTGAAGCCTTGATAAACGGCTCGAGTTCTGTAAGAGCCTCTTTTCTTTCTTCATCTGTATCACAGAGAATCATCTTGCGGAGTTTTGCGAGAGGAGTCTCTGAATTTCTTCCGTAGAACATGTGCTCGAGACGGAACAGACCGATACCTTCAGCACCGAATGAAAGTGCCTTGGAAGCATCTTCCGGTGTATCTGCATTGGTACGGATACCGAGCTTGCGGAACTTGTCAGCGAGAGTCATGAACTTCACGAACAGCGGGTTCTCTGAAGCGTCCATAGTCTCGATCTGAGCATTATAGACAAGACCCTTTGTACCATTGAGGCTGAACCAGTCGCCTTCCTTGAACTTGTTGTCGTGACCTGCGAAAGTGACAGTCTTCTTCTCGAGGTCAATGTGCATTGCATCGCAACCTACGATACAGCACTTGCCCCATCCGCGTGCAACCAGAGCAGCGTGTGAAGTCATACCTCCACGTACTGTAAGAATACCTGCGGCAGCCCTCATACCTTCGATATCCTCAGGTGAGGTCTCTTCGCGGACGAGAATGACTTTCTTGCCGTCTGCAGCTGCATTGACAGCATCCTCAGGAGTGAACACAAGTGTTCCGACCGCTCCACCAGGTGATGCAGGAAGACCCTGGGCCATAACCTGAGCCTTCTTCTCAGATGCAGGGTCGAGGATAGGGTGAAGAATCTCGTCGAGCTGTGCAGGAGAAACACGCATAACTGCGGTCTTCTCGTCGATCATACCCTCTTCGAGCATATCGATAGCCATCTGAAGCGCAGCGAGACCTGTTCTCTTGCCGATACGGCACTGGAGCATCCAGAGGTGGCCTTCCTGGATAGTGAACTCGATGTCCTGCATATCGTGGAAATGCTCCTCGAGTCTTGTCCTGATGGCGTCGAGCTCTTTATATACCTCAGGCATAGCCTTTTCGAGAGACTGGAGATCCTTGTTCTTCTCAGTCTTGGTAGCCTCGTTCAGCGGGTTAGGTGTACGGATACCTGCAACGACATCCTCTCCCTGGGCATTGATAAGCCACTCACCGTAGAACTTGTTGTCACCGTTGGCAGGGTTACGTGAGAAAGCCACACCAGTAGCAGATGTGTCACCCATGTTTCCGAATACCATTGACTGTACGTTTACAGCTGTACCCCAATCATCTGGAATTTTCTCGATTTTTCTGTATGTGATGGCACGTTTTCCGTTCCATGACTTGAACACGCCACCGATTGAGCCCCAAAGCTGAGCCTTTGCAGTATCAGGGAATTCTACGCCGAGAACTTCCTTGACCTTGACCTTGAACTTGTCGCAAAGTTCCTTGAGCTCTTCTGCTGTAATGTCAGTATCTGACTTGTAGCCCTTGGCCGCCTTCAGCTCAGACATCATTCTATCAAGCTGCTGACGGATACCCTTGCCGTCCTCCGGCTCGATACCCTCAGCCTTCTCCATAACGACGTCAGAATACATCATAATCAGACGACGGTATGCATCATATACGAAACGAGGATTGCCGGTCTTCTTGATCATTCCCGGAAGAGTCTCAGAGCAGAGACCGATATTCAGGATAGTATCCATCATACCAGGCATTGAACTTCTTGCGCCTGAACGGCAGCTTACCAGAAGCGGATCATTAGGATCACCGAACTTCTTGCCCATGAGTTTCTCTGTAGCCTCGAGCGCCTCTGCAACCTCTTTCTTGAGGGCGTCAGAATAGCCGCCGCCGAGAGAATAATACTCGGCACAGCACTCGGTCGTAATGGTAAATCCTGCAGGAACAGGCATTCCGAGAAGGCTCATCTCAGCGAGGTTCGCGCCCTTACCGCCAAGGAGCTCACGCATGGTTCCGTTTCCCTCGGCAGTCTTGCCTCCGAAACGATAAACCCTTTTCTTGTTTTCGATCATATTGTAAATTGGTTTTTGAAATTTTCACCTAAATCCATAGAGACTGCAAATATAGTCATTTTCTATGGTTCTTTCCATAGAGTTCCATGGAATTTATGACATTCTGCCATATACTGTACAATCCGCCTGCCACGGAAGTTACAGGCGTAAAATATGAATATCCGAGCCAGATGAGAAATCCGGTATTTTTCTGACCGAGCGCCTGACCTGCCGTAAGGATATCCACATCCGCGCAGTCAGGGTGCCGTTTGCGGGACAATGCGCCGGCTGCCCTGCCCACAGCGAACTGCACAAGCGTACAAACCAGCGAAATCACGCCTATCAGCACCACTATCCAGAACGATATACGGCTCAGCACCAATGCCCTCGTCGCAAGAAAAATGGCCAGGGTCAATGATATGCCCCATACATAGAAGGCCCATCCGGTATAACGCATCAGCCACCTCTGGAGCCTCCCAGCAGTATATCGCACGAGCCACGCCAGCAGAAGAGGCAGCACCAGCAACGGGAAAATCTTCAGCGAGATGGCTACCAGGGCGCTCATGAAGGACACACCCGATGACGGATTGAAAATCGGTATGACCACAGGAATGGCCACGGACACCGCCACATTTACCAGCACGACATAAGACACTGTATCAGAGAGTTTTCCTCCAAGCTTATGGGTAATCACTCCCGCAGCCGCGGCCGTCGGGCAGACAAAGCACAGCATGGCGCTCTCAACAAGGACCTTCGCATTGCCGTCAGGAAGAGCGATGGCCACCCCTGTCAGCGCAATGAACATCAGCATCTGAAAACACAACAGTACGAAATGCCATCTTCTGAAGCGCAGGTCGTGAGGCGAAATCCTGTTGAACTGCAGGAATAGCATCACTGCTATCAGCACCGGCTGCACATTCTTCGCAAAAGCCGACACACCGGGCTCGACATTTTCTGCCAGATAAGGCACGTTGTAAAGCACGAGATATGCTGCCGCGCCTAAAGATATGGCTAACGGCAGCATCCAGTTCTCAAGAAATTTCTGCATTTTCTTCTACAATAACTTTGCTGCAAGGTCAGACAACTCGCTCCGCTCACCCTTGTTCAGGAATACGTGTTCGAAAAGCTTCTGCCCTGTCATCTTCTCTCCAAGATGAGTCAGACCGTTGGACCACTGGTCCAGATACGGCTGGTCAATCTGGAAAATATCTCCTGTAAACACCATCTTGGTCCCTTCTCCAGCCCTGGTGATGATCGTCTTGATCTCGTGCGGAGTCAGATTCTGAGCCTCGTCAATGATAAAGTACGCATTGCCCAAACTTCGTCCTCTGATATACGCAAGCGGCGTAATGAGCAGCTTCTCGTCTTTCACCAACGCCTCCAGACGCTGATATTCCTTGCTGCTCGGGCGGTACTGTGCCTTGATCACATTCAGGTTGTCCATAAGCGGCTGCAGGAACGGCGACATCTTGTTCTTCTGGTCTCCTGGGAGGAAACCGATATCCTGATTGCCGAGTATGACCGTCGGTCTCGACAAGATAATCTGGTCATAATCCCTTTCCTGTTCCAGGGCAGAAGCCAATGCCAGGAGCGTCTTTCCCGTTCCGGCACCGCCCGTCAGAGACACGAGTTTGATCTTCTTGTTCAGGCACGCGTCGATGGCGAATTTCTGTTCATCGTTCCTCGGCTTGATTCCGCATGCCTCACGCTTGCGCACAAGCAGGATCTTGTCAATGTCCGCATCATATCTCGCGCACAAGACATCCTCATTCTGGACCTTGAACTTGAAAAGCTGGTTCGGATACGGACAGTCATGGCAGACAGCCCGCCAATCGACCGCATTGTTCTGACTGTAGGCGAGTTCCTGAAGCACCTCGGCCGGAGCATTGTCTATAAAATGGACTTCCTTCTGGGACGTCTCCACTTTCGCCTCCTCTACCCTGTCAGTCAGATAATCCTGCGCCACCATACCGACAGCCTTGGATTTCATCCTCAAGTTTATGTCCTTGGTCACAAGCGCCACGAACCTGTCAGGATTGTGGTCACGCACCCAGATGGCAGTAGCAAGTATCCTGTGGTCCTGTATATCGTCGTGGAACAGGTCCTTCAGACTGTCCGGGAACGGATGGTTCGGCTCTATCTTGATATCACCCAAGCCCTTGCCTATCGGGACGCCCTCTTTCCCGAACATCCTGCCCTCAGTAAGCCTGTCAATGTCACGCATGAATCCGCGGGCATTGTAGCTGAGCGCATCGGTGCCCTTCTTGAACTTGTCGAGTTCCTCGAGCACTGCGACAGGCACCACGATATCATTGTCCTGGAACTTTCTTATCGCCTTATAATCGTGAAGAATAATGTTGGTGTCCAAGACGAAAATCTTCGGCTTCTTGGGCCCGTTTCCCTTGCCGGGAACATTTGCATACTTACTTACCATATCCGACGTATAATTATCTGGTTATTGTCAGTCTTCACCCTCTGGAGCATCCCGCTGCGCCAGAAGCGCCCTCAAGATACCCGAAACGCCCGTAGCGGAATTGCCGGTTATGTTCAGTCCCTTCTCCGCAGGATGGCCTATCGGATAATAAGCCACATCCTGAAGAAGCATTTCCGCATCCACGTAGTCGAAATCGATGTCCTTTATTTCTATCAATGCCCCAGGCACTTCGCCGAAAAGCACATTGACCTGGCTCTGCTCTCCATAGGATTTCATGATCCCCGAGATATCAATATCCATACCACGGACACCGCCTCCCGTCATCATCGCCAATGCAGCAAAAAGGCCGCCCTCACCTACCGTAACGCCCGAAAGCACCACTCCGTCCTCCACGAATTCGCGCACCACCTCGTAGCAGTCCAGGAAATAGTCCGAATCAATGTCATCCGGCGCCTTGCCCCCCGATATGCCGCTCAGCCTGGACAGCAGCGAACCGCCAAGTCTGAACTTGCCCGTATCGAAAGGTATGTATATCAGCCAGTTGTCTTTTTCGCCGGACAGCACAGCCGGACAGCGGCGTCCTTCTCCGAGAGCCGGCGACTCCGTCTTGAACGGAACCTCACAGAACGGCAGCGGGTTTTCAGGCTCCTCATCGTCCTCCTCCATCCGGGCACTTTCAGACACATTCACCGAAACTTTTACGGAACATCCGCCTGTACACTCCCTGAAGTCATACCCCGCCAGACGCACACCGAGCATATCCAGATAATCGCAGGCCGCCTCCACAGAGTAGTAGAACGCCGCCATACTTCCCACCGGAGCCATGTCCCATTCCCACAATATGCTTACCTCCAGATCTCCGGACCGGAAATGTCCTTCCCGCCAGATGACTTCCGTCAATGCCTTTGCTATCTCCGCGCACGTCATGCTGTCAGCACAGAAGGACGGAATCTTTCTGTTTTCCGACACATCCGGCAAACTGACAAGTATAAGATTTTCAGCAACTTGGAGTTCAGGCATCACTCCTGCAGGATCAGGGTCCACGGTCTCGTCCACCACAGGCTCCACCTTCAGAGCATCAGCATTCCGAGCGGACTTCCCCACCGCGTCATCCAAGATTTCACGCGGCGAAAGTTCCATCTTCACTCCGTCTATAACATATTCCGCATCCAGCACTGACTGCATAATCCTGTTCATAATATAATCCTGAAATGGTTTGACAAATCCATGAATTATTCTCCGTTTCTCACCTGAAACTCCGTAGGTGATTCGCCGGTAATTTTCTTGAACACCTTGGACATCGCGGACTGGTCTGCAAATCCTGTACGGACAGCGACATCCAGAAGCGAGGCCTGCTTTTCATTGACAAGGATCTTTTTCACCTCCCCGATCCTGAGGGTATTTATCCAGGCATTGAAATTCAGATTCAGCGTATTGTTCAGATAATCCGACAGAAGCCTCTGGCTCACACCGATCTGAGAAGAGACTTTGGCCAATGTCAGATTCTCGCCAAGATACGGCGCCGGAGAAAGGTTCACCCAGAAGGACACCAGTTCCTCCACCTTCGGACGGGACGTGAACAGAGCCTGGGGAGTCTGGACCTCATTCGCGGAATTTTCTTCTTTATTGTCAATGTTCTCTGCACCCATGACTCCCTGTTCATAATCATATGCCGGAGCGATTGCAGCAAACAACGGCCTGACATTCAGGAGTTTGATCGTGAAGAACACGAAATAGGCCGACACGACGCAGACCACGGCCGCATTGAAAAGAGCGGAGCGCATAAGCAGGTTGAGACAGCCTGAAACAAAGAAAAAGAAAAACGAATGATATATGAAAACGAGTTTTTTCGCATCAATGTTGTCCTTGCCCGAATAGTAGGCGTTTATGACATTGATATAACGTCTTACGCATTTGATGAGGTATATTCCCAAAACCGTAAGTGTCATAATCGACGTTATGTGCAGGAACCATGTGGTGATTACCGCAAATCTCGTATCAAGAAAGGCTTCATAGTAATGGCTGACATCAGGATTGTCGATTTTGAATGCCACGACTCCGCAAATATGCATCGCGGTAATCAGCACGGCCGGAGTCACCATGAGAAGGAGATTCTTGAGAGTAGCCAGCGGAGATCTGAACAGAAGCAGTCCGACATAACCTCCGGCAAGCAGCTGGATGAATATGGTGACGGCGAAGACAAAAGAAGTCAGCACCACGATAGAACTGCCATGCATCAGGCAAACTATGGCCATAGTGTCAGTTATGACCCCGAGGAATATCACGCAGGCCATCAGGTGCCTTGCCTGGGAAAAGCCTTGCGCGTCCTTGTTGTATTCGTAACGCACGAACAGAAGGAACACTACCGACAACAGCAGCGCGATACAAGAGGCGACATTGACCAGTATATTCAGAAAATCCAGCGTCATACCATTCCCTATTTGTTACACTTCTCCGTGCGGAACTGTCCCGGAGCTACCCCATAGCATTTCTTGAATGCCTTGGCGAACGCTGCGAGGTCGGAAAGGCAGTTTCGGATTCTCAAGCATCATCTCTGCAGCCTGTTCCAGTCTCAATGTATTTATCCACGTATTGAAATTCACCTCATAGACATTGTTCAGATAATCCGAAAGGACTCTCGGAGAGATCTTCATTTCCGCAGAAACGGATGCGACAGTAATGCCGCGCTTCAGATAAGGCTTGTCCTGCCTCGAGGTCCAGCAAGATACAGCATCGTCAATCGACATTGACTCAGACACTTCCGGCTGCTCGGGCAAAACTGGTTCCGACTGCTCTTCCACCGGTCTCTGCTGTTCGTAGGCGAATGCCGGAGAAACCAGTGAAAAAAGCCTCTGGAGGTTCACCAGTGCCACGGCAAAGACGACAAAGAACACGGATGCGACTATGACCGAGCCCACTACGACCGGTCTTGAAAATGACAGCAGGTTTATCAATGACAATATGCCGTACAGGAAGAATGCCAGCACTACGGAGTCGAGCCTCTTGCCGGACAGTTCCGGATATTCGGCATAGTAGTTCTCCAGTGTCCTGTTATACTTTTTCACAGCCCTGAGCAGAATCACGGCGAGACAGGTTATCACGACGAGAATCACCATGTACATCAGCATTGACACGACCATCGAATAGGTCGTATTCACATAACTGATATAGGACGGGATGTCGAACACGAGGCCGTATTCCACCAGATAACCCACGCCGTGGCACAGCGTCAGAACCACTACAGGCCAAATGAATATGTACATCAGATGCTTGGACATATACGGACTGCGGAACAGCATCAGCAGCGAAGTCGTGGCCATGAACACCTGGAAATAGAAGACCAGCGGCGCCAAAAAGGTATTGATGCACAGATAACTGTAGTCCTTGGAGAGGAAATACAGAAATATGAAACTGAGAATCGTGTCCAGAAAAGCTGCCAATGCGACAAAGGCCTTGACTTTCATGTAGCCTTTGGACTGTTCAGAATTTCCGTTATCGACAAAGACCAGCAACGCCCCGGTCACAAGACACAAGACACCGCTGCCCAAATAAGTCAGAATTTCTATAAACCTCAGCCCCATAGTCAATCATATTCAAACCGCCGCCACGAACGATTCTGTCTGCCGGAAATGACGGCAATTCTTACAAATGTAATAAAAACATTTGAAAAACCGGCCTGCAGAACACCACTTTCTACAGACCGGACAAACCAAATTACGATAAAATCTACTTCACTATTGCAAATGGGGATTTGGCATCACCGGTCCAGCGATACAGACGTGCAGTACAGCTGTGTGTACCGGTTTCCTTGTCCTTTTTGTTTTCTGAAATGTACCAGTATCCGTTGCCCATAGGGAAGAGTCCCGTAGAGCCCCACTTGAAACGCCAGCCGTGAATGCCGGTCGCCTCATCACATTGGCCCATAGAGTCATCAAGTTTCAGCTGACGCTCCTTTTTCTTCCAGTACGGAACGCCCTCCAGAGCAGCCTTGGACGGCTTCTGGTCAATGCTGAACGCATACAGGTCATAGTTGGGGTACTGAGGCTTCTTGCCTTTATAGACGGCCATGAAGAAGTCGCCTGTATTCTCGTCATACGCAAGATTCTGCACGCCCCAGTTGGTATTTCCGGTATATATGAAATACTTGTTCAGCGGCTTGGCAGGTCCGTCGGTATGCACGGTGCCGAAAACCACGTTCCTGGCATTGCGCGAGAGGGACTTGAGGTCGTACTGAAGAATGACCTGATGGTCATTGTCATTCCTGTTCACATCGCCGTACACGCCGTAAGCCACATACAGATAGAGTTTCCTCGCTGAGGACAGTGACTTGTTCTTGGCGCCGATTGCCGGCGCTATGGTAACTCCGTCGATTCCGGAGCAGGCAAAACGGTGGTCCAATGTCGTGTCTGCAACATTGACCTTGGCTGCATAGTCGGCGCAAGCCTCCTTCACGCACACAGTCCTGAGCACATCGCCCGTTTCCGGGTCAGCGCCCAGCGTGGTGAGCTTGTCAACGTCGATGATGGCGATATAGAACACCGACTCGGTAACCACATCTACGCCCAATGTCCTGGCGATGCCCTGGCCTATCTGATCGTCCTTGCATTCGAGTGACGCATAAACCTTGCGGCCTACCGGGTCGAATGTCATCGCGCCGAGATGCCCCTGTATCCTGTCAATGGAGCCGAGAATGTTCCCCTGCATATCGACTTTCACGAATCTGCTCGTGAATGACATGTACATACAGTTCTTCTCTTCATCGTATGCAATGCCCTGCACGTGCTGGGCCTGCTGCCCCACATGTACTTCGCGAGGGAGATCGGTCTTAGGGGCTTTCTCCGACTTGCAGCCGGTCATGCTGAACACGGCCGCCACGGACAAAAGTATGTATGCGTATCTTTTCATATCGTCTATAATTTCATTTGACACACAAATATAGTTAAAAAATTTTCATATCACACATTTTTGAAGCAAAAATTGCTTTCATTTTTTGACTTTTCGGATTTTATGGATATTTTTGTGGTACAAAATAAAACAACACTCTAAAACAGCTTCTGATGAAAGCATTGAATCTTCACGCCGTGGGCGACCTCAGATACGAGGACGTCCCGACTCCAGTGAGAGAACCGGGCGAAGTGCTTATGAAAGTGCACGCGTGCGGTATCTGCGGAAGTGACATTCCGCGTATATTCAAGAAAGGCACATACCATTTTCCGACCATTCCGGGGCACGAGTTCGCGGGCGAAATCATCGACGCGGACGACAAGAGCCTCGTAGGCAAGAAGGCGGCAGTATTTCCGCTGATTCCTTGCGGACACTGTGCCGCCTGCCAGACCGGAGAGTATGCGCATTGCAGCCATTATGATTATTATGGTTCCAGGAGAGACGGCGGATTTGCGGAATACATCGCCGTAAAAGAATGGAATCTCGTATTTTTCGATGACAGAGTCTCTTACGAGGAGGCAGCCATGTGCGAACCGGCTGCCGTAGCCCTGCATTCCGTAGGCCAGGGAAATGTCCGTATCGGGGATACCGTGGCCATCTTCGGAGCCGGGCCGATAGGCATAATGCTGGGTTTGTGGTCACGTACGGCAGGCGCCGCCAAAGTCATCCTGTGTGACATTGACCAGACCAAGACTGATTTTGCGAATTCTCTCGGATTCACGGCCGTCAATTCCAGGAACATTGACCCGGTCGAGTTCATCCGCGAGCAGACAGGCGGCAAGGGCGCTGACGTCTGCATCGAAGGAGCGGGCGTTTCGCAGACATTCGAGCAGGCGCTCAGGTCTGTCAAGGCGAAGGGCCACGTCGTATGTATGGGCAACCCGGCAGGAGACATGACATTGACACAGAACGGCTACTGGGAGATTCTCCGCAAGGAGCTGACTGTCAGGGGCACATGGAACAGTCTGTACAATGACGCGAAGAACGACTGGCGCACCACCATGGAGGCGATCGCGTCCCACCGTATCGACGTGAGGCCGCTGATTTCCCACAAGTTCCATCTGAGCGAGTCAGAGCAGGCCTTCGGCGTAATCCTCGGCCGCAAGGAATTTTTCAATAAGGTTATGTTTGTCAATGAATAGGTAACGTCATGAGTCACAAGAGATTTATTTCAGTTTCGGTGATGTGCTCCGACCTTATGGCATTGGGGAAAGACATCGCGGACCTGCAGAAATACGGGACAGATATGCTGCACGTGGACATCATGGATGCGCATTTCGTTCCCAACCTCACTTTCGGCCCGGATTTCATAAAGGCCATGCAGAGGACTACTGATATGCCTCTGGACATTCACCTGATGGTGGAAGACCCGGAGCTGATACTGGGAAGGTTCGACATCAGGAAGGGCGACATCGTTTCTTCTCACGTGGAGCTCACTCTGGATTTCAAGGAACTGAGCAATAAAGTTCACGAGAAAGGCGGACTTTTCGGCCTGGCAGTGAACCCTGAGACAGAGATTGAGAAACTTGAGACGTACCTGCCTTACCTTGACACCGTAACTCTTATGCTTGTGCATCCCGGCTACGCGGGGGCCAAGATGGTGGACGGCATAATGAACAAGGTGGCGCAGACCAGGAAATATCTTGACAGCAAGGGATACCGGAACATTCTGATAAGCGTGGACGGCAGCGTCAGCAAGGAACGCGCCCACGCTATGGCCGAGATGGGTGCGGACATTTTCGTCGGCGGCACCGCAGGCATATACAGAAAAGGGATGGACCTTAGTCAGACCATCCCTGAAATGCGCGAGGCTATAGATTTCTAAATTCTATTTATATCCTATTTATATCTTATTTGTATCTTACGAACGGAGCTTTTTCATCGAGGAATTTCTTTACCTCAATGGCTCTGTCGCAACATAAGAATTCTGCGCCGAGATAGACTCCGAGCATGATGTCTTCTGGAGTTCTGGACGGCCACAGAGACACGTACAGACCCGCTTCTTTGGCTTTTCTTACCATCGAGCGGGTTGTTCCGTTCATCTGGCAGCCGATACGCCTGATACCCATTGCCTCCGCCATCTGGATAGTCTCGTCACAGACAGGCTTGCTGAAGATAATCAGAAGGTCAGCATCAGGATGAAGCCTTTTCATCATATTCAGCGCTCTGCGGTCGCTTGATGTGAACAGATAGGTTGAGTGCTCAGGTTTCTTGGCCATGACCGTCTTGTAGAGTTTGTCGCAATACTCTCTGAGCCTGTCTTCCGGATAGCTTGACTCCGGCTTGGTCTTCATCTCGAATTCCACATACACGCCATCTTTGTCCGCGAGGAAATCCACCAGTTCATCGAGGAACAGAATCTTGTTTCCCTGGAATGTGGTAAGTTTCTGGATATCCTCCGTGTTCATAGACTCCACTGTATTCGTGCAGTCGGTAAGTCTGGCGAAAGTCTCGTCGTGGTTTACTACCAGTCTCCCGTCCTTGGCCATACGGATATCTGTTTCAAAGCCTCTGATACCGAGATCGTAACAGGCCTTGAAGGCAGGAAGCGTGTTCTCGTCGAACTCGAAACGGCTTGCCCTGTGAGCGAAGAACTGCACTGTCTGGCTCTGGGCCATTGCTGTCAATGACATAGCCGCGGCTGCCAATGACATGATCAATTTGTTAAATTTCATACGTTCTATGTTTTGTGTTCAGTAATCTAAAGTAATGCAAGACCGCTAAAAACCAGAGTAGTCCGTCTGTAAGGAATTGCATGTATAGACATTGACCTGTCCGCTGCTCGGAATGGTCTGAGTAGCACGCACTTCCCAGTTTTTCACTTTGGTCGGATCTCCTCCTGGTGCCGATATGTACCAGTAGTGCTGGGCAGTGGTCGTCGTCCAAGTCGTGGTGTTCTTGTTCAGTTTATTGAAGAAATATGAAGCCACGCAGATGTCGGTAATCTTGGACGGTACACGTTTCATATCTCCGACCTTTTTCCCGTCCTGGAAGAATTCGACTTTCCAGTTGGTCTCGTCATCGTTCCATATGGCTGCAACGAATGCACCCTTCAATTTTGAGTTTCCGGCAGCCTTGATATTTGCGGAACCTCCCGTGCCGCCGTCATACCATGTATATTTGTATTTTCCAGCAGGATTTCCGTCTGAACCGCCATATATCTGGTTGCCGTCATACACACGCATCTGATAGTCAACAGTGTTCTTGGTGCCTTTCGCCACCCAGTTCTTTATGCTGTTGCCCTCGATTTCATAAAGGCTGTACCCGTTAGGTGCGCCGTTCGTATTCATGTTGCAGGACCACCATGCACCGCAAGCGGCACCGTGGACATGCTCATAAATAGGCTTGCCGCTCTTGGTGACATAGCCGGTATGAATCCAGTTCTGCGGATAATGGGTATGACCTATCATCAGATGGGCCTCATGGAATTCGGTCAACAACTTGAGCACCTCTGCATAGTTCTTGTCTTTATTGACAGATGCTCCGCCACTTTTGGCGCTTCCTCTGAAAGGAATGTGCGCGCAGAAGAAGACCATCTTGTTCTGCTTGTCCTTCACGAGTGCCAAATCAGCCCTCAGCCATTTAAGCTGCTCTGCTGAAATACCACCGGAATAAGTCCAGGTCTTACCGTTTGTTGTTTTCACCAGGACATTATCCATGACAATTATATGGACATCACCTCTGTTGAACGAATAATCTACCGGGCCGAAATTGTCGATGTAATTCTGTGTGGATTCGTACTGATTCTTCTTGGACGCGTCATGGTCGTGGTTTCCGATCGTATTGAAGAACGGAATGTAATCAGTTCCGTTTGCCGTAAACCTGGACATGACATCTCGCATCGGCTTCCACTGGACAGTATTGTCGAATGTAATGTCTCCCATGGTCATCACATAGACATTGTTATACTTGCCCTTGCCCTTGGCCTGAGAATCCACGAGGAATTTCTTCATGTCAGGAATAGTCTCAGTTCTGAAACGGTTGACATCCGAGTTGGTCTTGCACTGAGGGTCCCCTATCGCAAGAAATGTGAAATTCTTCTCCGGAGCGCCAAGCGGTTCCAGAAGAAAATCATTCCTGTTCTGTTTGCCGGGCGAAATAGTTGAAGTCGAATAGAACAGCGGCAGTTTGGTCTTGGTGTCCAGACTGACTTTATATTCGGACGGCAACGTATAATACACTTTCCGGCAGGCGCTGTTGGCCTTGAACTGATAGACGCCGTTCTCGTCCGTTACAGTGAACGTATAGCCGTCAGTGACAGGCACACCAGGAATTCCTTTTTTAGTAGTCCTGTCAGAAATAAGACCGATCAGAGTATTGGACTTGTCGATCTCCGTACCGTTGATTATCTTCCCTGTTTCTTCCGGAACAGAAGGTTCTGCCGGCTGTTGCGGTGTCGGAGGAGTTGGAGGAGTATTGTTCTTATCGCAAGCAACAACCCCCGATATGAGAGTTGTTGCAGAGATAAGTACGAATAAACACTTCTTGAGCAGTATTTTATTCATATTCAGAGATATAGACTATTCCTAAAATTCAGAGTAATCAGTAGTCAGCTTGCTTGTCTTGTAGGTGACTGAACCGCCATTCGGATACTTGTGCACAGCACGCACTTCCCAGTTCTTCTCCTCTGTCGGTTTTCCGGAAGCAGGCTTATAATACCAATAGTGGCTTGCTGTCCTATTGCACCAGGTATCGGTTGTCCTACTCTTGTCATTGTACCAGAATGCGCAGATAGGGGCATTGTTGATGCCAGATTCTGCAGCACGCACGAAATCTCCTACTTTCTGACCGTTCTGCCAGAACTCAAGACTCCAGTACTGGTTGTCGTCATCGAAGACCTCAGCCACAAACGCATTCTTGAAGTTTGCATTTCCGATCACCTTGAACTTGCCTACAGTAGTCGTACTGTACCAGTTGACTTTAATCTTCGGACTGTTCGGAGTCACCTCAGAGCCATATTCCTGATTTCCATCATATATTCTCATCTGGTAATTCTCCTCGCGGTTTGTTCCCTTCATGAACCAGTCCTTGATCTTGTTGCCTCTCACATTATACACGGAATAACCGTTAGGTGCACCTGTCACACTGCTGTTTGCTGTCCACCATCCTCCGCAGGCAGCTCCGTGTATATGCTCGAATATCTGCTTTCCACCGATCTCGTGGATATAGTTCTGCTGATAATGGGTATGTCCTATGAAGAAGTGTACCTCATTGAACTTGGAAAGAAGATTTACAACTTCAGAATAAGTAGTAGATGCAGCTCCTCTGATAGGCTGGTGCGCACAGAAAATCACAAGCTTCGACTCAGGATTCTCCACCATAGCGATATCCTGCTTGAGCCACTCGAGCTGAGAAGGCAGAAGCTTGTTCGTATAATTCCAAGTAAATGAATTCGGAGAACCTGATGAAGTGATGTTGGTCACTGCGATATTGTCCATCACGATAATATGGGCATTGCCCCTGTCGAATGAATAGTCGGCAGGACCGAAATGCTTCACATACTCTTCAGTGGCATTGTAGTCATCCTGAACCTGATTGCCGACAGCTTTCACGAGAGAGTTATGGTCATGGTTGCCAATACAGTTGAAGAACGGCAGATAGCTGTCCTGCACCATGATATTCCTCATACATCTGACCATAGGGTCGAACATATAGAAAGAGTCGAATGTGACGTCTCCCAATGTGATAGCATAGACAGCCGGATAATTGCCGGAACTCATTGTCCTCTTTATATCAGGGATGGTCTCCCCAAGGAATCTTGAAGACTCGGAAATGTTCTGGCACTGAGGGTCTCCGATGGCGATAAGCGTAAAATCAGTCTCCGGAGCACTGAGCTTGTTCAGGACGAAATCACAGCGATATGCCAATCCTTTGGACATCGTACCGGGCGAAAAGAACATCGGAAGATGATCCGAATTGTCAAGAGGAACCTGATACGCTGCAGGAATCGTATAATAAACCTTGCGGGCCATACTGTTCCTCTTCATCTGATACACGCCGTTGGCATCCGTCTTCACATACTGATAACCGTCGGTCACCGCCACGCCGGAAATTCCCTTGCCTGTAGCAGCGTCTGTAATAACGCCGGCAAGGTCAATGTCTGTGGCAAGTTTGGTACCGTTGATTTCAGAACCTGTAAGAGATACGAGTTTCGGTTCGTGAGTCTTCTGAGTAGTACTTCCGCTCTTCTCACAGGCCGAAAGACCTGCGAGAACAAGAGCAGAACAAAAAATGTTTAAAAATTTCTTCAGCATTTTATTACTTTTAACTAATTCCAGCCGTAGTTCTGGCCAAGCTTAGGGTTAAGAGTAAGAGCCGCGTTAGGAATAGGACGGCAATACATCTTGTCATCCCACTGGAGCTCGTACTTGTACACAAGATATCCGTCTTCCAGATACCAGTCAGTATCCTTGGCGGTAGCTTTCGGCGAGATAGGATAGTTTGTTGTAGTATTGAGGGACTCTGACGAAGCAGGCGCGAATGTATAGTCCTGGCCTTCGAATGTGAATCCTGTAGCAGAACCTATCCAGAGGCCTCTCCAACCGCTGTTGTTGAATCTGCGGGCGATAAGGTCAGCCTGACCGTAACGATATATGTCCAGCTGTCTGAGACCGTCTTCGAATGTAAGTTCGGCTACTCTCTCTCTACGGATTTCGAGAGCGATATCCAGATCACCTCTTGTGAGCTCCTGATTCTTCAGACCCTTGGTATAGTATTCATACAGCCACTGGTCTCTCGTATATTCTCCGCTCTTAGGATAGATGTTTGCGATTCCAGCACGTTTGCGGATAGCACCTACAGTCTGATTCCAGATTTCCTCTGTCATCTGGCCGAGTTCGTTCATAGCCTCAGCATAGTTCAGAAGCACTTCAGGGTATCTTAAGATAGGAAGAGAGTTCTGGTCGATACTGTTCTGGAAATGTGTATCATCAGGAATACACCATTTGATGATCATATAACCGGTCTTGCAGAATGTAAAGTCGATAGTCTCGTGAGGATTGGCAGAATTCAAGATTTCTCTGCCAGGTCCGAGGACTGTCATTGCAAGACGAGGGTCACGGCCTGTAAACTCATCAGTAATCAGCACCTTGTCAGCACCACCTTTCACATCGATCGGCTTTCCGTCCACTGTCATGAACATATTCACAAGATCCTTGGTTGCAGAATACTGCTGTCCGAGGGTTGAAGAGTGGAAGTAGCGGGTCAATGAATGGCGCACATTGAGGTCCTGGCTATAGCTGCGGCCCCAGATCACTTCATCTTTCTGAAGATCATTGCTGATGAAGAGAGCGCTGTAATCCTTTATGAGAGAGAACTTTCCTTCATCGATAACCACCTTGGCAGCAGTTGCAGCAAGATTCAGAAGGTCTTCTACTGTCTCATATTCGTTTGTCCATGGCTTGCCTGTAGCAGGATTGTACTTCACGTTCTGCCTGAAGGTAGCTTCATAGAGGTAGTATCTTGAAGCAAGTGCATTGACAACAAACTTGTCGATTCTCACGCGTCCGTCAGTATGGAACCTCTTGTCTGCTGAACAGTTCGCACAAGCGAACTCGAGATCTTCTCTGACCTTATGGAAGACATACTCTCTGTCTTCTCTCGTCTTGAAGAGATCCGTAGAGTCGTTCGGCTGAAGATACTTTTCGATCCAAGGAACGTTTGAGAAAGAATTGATCTTCGCAATATACTTGTTCGCTCTCCAGAAACGGGCTACACCTTCGTAATGATTGTAGGTTGCAGGATCGACAGCATTCTTTGCCTTACCCATATTTGCGAGCATATAGTTCACTCTTCTGAGGAAGCTCCAGTCACCGGTTCCCCAGCCGCCCTGTTTGGCAGCATCCCAGTGAGCGCCCGGACGATAGAAATCCGTACCGGTTTTTGTAGCAATGAGGTCATTGTATGCGTCACCGCCATTGGTTTCCGAAGAGTTCGGCAACCAACTGTTGAGCATACCGTTAGCATACATCTCAAGCTCTGCTTCGCTTGAGAAATATGTCTCTGCACTGAACTTGTGGATAGGCTCTCTGGTCAAGAAGTCTGAACATGAGCAGAGTCCGGCAAGCATTAGTGCACCAGTAAGTATAATATTGATTTTTTTCATCTTCATTTCCAAAATTAGAATGTTAGACTAAGTCCGAATGTGAAGGTCCTGAGCATAGGATAAGACATACCGTCGCCGACACCGCTGAGACCGATCTTTGAAGTACTGTCGAAGTCACTGTCACCGACACCGATACCCTCAGGGTCGAACATGTCAGTATACTTGAACATAGGAGACCAAGTCCAGAGGTTTTCCATAGAGCAATATATTCTTGCGCCCTGCATACCTATCTTGTTCACAAGTTTCTTAGGGAAAGAGTAATCTACAGTAAGGTTCTTGAGACGGATGTAAGCCGCATTCTGGAGATAATGGTCATTCTCCACGGTAAGAGGTCCTACGTTTCTGTTCGCACTGTAACCTACTCGTCTTGACCAGTAAGGATTCTTGTCATAGTTCACCACTGTCCAGTTCTCAGTACTGTAGTCAATCTGAGCATAGTTGTCACCTGTCTGAGTCTTCATGAGGTAACCGCAATAAGGCCTGTTGTACTGTCCCCAGAAGTATGCAGTCTCGACCATAGGATACCAGTCACGTTTTCCTACGCCCTGGAAGAACATTGAAAGTCCGATTCCGTTCCATTTGAAATCGAGGTTGACGCCATACTGGTAGCGAGGAGTGATATCGCCGATACGGTCGAGGTCGCCGTGGTCGTCAAGTGTGCCTTTACCGTAGTCGATCTTGCCGTCACCGTTGAGGTCGAGGAACTTGAGGTCACCGGCATAAGCGCGGAAGTTGGAACCGTTCTTATGGTAAGAGTCCGTAGCCCAAGCATTTGCCTCAGCATTGTCCCTGAAGATACCGTCTGTGCGGAAACCCCAGATTTCTCCGAGTTCCTTGCCTGAATAGTAGTCAAGGATATCGCCGGATGTGGAAGTGAATTCTTTCACCCAAGTTCTTGTATCCCAGACACTACCTTTGATTCCATAAGTGAAGTCCTTGCCTGCGAGTTTGAACGCGTCTCTCCAGGAAAGGGTAAGTTCCCATCCAGTAGTCTTGAGGGAAGCGTAGTTTCCTTTAGGAGCACTTGCACCATAAACCTGAGGAAGTTCAGGACCTATGGTAATCAAGTCCGTAGTATTTCTGCGGTACCAGTCACCTGAGAATGAAAGACGGCTCTTGAGCAAGTCGAAATCGAGGCCCACGTCATAAGTAGTAACAGTTTCCCAAGTAAGAGTCTTAGGCACTACTGAAGGGTTAGTGGTATAGTTCACGAAACCGCCGTCAAAGATGACTGAAGACTTGTTGATGTCCATGGTCTCGAGGAAAGAGTAAGGAGATACAGTACCGTTTCCGAGTGAACCGTAGTTCGCGCGGATCTTGAAGTTGTCCATCCATGAATCAGCCCATTTCATCCAAGGCTCCTCAGAAAGACGCCAACCGATGGAGAATGAAGGGAACAAGCCCCACTGTGATCCTGAAGGGAACTTTGAAGAACCGTCATAACGGGCTGATGCCTCGAAGATGTATCTGTTCAGCAAAGTATAGTTGGCACGGCCGAAGAAACCGATGATGCCATAGTCGCTGTTGTTCTGCTCGGTCTTGATTTCACCGTCGAACATTTCGAACGACTGATATTTCTCAGGGAAGAGCATTCCCAGTCTCTGCATATAGAACCTGTTGTAGCGGGAATCCTCAAGGTTCCATCCTGCTACGACATTAAGTTTGTGGTTCTCAGTAAGTTTCGGTGTCCAGGTAAGGACAGCATTTGAAGAGATGTAGTCTGTATCGTATGTCCAGCGGCTCTTGTATGAACCTGCCTGAGCCACATACTCGGTAGGTACGCCAGGCTTGGTATAGAATGAAAGCGGCGCTCTATAACGCTCTCTCCATCTGCGGGTTGCCTTGTAAGAGAAGTCTCCGCGAATCTTGAGGACTTCAGGAATGATATCTATAGTAACACCAAAAGTAGTTCCGACTATGAGGTTTGAATCATCCTGACCTGTATTTCCTTCAAAGAATGACGCATAACCGGTCTTCACACCTGACAATGTCCAGGTACCGTCCTCATTGTAAGGAACGAATACAGGCTGGCCATGCTGGTCAATCTGGTGACCGATAAGCGAGCCTGTCGAGAACATAGGCTGGTTTGACTTGCTGCGGAACACGGAAGTATTATTGTCCACAGACAGCCATTTGTTTACCTGCACCTTGGCTTTTGCTCTGATATTGAAGGTGTTGTATTTCTCTTCACCGATCTTGTAGATACCTCCCTGTGAGAAGTAACGGCCGGTAAGGTTGTAAGTAAGCTTCTTGCTTGCACCTCTAAGGCTGATATCGTGGGTGGTAGAAGTAGTGTAGTCCTTATAGATGTGGTCGAGCCAGTTGTAGCTGCCATAATAGAGGTACTGTCCCTTGCTGCCGACACCTCCATATACAGAATCATAGCCGGATTCACGGATAGCCCGGAAAGACTCAAGATAACTAATGTCCTTCATTGAGATGTCGTTCGTATTCATTGTAGTAGGAATCTTTCCTGAAGAACCCGGGACACGAGCGTCATTCTGATAGAACTCATAGAATGCTTCTGTCCACTCAAGACCGTCGGTAACGATGTTGTCCTCCCATTTCACGATACGTGAGTTCAATGAGAAAGAGCCGTTGTATGTAACCGTAACCTTGTCAGTCTCAGCATTTTTGGTAGTAACGAGAATCACACCGTAGGCAGCGCGCGCTCCGTAGATGGCTGCTGAAGAAGCATCCTTGAGGACAGCGATTGTCTCGATGTCTGCAGGGTTCACCTGCGAAAGGCTGCCTTCCACGCCGTCGATGAGAACAAGAGCAGATCCCTGGCTTCCGATACTGTGTGTCTTACCGGCAGCACTGCTGCTGAAGTTCTTACGGGTATTGTATGAAGTTCCGTTACCTCTGATATATAGAGAACCTGAGTGAGTTGCCTTACCGTCAGTCTGCACGATGTTGAGACCGGCAACCTGTCCCTGAAGGGATCTGGTCACATTGGCATTAGGCCTGTTCTCTATGACGCCGCCGTCGAGGTTCTCTACAGAACCCACGAGCTGAGTCTTTTTCAATGTACCGTAACCGACGACTACAGTGGCGTCAAGCAGCTGGTTGTCAGGCTGAAGAGCATAGTCCACAACAGCTTTGGATCCGACCTTGGATTCCACGCTCTTGTAACCGATAATGGAGCAAACCAGAACATCTTCTGCCTTTGCTTTGATGGAGTAATGTCCGTTGATGTCCGTAGATACTCCGTTGGTCGTTCCCTTGACCATAACGGTAGCACCCACGAGGAGTTCATTTGTTGCAGCGTCCTTCACTGTACCTGTGACAGTCACATTCTGGGCAAAAAGCTCGAATGAAGCGACCATGGCCATCTGGACCGAGATCACTGCAAACAGTATTCTTTTCAAATAGAGTTTCATATATTCCAAAAAAGTTTAGCTTCGCTCAAATTGATTGATTGAATGTTACTTATTGTCGGATTCGTATTGGTAACCTTATTTCAAGCTGGTCTTTCAGGAATATCCGATGCTGGAGGTTGGTTATTAACTCACTATCTCATCGGTTTCAAAGTTTAATTTTATTCATTATATATTATTAGTGTATTATCGGTCTGCTGATGATTTCGCGCCAATGAATTGAATCGGTTCACAACGCACGGAGCGCAAATCACGCTTTTATTGTGCAAATATATAGATATTTTTCAGATTCTTTCACATTTTATTTCATTTCTTGCAAAAATACCAATAAAGTAAGTTCGCTTTCAACAAATTTGAAACACCAAAAGCAACATAATGAAAAAAAGCGATGCATATTTTTCACTAAAAACGTTGCAATTTCTAAAAACGTTATTATCTTTGCCCTTGGATTTGTATTGCCTGATTTCACAGGTCGTTTTCTGATGCAAGATGGAGATGTTCCAGGAACAGTCTCTGTCGAATTCTTATATCTGTATATATCACCACTTAATAACCGACTTGGAGAGATATAAAACCAGATTTGAGTTAATCTTTTTAACAAATCAGATTGAGATTCAATATGAAATCATTAAAATCAATAGCCGGCATTTTTGCGTGCGCTTCCATTCTTCTCACCGGTTGCGAGAAGGAGTTCAAGGCAGGCGAAGATACGACAAAACCAGTACCTACAGACCTGCAATATGATGTAGAGTACAGCAGACCAGACACGATGGCAGTGTGTTGGAACGCAGCAGAAGCGATTGCGGCAGGCGCCACATCGTTCAATGTAGAATTATGCGACAGTCCTGACGATGCTGTAAACACCTATGATGACAACATCCTGACCGTCAAAGTATCCGCTATCGGCGCGGACGGTATCGCCCACGCAGTTTTCACAAAAGGAACCAAAGAGCACTCAGAGAAATATGCACGAATCCGTGCAAACTATGGTGCTGTCTTCTCAAAATGGGCATTTGCCACTGACAAGAACGGCGCCCCTGCAGTCCTTATTTCCGGACACGGTATGCTCGACAAGAGCAAGGCCTGCTTTGAGAACATCAGATTCAAAGACAACGGTGACGGCACATTCGATGTAAGTGCTGATGCATCAGCGGCTTCCGGAGCTGACAGTCTCATCGTTTACCTTATGGACTATGCGAGCAAGAAAGCACTGGACAAGCAGGTAGTTCCTGCAGGAAGCACTTCTTTCAGCCACAAATTCGAAGGCCTTACAGATGGAAAGCTCTATCAGCTCAAATTCCTCGCAGAATACAAGGTATCAGGTGCCGCACCTCACACAAATTACATTTATGCAGAAGGCGAAGCGATCAATGAGGAGGGCGAGACCGTAACATCCAATGTCATCCAGTGCGGAAAAGGATTTGCCGTAGTGAATGGTGTACCGCCAATCATACGTCTTAAATCCAAATATTCCGGTATGCTCGTTTTCGAATGGTCTGTCACGTCATTCGGTGACAACACCAAAGACGCAGCTACTCCTGTAAAGGTTGCTCTCTACGATGACGAATCTTGCAAAGAGGAGCATCTTGTATATGGCTGGACTCTCAGCAAATACGAGCTTCCTACGAACATTGCAGACAAGCAGCCTGCCATCTCATTCGCAAACCTCAAACCTGGAACCAAATATTGGTTTACCTGCCAGGACCAGACCACAGGCCTTCTTTCAGATGCGCTTGAGGCTGAAACTTCAGGATTCAATATCGTTCAGGTAGGCACAACGCCTGCTGCTGCAGGCGAGACCGTTCTCGCAGAAAACTTCAGTGAGCTTTATTTCGGTGGAAACTCTATTGACTTTACAGCTACCCCTGAAAACAACAACAACGCATTAACTCATCCTGAAGAAGGGAAATGGGACTCAACCAATCTCAAATTCACTGACCCGAACCATGGCTTCTTCAACACCATCGGCAAGAGCGGCGGCGTGAAGAATTCCAGATTCAAAGATTGGGCTGTCATTCACGGTGCCAAGGATGGTACAGGTTCTGTTGGTGAAGGTGACTGCTGCATACGTACAGGTATGCTCCAGATGGGTGCAGCGAGCGGTATTCCTATCGTATTCACCCCGAAACTCACTAACCTTGAAGGACTCGCAACAGTCAAAGTAACTTACACCATTTCCTCAATGTGGGAGAAGGGTGCAATTAAAGAAGCCGGAGACGCTGACTTCAAGAGCATCGGAATCTACGTAGCAGAAGGAGGCAAGACATCCACAAGCGGTTCAAGTTATGGAACGCTCACAGGCGCTTCTGTAAAACAGGTGGCTGCTATCGACCGTCCTGCAACCAAAGAAGCTGACGGAACTACAGCATTGAAAGCACCAGCATGGGAGAAGAGGACAGTCACTGTCAAGAATGTGGCTCAGGGCGCACGAATCGGTATCGGAACTATCCGTCCAGAAGGCAAGACCGGAAACCAGCGTTTCCTTCTCAGCGGTGTTACAGTATCTGTTGTATCTTACGGTGAGCCTGAACTGTTTACTCCTGTGCTTAAGGAAACCAACATCGGCAAGACCAAGGCTACTCTCACATTCGAGGCTCAGGATTTTGCCAAGGAATATATTCTCGGCTACAAGAAGAGCGGAGATGCTGAATACAAGTTCATCGACTCTCCTACTCCTGAAATCACTATAAAACCTCTGGAAGTAAACACAACTTACTTCATCAAGGCATACTGCAAATCCGGTGAATACGAGTCACCTGCATTCTACTATGAATTCAAGACAGGCTCCGTGGACTACACCTACCCTCTCGACATCAACAATCTCGAAGAATTCCTCGAGTGGATGTCAGCAGGTGCAGAATACACCGTTGCAGGACAGGAAATCAATCTCAAGACGGACATTGACCTTGCCGGCGTTGCTGCTGAGCAGCTCCTGATTGTCCCTGAATTCGAAGGAACATTGAACGGCAACAATCACGTCATCAAGAACTGGACGTCCACACACGGCCTCTTCAGAAAGATGAATGGTACGGTCAAGGATCTCACCATCGACGCAAGCTGTTCATTCAGCGGTTCCGAGTATCTTGCTCCTATCGCTCTCTCAGGAAGCGGCAGCATCAGCAATGTCCACAACAAGGCGAAGGTTTCATATTCAGCTGACAACTTCACTGAAACTGTGGCTATTGCAGGTATCGCCGTCGAATTATACGGCAAGATTGAGAATTGCTCCAACACGGCAGAAATCACCGCTAAAAGTAATGGATCAATGAAGGGTGTAGCCGCTGCAGGTCTTGTGGACTATCTCTGCTCTGAAATGAGCAATTGCACCAACGAAGGAAACATTTCAATTTCTGGAGTTTTTGTAAATGGCAACACAACGCTTGGAGCTAATGTCAATGTTGTTCCTAACGCTGGAGGTCTTGTTGCTCTTGGAGGAACTGGCTTCGAAATGAAGTCGTGTGATAACAGAGGTAAGGTTTCATTGACGCTGACTGCTATCGAGAAGACTCACGAAGCAAAGACATCTCTAAAACGTCAGTCCGTAGGCGGAGTCGTGGCTTCTCCGAATGGTAACATCAGTAAATGCAATAACTATGGTACTATTGAAGTTAATGCTTCTACGACTAACCACGAGAAGTATCCTTCTTATGAGGACAGCAAGAAGAAAACAAAATATTATGAGCATATTATCCTCGCAGGTGGAATTTCCTCCGGAGATTATCAGGCCAATGGACAAAACGCTTCTAATATCACAGATTGTAGAAACGAAGGAAATATTATTTTCTACACTGATTATGATGGTTCCAATAATGCTGTAGGAGGAATTGTTGGTTGGCCAGGCCTTGAAAAAGACACGCAAACAATTGTCACTGAGAATTGTAAGAATATCGGCTCTGTTACTGTAAAAGGTAATGGAAAAGTGAGAGTTGGTGGAATACAAGGAGGCTCAGGTAATATCGTCAACTGCGAAAATACAGGTAACATCACAGTCGAGTCAAGTGCAGCAAATGCATGCGCGGTCGGCAGTGTAGCAGGTTTCCATTCAAATGGTCTTGTTATAGAAAACTGCAAAGCCTATGGAACAGTTACTGCCAAAGTAGATGTATACGGTATCGGCGGTCTTATCGGAAATATCGGAAACGCTGCGCATACAACTGGTGACGGTTGCGTGGTGGATTGCACCGTAACTGGCGGCACAGCAGAAATTGCCGGTATGGTCATCGGAATGTTTAACGGCAACACCAAGAAGATTGAGATGGGTAAAAAAACAGCCATCAAGGTGTCCGGCACATTAAATGGTGTTGCTGTTACTTCTGAGAACTTGAAGGATTGCCTCCACGGAACTAAGAACTACAAGGCAGAGAATCACATTTTCAACGCCGTATTCGGCAAATAATCTGCATTGAATATAACTCTCGAAAGGGTCCGGCCGGAAGGTCGGACTTTTTTTATCGATACGTTCAATACGAATTTATCGATACGGTCAATACGTAACCGCGGAGACGCTTACCAGACCACCGAACAACCTGAAATTGGCATAACCGACGAAAGTGCTGATTCACAACCAGTTAGCAGATAAAGCAAAAGTCAGGTTACCCACTTTTTCACATAACCTGCATTTGGTCGCTCATCATATCTACCTGACACTCAATAATATACTCCAAATCACGACACGCAGGTTGTTCGACATTTCCATGGGCAAAAGTACGTAACCGCGGAAAACGCGTCAATACGTAACCGCAGAGACGCTTACGACTCAATCCAATTCTGTGTTTGCCTCATTCCTCGTAACGCACCGCATTATTTTGTGAGTTCCACTGCTATTCCTGTTAATCGTTGCCTCACGGAATGTATTTCGTCCGTAAAACCTCGCCTTCTGCCGGACAAGTTGTTGATTTTGAACAACTTATCCGCAAAATCCCGCCTTTTTACGGACAAACTGAGCATTTAGAGTCAACTTTTTACAGTAATAAGGTTTCATGGTGGCAAGCAGGACAGCCTCACACCGCAAAAAGCTAAACATCCATGCAGACTCACCGAAGATAGTGAAGCCGAGCAGCATCATAGACCGCGGCGAATTGCGAGGCTCCCACGGATAATCAGACTTACGCAGAGTTCAAGTACATCACACGTGTCCAAAGGCTGCCCTCAGATGTCATTGACAGCAGCAACAAGGTTGCCTCCGTGAGGACTTGCCGCCCTCGGCAATAGAGGGAGGCGCCTGCGAAGCAGTAGGGCCTGGTCCTCACGGAGGCTTCTTGTTGCTGGGCATGACCATTTCTGTCAGCGGAAATTATCGCCACATCACCGACAAGACATCGACTAAAAATTTAAGAATTGTAAATAAAAGATTTAAGAATCGTATCAAACATTTAAAAATCGTAAAAATTTTCATTGGAAGCGTCTTTTTACAAGTTTTTCGGAAAAATTTTGCATATTATTGTAGCCTTGATGGACACGGATATCATAGTGGAAGCCGTTATTCAAGAGATGTTGATATATCATTTCGAATGTTTCAGACTGACCCTCTTTCGGGAGATAAAGAGTCATTTTTCGAGAGACAATCAACCTCGGAGTAGCACCACTATTGAAAATACCGATGCGGTACCAGTGTTCGGAATTTTTGATATGTTAAATTAAAACTTTACCTTTATGGATGAAAAGATCAAGGCGAGGTACATCGATCCGATGGTGGATTGGTCCTTTAAACGGCTCTTCGGCAGCGAAGTGAACAAAGACATTCTCATTGAATTTCTGAAAGTCATCTTTCCGGAACACGAGATTGAGGATATCACCTATATTCCGGCAGAGCAGTTGGGAATCATGGAGGATGACCGGAAGGCAGTGTTCGATGTGATTTGCAGAACGAAGGAGGGGAAGGATTTCCTTGTTGAAATGCAGTACGCGCCGCAGGAACACTTTTTCGAGAGGGCATTGTACTACACTTCCTTCCCGATCATGAAACAGGGCAAGAAGGCGCAGCGGGATGAGGAGACCGGCATCAAGAAGGAGTGGAACTACGAACTGGACGGAGTGTATTTTCTCGGCGTCCTGAACTTCAGGTACGAGGATGACGACCTTATCGAGCACAGGTATCTGCTGCGTGAGGCGACCACCGGCAAGATTATGACGGACAAACTGAAGTTCGTCTTTATCGAGGTCGAGAAGTTCAGCAAGGGCGTGGATGAGTTGA
>HF996017.1:0-295 GCA_000432515.1 Bacteroides sp. CAG:545
CGCCGCTATCCGCCTGTCCGCGTGAAGCAAAATGTAAATGAAAAACTGCCGGGACCGGATGGCCCTGGCAGTTTTCAGATATGATTAGTAATCCTTAGAACTGGTACATAGCGCGGACTAAAGTGTCGTCCTCCGGACTCGTTTTGGAGTCGCTGTTGGTGGTGATGTCCTTTCCCTTGTAGCCATAAATCCAGTAAGCCGTGGTTTCAGAATTGCTGTCGCTTTCTGTAGATGACCAATAATAACTGTCGAGCGGAGTTCCGCCATGTGCAGCAAGAGTCTCTTTTACAACAGG
>HF996017.1:323-4868 GCA_000432515.1 Bacteroides sp. CAG:545
TCTTTTACAACAGATTCAGCAGCAAGGAAACACTTCACTTCATCTGCTGCAGGCAAATACCATCCTTCACCCTTGTCAACACACCATTTGAAAGCAGGGAATGAAGTAAGTTCATTATCAAGAGCCTTGACTTTTGCGGTATTGCCCTTGCCGTCAGTCGTGCTCTGGGCACCAGTGTATTTGTTGCCTGTTGACCAGACGCTTACTGTCTCATCCAGAGAGATGATCTTGCCCTTCAGCTTGCTCTCATCAACCCATACTACAACACCTTTTACGGAGCCTACCTCATAGTAATCTCCGACAGCCCATTCCTTGGCAGGAGTCTGTACAGTAACCTGGCACACAGCCTTGACCTTTCCGTCCTGGCTGACAGTAGCTACAGCCTCGGCAGAAGATGCCCATACGACAGAACTCAAATCTGCATCCGCAGGATCGAATGTCGCAGTAAGTTGCGCTTCACCACCAGGCTCGAGATTCAGTTCAGTAGCGCTCAATGTGATCTGTGTCACCTTTATTATTCTCTTGGTTACAGAAACCTTGCACTCGGCTTTCACGTCACCGGCCGCAACGGATATAGTGGCCTCTCCCGGAGCCAGGGCACTGACCTTGCCTTCCTGAGAAACTGACGCCACCTTGTCATTGGACGAAGCCCATACCACAGCGCCTACTTCAGCCTCAGCAGGAGAGAAAGTGGCAACCAACAGGGCCTCCTGCTCTTCTACAAGATTAAGAGAGGACTTGTCAAGCGTGACAGTCTCCACCTTTACAGGCTCTTTTTCTACTTCTTCAGTTTTCGTTTCCTCTTTTTCGCAGCCGCATGACAATGCAGCCAAACCGCAGAGCGCGGCGATGAATTTGAATGTTTTCATACTATAATAGGTTTTGTAATTTCGAATAAATGCCCTTTTTGTAAATATATTATTTGAAAAAAAAACTGTCTTCCAGCCTGTTATCCAATCGGAATCTTCACAAGCGGTCCGGCTTTTCCGGAAGGATCGACGGCAACTGCCGCCACAATATATTTCTTCCCCTCCTCCTTGATGAATGCAAGCTCCTTCTTGTCCTTATAGCCCTTCATCTGCAGTGCTTCGATAGTGTCGTAATCCGAATGCCCGTCCAGACTGGTGAAAGTGCCCACGAACCAATGCGTGGCAGACACTGACGGCACCATGTCCAATTTTACCGCCTTCTTTCCCGCGTAAATCTCACCATAAATGCTCGCGTCAATGATTTCATAACTTACCTTTACGCTGACACTTGAACCCATCGGCATCTCCGGAGTCGTGAACTCCACCTTCGTGACGCCAGTCGTGGCACCGCCCTTGTAACCGAAAGCATAAGCCACATACTTGGTCTTGGAAACAAGAATCTCAGTGGCATCCACCTCGTGGTAACCCTGGACAAGGAACGTGGATATGGAATTCCCCGCCTCAGATATCACCCAGTCCGTCAATTCCTTGTCGGATTTGAATTTGGAGAACGTCTCGTAGTCCATGCAGTCGGTGAAATAGGTCTCCTCATCATTGGACGGAGTGAACGCGATCTTGGCCCCGTTGAACTTCAGCTCGTAGAGACCTGTCTTGAATGTCAATGACGACTGCTCGGCAGCTGTAGTCCTGAAAGTCTTTTTGGTCACGCCTGTCGTGCCTGTACAGGACGGGTCCATACCGAAAGCGAAAACCACGTAATCAGTCTCTGCTTTCAATTTAGAACTCTCTAATGAACTGTTGCCCTTTTCTAAAAAATCCGCCACGGACTTGCTGTAACCTGCCATTCCATATATTTCCATGGCTCTGCGAATCAGTTCAGCATTGGACTGTATGATACCGCCGTCCCCACCATATTTCTCATATTCCTCCGCTGTCACGAAATCGCAGAAATAATAGCAGTCGACGTTTGTCGGCGCCACAGAAATCTTCGCTGTCGTCGCCCCGACACCAGTAATGTCAATGCTGAAGGAACAATCCACGCTCTCTACTTTTCCAGTGCGGAAAGCGGTCTTTACCAATGAATTGCCTCCGAGATAATCCTCGGTGAAAGCAAATGCGTAGGCATAGTAGTCCGTTTCGCTCGAAAAACCGTCTTTTACAGCGGAGACCGCTCCGACGGACGCCTTGGACTTGGCGATGGCAGTATAATCGCTTTCGTACAGTGCTGCCACTTCCTGCAGGTGTTCTATCGCCGAACTGATCAGCGCGTCATCCGTTTTCAATGCTTCATAATCATCTTTGGAGATTACACCATAATAATATGGTGCAGAGTCCTCTGATGGCGTGATTCCGAGTTTGGCGGACCATGTCGTGACATCTGAAGTCTTGATTTCGAACTCAACCGTCTTTTCCGGCTGAGAAGGTTCCGGCAGAGGCGATTCAGTCTCCTTCTTGTCGCATGAAAGCGAGATTGCTGCGGAAACAGCCAGGGCCAGTGTGACCTTGGCAGCAGATATTATGTGTTTCTTTCCGTTCATCATGGAACTTTAGAACTGGTACATGGCACGGACTGAAAGGGGGGCACCTTCTGGATCATATTTGAAGTCACCATAGCTGGCGGCAGTCCCATCAGATTTAAGATAACCGTACAATGCGGCTGTCTCATCTACATCTCCTTCAGTTGATGACCAATAGGCATCATTAACTTTTGTTCCGTTATGAGCCTCAAGCGTAGGATTTACCGTCGCTTTGGCATTCAGAAAATAATATACTTCCTGAATTGCCGGGAAATACCAGCCTTCACCATGTGCAACGCACCATTTGAATGCAGGAAAAGCTGACAGTTCAGCATTGATGTCTTTTACCTTGTCTGTATTTCCTTTGCCGTCTTCTTCACTTTTGGCGCCGGTGTTGTATCCTCCTGTAGCCCAGATATCGACTTTCTCGTCGAGGGATATGATTTTCCCATGTTCCTTGCTCTCGTCAACCCATACTACGACACCTTTTACAGAGCCTACCTCGTAGTAATCTCCGACAGACCATCCTGTATCAGCGGCTTTCTTCTCGACGACTACCTTGCATTCGGCTTTCACGTCTCCTGACGTAACCGATACCGTGGTCTCGCCCTCAGCAACAGCCTTGACCTTGCCCTCCGGGGATACGGTAGCTACAGCCTCGGCAGATGATGCCCATACGACGGAACTCAAATCCGCGTCTTCAGGTGCGAATGTGGCCGTCAGCACAGCTTCCTCCTCAGGCGCAAGCTTGAGCTCAGTGGTGCTCAATGTGATGCTTGCCACCTTTACAGGCACAGGCTCTTTTCCTTCGTCATTTGTTTTGGAATCCTCTTTTTCGCAGCCGCATGCCAATGCAGCCAAACCGCAGAGCGCGGCGATGAATTTGGTCGGTTTCATAATCTATCTGTTAGTTTGATATCCAGTTAGTCTAATATCTTTTAGTTCGTTTTTGTAAATGTAGTGATTAGATTTTGAAAGAACAACAGTTTCAAAGTTTTTTCAGGACATAATCAGCCTTTATCTTGTCAATGATGCTGCACACGACCTTGAAAGTGCGGCTGTAATGACTGTAGTTTGCGGGAGTTATGAAATTCACACGGCCTTGACGGAGAAGTTTCTCGGCTACCGCCTTTTTCTGCTTGTTTTCCGGATTATAGACGGCGATGGAGTGTCCGCCGAACATGCTGACGATCTTCATGCACGGAACGTCGGTCTCTCCGTCTCCCACATATATCATCTGCGTGAACGGAATCCTCTTCTTGTCCTCTGCCATACTCTCATTGACCTCCTTGGTGTCCCTCGCACTGAAGATACCTTTATTTATCTTGAATATGAACTGTGTCTTGGCGGTGTAGTCCACAGCGATGCCCGGCCACTCGGCCTCTCCCTTGGAGTCATACAGGAACGAGCTCGCGAAAATGTGCTTGAACTCCTTGGCGAGCGGACAGCCCTCGATGATCTCCTTGAGACCGGAGGAGTTGATGTAGTGCTCCACCTTTACGCCTTGGCTGCGTCCATATTCATTGACAAGATCAAACCAGCTCTCGAGCCCCTCGAAAAGCTTTATGTCCTTTCCGAATTTCTTGAACTCGCTGCGCTTGAGCCTGATGCCCTTGGCTCTCGCCTCGTCGAACATCAGCTTCATGTAGGCGAGGATGTTGCTCGCGTCCTGTCCGGAAGCGATGCGGTTGCTTATGTCCCAGAACTCTTCAGGCGTCTTGCCGATGGCCTGGATGAATCCGAATTCCTGCATATTGCCCGGGGACAATGTCCCGTCAAAGTCGTAGATGAGAGCGACTATAGGTTTTCTTGTCATAGTCAATGCGCGACGGCTGAAAAAAAATGAACAACAGAGCCGTCCTCCTTTGGCGAATATAGTGAAAAGTTATTACATTTGCGCAATATATGATGGTCAGGCATCTGGATTTTTTGTCACGGAAACCTGACGGGCTGTGATAACATAACCTATTAGTAAATGGAACATTATTTCGCGCGTCTTCAGAACGCCATCAGACTGTACTGGGACAAACCGGCAGTTTGTAATTATAGAGGTGAAACATTCACTTACGGCCAACTGGCTACACAGATAGAGCGGTTCC
>HF996017.1:4987-10159 GCA_000432515.1 Bacteroides sp. CAG:545
TTTCTTTCCTTTCAGTCAATACCTACGAGACTGTGGTGGTGCCTATCCTTTCCGATTTCACGCCGGAAAGCGTAAACCATCTGGTGGACCATTCGGAGAGCCTGATGCTCTTCACCGACAACGACATCTGGGCGAAACTCGACAAATCCAAGATGCCATTGGTGAAGGCAGTAGTCAGTGTCAATGATTTCACTCTCCTCTATGCTGACAATGATGATGTGAAAAAGGCCTATGCGGCTATATCAGAGACTTTCGCCTCACGTTATCCTATGGGATTCACCGGAGAGAATGTCACATACAATACTGACAACTGGGATGACCTCGACATCATCAACTACACATCCGGCACGACAAGCGCGCCTAAGGGCGTGATGCTGACATACAAGGCATTGAGCGCTACCATCGACTTCGGCCAGAGATATATTCCGTCATCAGACAAATTCACGATGGTGTCAATGCTGCCGATGGCCCACATGTACGGACTGGTATATGAATTCCTGTACCCTCTGTGCAACGGAACGAGCATCACATTCCTCGGCAAGACCCCGTCACCGTCACTGCTGCTTTCGGCTATGCACGATGTGAAGCCGTATCTTCTCATTACCGTGCCTCTCGTGATGGAGAAAGTGTTCAAGAGCGCCATAAAACCGGTACTTGACAAGCCGGTGATGAAAGTACTGACAAGGATCCCGGGAATCAATTCATTGATATTCAAGAAAATCAGAGAAAAACTCCTGAGTGCCCTCGGCGGAAATCTCCAGATGATCATCATGGGCGGCGCACCTCTCAACCCTGAGGTGGAGAAATGGTTCAAGAAAATCGGCCTTCCTTATACTGTAGGTTACGGTATGACCGAGGCAGCTCCGCTTCTCGCTTACGAACCGTGCACATCGTATGTTCCGGGCTCTTGCGGAAGGTCAGTGGACTGCGCCATTGTCCGCATTGACTCTGAAGACCCTCAGCACGTGGTGGGTGAGATTCAGGCGAAAGGTGACAATGTCTGCATCGGCTATTACAAGAATCCTGAGGCGACTGCAGCTGCATTTACTGAGGACGGCTTCCTCAAGACCGGCGACCTCGGCATCATCGACGCTCACGGCAATATCTTCATCAGAGGCCGCAGCAAGAGCATGATTCTCAGCGCAAACGGCCAGAATATCTACCCTGAGGAAGTTGAGGCTGTGGTGAACAATCAGGACTATGTGGTAGAGTCCGTAGTCGTGGACAGGGCCGGCAAACTCGTTGCTCTTGTCTATCTCGACGCTGATGCCATGAAGAAGGCAGGACTCGACGAAGAAACTGTCGCTGATCTGCATGAGACTATAAGGATCAATGCGAACAAGGCATTGCCGTCCTACAGTCAGCTCCAGAAAGTGGAAGTCGTGGACAAGCCTTTCGAGAAAACTCCTAAGATGAGCATCAAGCGCTTCATGTACAAATAGTTGTTTTTTGTGCAACGTATATGATTTTTTCTGCATCTAACATTTGTTGACTACTAACAGTTGAGTGAATTATGAACTGGAAGAAATTGATTGTACTTGCACTTCTTGCATTCTTTTTCCATCAGAACGCAGATGCGTTCCGTCCACAGAAACCGTTCAAGACGGACATCTCCTTTTCGGCCGCATTCATTGCCGAGAGCAATGTTCTCCGAGACCGTTTTATGGGCGGGTATCTGTCGTATGATGATGACTTCTATCGTGGCTATTCCCCTGACGTGGAACACCTGTATGCTGAATATCTTCAGTTGCCGGCTGCTGCTGACGGGGATCCGATGTTCTCCTTGCGGGCTGATTTCAAGGTACTCGAATGGCTTTGTGTAGGTGTGGATTTTTCATATCAGCACATTTGGGGCACAGTCTATAAGGGATTCAACCGCTATCCGGAACGGAAGGTAAAGGGAAACGTGTATTATGTGATGCCGGAAGTCAGGTTCGACTACCTGAGGACGAGGCTTTCCACATTGTCCTCTTCCTGCAGTCTCGGACTTGGAATCTATGACGGGTTCAAGAAGAAAGTCTATGCGGACTTCCAGTTGAGGCCCATCACTTATTCGATAGGTACCGTGGTTTACGGTAAAGTAGGCGTGACGGTCGGTACTCTTATGAATGGTTTGGAATTTGGTGCAGGTGTAAGGTTCTAAAGGAGGTAATGCTATGAAAATTAAAGTATTGATGGCGTTGGCCGTTTTGCCGCTTTTGGCTTTCGAATGTTGTGACGACACAGATACCTGGCAGTTCCGTTGCCAGCGGGGAAGTGAATTCACGCTTTATCCGCAGGACGTTCTCGATGAAGTGATAGGGGAGTCTCTGATGTCGCTGAATTTTGTCCAGAGCGTAATAGATTCGCACAATGGCAATCCTTCCCTCGGCATACACTCCGTCAAGGACGGGACCGGATGGGAGTATCTGGTGGAAAACAGGATCGAAAAAAGCGATACCATCTGGTTTGATGCCAGAAGAAGAATGAGGATGCGCCGTTCGCAGCCCGGCAACAAATGGATCGTGACGCGAAAGGATGATTACGGTTACAATGATCAGCTGTATTCATTTGAACTGAAGGCGGAACGCTGTGACAAGGACGTTGACGGTGCTCTCAAGTATCCGTGGCTTGTTACTGTCGAAGGCAGCCGTACCGAGGACTCGGATTATTCAATGACCTATTCAGTGCCGGCTCCAATGAAAGTCAGATGGGGCAACATGCTTACTTTCAGCAGCGAAGATATCATGCCGGAAGGCAAACTGCTCATCTCTTTTTACAAGGAAGGCAAGAAAATCGACTGGATAAATGCTGACTATGCAGCAGACGGAACAAAGTACGAGACTTCATTGAACAATTAGAAACTGCGTTGCCGTCAATGAACAATGTCGTGAGCTCCGAATCATGACTGACAATTTGTCACGACAATCACATTGGAACATTATTTGACCTTTCATAGACCGTCCGGTATGCCGGGCGGTTTTTTTGTTGTGCCGCCGCATTGACCGGAAAACATTGAAATTTAAAATATAAAATATCATGGCAGAGATTAAAGGTAAAATCGGTGTCACTACGGAAAACATCTTTCCGGTGATCAAACAGTTCTTGTATTCGGATCACGAGATATTCCTCAGAGAGCTTGTAGCCAATGCTGTGGATGCCACAGAGAAAATCAAGGCACTTGCTTCTTCCGGTGACTTCAAAGGTGTGCTCGGAGAACTTTCAGTCAGAATCGAACTCGATGAGGACAAGAAGGTGCTCAAAGTCATTGACCGTGGTATCGGTATGACCGAAGAAGAAATCGACAAATACATAAACCAGATCGCGTTCTCTTCAGCAGGAGAGTTCCTGGAGAAATATAAGGACCAGATCGGCAACATCATCGGCCATTTCGGCCTCGGATTCTATTCCGCATTCATGGTTTCCAAGAAGGTGACCATCGAGTCATTGTCCTGGAAAGAGGGTGCGAAACCGGTCATGTGGTCTTGTGACGGCAGTCCTGAGTATGAAATGTCAGAGTGCGACAAGAATGACAGGGGTACTGTCATAACATTGTATCTGGATGACGATTCTTCAGAGTATGCCGCAAAGGGCAAAATCGAGCAGCTGCTGAACAAATACTGCAAGTTCATGCCGTTCCCGGTCGTATTCGGCAAGGAGCAGGAGTGGAAAGACGGCAAATATGTCGATACTGACAAGGACAAGGTCATAAACAGCGTGGAGCCTCTGTGGACACGCAAGCCGTCAGAGCTCAAGGAGGAAGACTACATGAACTTCTACAAGGCCCTGTATCCGACTTATGAGGAGCCTCTGTTCTATATCCATCTGAATGTGGACTTCCCATTCCATCTGACAGGTATCCTTTATTTCCCTAAGATCAAGGAGAGAATGGCGATCGAGAAGAACAAGATTCAGCTCTATTGCAACCAGATGTTCGTGACCGACCACGTGGATGATATTGTCCCGGACTTCCTGACACTGCTTCATGGTGTGATCGACTCTCCGGACATTCCGCTGAACGTCTCCAGAAGCTACCTGCAGAGCGATTCCAATGTGAAGAAGATTTCCGGCTACATCACCAAGAAGGTGGCTGACAGGCTGGAAGAGATCTTCAACAATGAGCGCAAGTCGCTGGAGGAGAAATGGGACAACCTCAAGCTCTTCATCGAATACGGTATGTTGTCAGACGAAAAGTTCTGCGAAAGGGCTATGAAATTCGCTCTCCTGAAGAATACTGACGGCAAGTTCTTCAGCCTGGAAGAGTACCGCAAGGCTATCGAAGGCTCACAGACAGACAAGGACAAGAAGGTAGTTTATCTGTATGCTACTGACACTGATGCCCAGTACACCTTCATCGAGGGAGCCAAGAATAAGGGTTACGACGTGCTGCTGATGGACTGCGAGCTGGATTCACACTTCGTAAGCCTGCTCGAGAGACAGATTCCTGACTGCAGGTTCTGCCGCGTGGACTCAGATGCCATAGACAATCTTATCCCTAAGGAAGACAGGACCAGGCCTGAGTTCAGCGAGGCTGAGAAGAATGACATTTCCGACCTGTTCAAGGCTGTGCTGCCTAAGGGCTACGAGTATATCGTGACGGCAGACAATCTCGGCAAGACCGGCGAGCCTATCCTCATCACACAGAACGAGTTCATGCGCCGTTACCGCGAGATGAGTTCATTGGGCGGAGGAATGAATTTCTACGGGCAGTTGCCGGTATCGTACAATATAACTGTCAATGCTGAGAATCCGCTCATTGAGAAGATTCTTGAGGCCGAGAAGGCACAGGTTAAGCCTTTGGAAGTCGTGGCAGATGCTGATCCTGAAATCGTAAAGGCAGGTGAGGCCAAGGATGCTACAGATGAGCAGAAGAAGGCTGCCGATGATGCCAAAAATGCCGCACGCGAGGCCAAGGATGCTGCTTACTCAGTACATAAGGCTGATATCGAGGCGTTTGCATCAAAGAATGAAGTGCTCCAGCAGATTGCTGACTTGGCGCTTCTTGCCAATGGTCTGCTTAAGGGCAAGGCTCTGAGCGAGTTCATCGCGCGCAGCCAGAAGGTAGTAAGCGACGCATATTTGAAATAAAGCGCAACTCTGGTAAAGAGTTATAAACAAGGAAAGAGAGACTCCCGCATTGGCAGGAGCCTCTCTTTTTAGGTTCGTCCAGCACGAACATACTCTAATGGGTGC
>HF996018.1 GCA_000432515.1 Bacteroides sp. CAG:545
TATATAAAAAAAGAGACCAACCCTTTTGGGTCAGCCTCTTGTGGGCGGTAAGAATCTTGAATCTGAGTCATGGTTGATTTCTCCTGAGATTGATCTTACGAAGATTAAAGCAGCAACCCTTTCATTCGAGCATGCAATGAACTTCGTACGCGACGACAATGTTACTGACCATATCTTCATATATGCCAAGAAGGCAGCTGATGCAGATTGGACATTGCTCACCGTTCCTACTTATCCTGAAGGAAAGAGTTGGACCTTTGTAGAGTCAGGGGACATCGATCTTAAGAATTTTGTGGGTTCCAAGATGCAGATCGCATTTAAGTACGTAGGTTCTACTACTGTAGCTCCTACTTATGAGGTTAGAAATCTGATTATCAAGTAATTGATTTGCAGATATCTCTTATACGCGGGCGACCCCTAACCGGGCCGCCCGTTTTATGTTTCGGAAAAAGCGGACAAAATTGAGTGATTTCTTGTTGGAAAAGCGGACAAAAGTGTGTGTTTT
>HF996019.1 GCA_000432515.1 Bacteroides sp. CAG:545
TTCTTGAGCGTGGTACCCATATGATAAACCTTGACGGAAGGGTCACTCAGCACCTCATCCAAGCCCTTGATTTCCACGCCTTTCCTGTATGAGCCCGGATAGCCTTTGGACGCGAGCACGAAACCTATCACAGCATCTGAAGACCACTTGGTCACAGGCATCGGGATACCGTTGGCCACGTCCCAGAAAATCTCGAAGATATCGGACTCCAGGCGAGGCAGCACAACCTCAGTTTCAGGGTCGCCGAAACGGCAATTGAACTCGATCACCTTGATTCCGTCAGGCGTTTTCATAAGTCCGCCGTAAAGCACACCCTTGAACGGAATGCCTTCCGAAACCATACCGGAAGCGATCGGCTTCATGATGTGCTCCAGCGCATACACTTCGTCCTTTTCGGTAATGAACGGAAGCGGAGTATAAGCACCCATGCCACCGGTATTCGGGCCCTCATCACCGTCAAATGCACGTTTGTGGTCCTGAGCAAGCACCATAGGCTCCACCTCAGAGCCGTCCACGAAGCACAGGAGCGAGAACTCCGGGCCGGTGAGGAACTCCTCCACCACCACCTTGCCATGGCCGAACTTGTCGTCAAGAAGCATGTCTTTCAATGCCTCGTCCGCCTCTTCCAATGTCTGGGCCACGACCACTCCCTTGCCCGCAGCCAGGCCGTCATACTTCAGCACAACCGGAAGTTTACCGGCATTGACATAGGCGAGAGCCTCATCGTAGTCAGAAAAAGTGCGGTACGCAGCCGTAGGAACATTGTATTTCGCCATCAGCTCCTTCGCAAAATCCTTGCTCGATTCAATGCGGGCAGCAGCCCTGGAAGGGCCGAAAATTTTCAGGCCGCGAGCCTCGAACTCATCTACGATACCTGCCGCAAGCGAGACCTCAGGTCCCACTACAGTCAGGTCAATGCCTTCATTCTCAGCAAATTCCGCAAGTTCATCCACCTGGGTATCCTCAAGCGGGACACATTTTGCCTGACGGGCTATGCCGGCATTGCCGGGAGCGCAGAATATCTTTTCCACCCTCTCTGAACGGGACAGCGCATCCACGATGGCATGCTCTCTTCCGCCACCGCCGACGACCAGGACCTTGGCCCTGCGGGGAATATTGTTTCCTTCCATAATCTATTAATGTTTGAAATGACGCTCACCGGTGAAGAGCATGGTAATACCCTTCTCATCAGCAAGTTTTACGGAGTCCTCGTCACGGATACTTCCGCCAGGCTGCACGATAGCCTTGATGCCATACTCAGCAGCAAGAGCCACACAGTCATTGAACGGGAAGAAACCGTCGGAAGCGAGCACCAGACCTTCTGTCATAATGTCCTTTCCTTCTTCTTTCAATGTAGCCTGAGCCTGTTTAAGTGCGATTTCGGCAGAACCGATACGGTTCATCTGTCCTGCTCCTACGCCATAGGTCATACCGTTCTTGGCCACTACTATCGCATTGGATTTCACATGCTTGACGATCTTCCATGCGAACTCGAGGTCAGCGAGCTGCTCAGCAGTAGGCTTGGCCTCGGTAACGCACTGCTCAGCTGAAACAGGCTTGGTATTTATATCCCTGTCCTGAACCAGCATTCCGCCGTTCATGCTCACGTACTGCTTGCGGACGGTATTGTCCTTGCTCATATCGACTTTCAGAACGCGGAGGTTCTTCTTGGTGCAGAGCAACTCGAGGGCGTCAGGCGCGAACGAAGGAGCCATCACGATTTCGAGGAAAATAGGCTTCAGCATCTGTGCAGTTTCCAGGTCAATCTCCCTGTTTGCTGCCACGATACCGCCGAAGATACTGGTCTTGTCAGCCTCGTATGCCTTTTTCCATGCCTCGGCGATAGTCTTGCCGGTAGCGCTTCCGCAAGGGTTCATGTGCTTTACGCCTACACAGAACGGCTCGTCGAATTCGCGGGCGATATTCAATGTAGCATTGGCATCCTGTATATTGTTGTAAGACAATTCTTTACCATTGAGCTGTTCGGCAGTTGCGAGAGAGAATGGCTCTTTCACTGTGCTTGCGAAGAACTTGGCCTCCTGGTGAGGGTTTTCGCCGTAACGGAGTTCCTGCTTCAGGTCGTACTCGAGGAAAAGTTTCTCAGGAAGGCCTGCCTGTGCACGCATATATGTGGAAATCGCCATGTCGTATTCTGCGGTGTGCGTATATGCCTTGGCAGAAAGTTTCAGACGGGTCTCACGGGTGGTGTTGCCGTCGGCCTTGATTTCAGAGAGAATCGTCTCATAGTCAGCAGGGTTGCAGACTACGGTTACAGATTCCCAGTTCTTGGCAGCGCTGCGGAGCATTGACGGACCTCCGATATCGATATGCTCGACTGCATCTTCCATTGTCACATCCGGCTTTGCGATGGTTTCGCGGAACGGATAGAGGTTCACGCACACGAGGTCGATAGTGTCAATGTCATTGTCCTTCAGCTCTTTCATATGCTCAGGAATGTCGCGGCGGGCAAGAAGGGCTCCGTGGATTTTCGGGTGGAGGGTTTTCACGCGGCCGTCGCAGATTTCAGGAAAACCTGTAACGTCGCTTACACTTGTAACCGGAACACCTGACTCTTTCAGGAGTTTCATTGTGCCGCTCGTGGAGAGAATTTCCCATCCGAGAGCGACCAGACCCTTGGCGAATTCTACTACGCCGGTCTTATCACTTACGCTGACTAATGCTTTCATTTCAATAATATGTTATATCAATAATATTTCACGCCGCAACGGGCATCTGAACCAGATCCGCCACCTATGAAGCAGCAGGTCCATAAAATTCTACAACAGAGCGATATCCACGCCCGGAGTATCGGTCACGCGGCCGATGACTGTAGCCTTGTCGCCGTGGGAAGCGAGGATGTCGATAGCCTTCTGAGCCTCGGACTCGTCCATAGCGAGCACCATTCCGACACCCATATTGTAGATGTTGAACATTTCGCGGTGAGCGATCTTGCCGTGTTTTTCGAGGAAACGGAAAATCGGAAGAATCTCCCAAGTGCCTTCATCCACGTGAATGCCCTGGCCTTCCTTGAGGATGCGCGGGATGTTCTCGTCGAAGCCGCCGCCGGTGATGTGCGCCACTCCGTGGACGTCGCAGTTGCGGATGACGTCGAGGACCTGTTTCACATAAATTCTGGTCGGGGTCAATGCCACTTCACCGAGTGGTTTGTCGCCGAGTTCAGGATAGACTGTGTGAAGGTCCAGAGCCGCGTCTGAGAATATCTTGCGGACGAGGCTGAAGCCGTTTGAGTGAACGCCGGAAGAAGCGATTCCCACGAGCACGTCACCCTCCTTGACTTTAGTTCCATCAATGAGTCTGGATTTTTCAACGACTCCGGTGGTATAGCCGGCGATGTCGTATTCTCCGTCCTCGTACATGCCTGGCATCTCGGCTGTTTCGCCGCCAATAAGTGCACATCCGGCCTGACGACAGCCTTCAGCAACGCCTGAGACGATGGCCTCGACCTTGGAAGGAATGTTTTTTCCGACTGCCACATAGTCGAGGAAGAAGAGAGGTTCTGCTCCCTGTGCGAGCACGTCGTTCACGCACATTGCCACTGCATCGATGCCGATAGTGTCGTGCTTGTCCATTGCGAATGCGAGTTTGAGTTTGGTGCCGACGCCATCGGTACCGCTTACCAGAACAGGCTCCTTGATGTTCAGAGCCGAGAGGTCGAACATTCCGCCGAACGACCCGATATTACCCATCACGCCTGTACGGGAGGTGGAAGAAACGTGTTTCTTGATACGTCTTACTACGTCGTATCCGGCTTCGAGGCTTACGCCTGCCTTCTCATAATCTACTGCCATAGCACAAATATTTTTTGTTTTTCAATTTTACATTCTCTCTCGCGGGAGTTGTCCCAAGATCACCGGTGGTGCTTGGAAATCCGCGTCGGTTGATGCCGACATTGGCTTCCCCCTCTAGAACTTGCCTTCTTTGTTGGCGTCCTCGAGGCTTGCATAGAGCGACGTCGGATAATTGCCGTTGAAACAAGCCAGGCACAAGTCGCCGCGCTTGCCGGCCTTGTACATCGCATCCTCCGAGATAAAGGCCAATGTATCAGCCTCTATCGCCTGTCTGGCCTCATCGAGCGTACGCCTTGCACACAGAAGCTCATCATAAGTGGAAATATCCACACCATAGAAACAAGGGAACTTGATCATCGGACTTGCTATACGGACATGAACCTGAGACGCACCGGCCTCACGCAACATCCTGACAATCCTCCTGGAGGTTGTTCCTCTCACGATAGAGTCGTCTATCAGCACCACCCTCTTGCCGTTCACAATACTCCTCACCGGCGAAAGTTTCATCTTCACGCCCTTGTCCCTCATCTCCTGGGACGGCTGGATAAATGTCCTTCCTATATATTTGTTCTTTATGAGACCCATTTCATACGGCAGACCGCTCGCCTCAGCGTAACCCATTGCAGCACTGAGACTTGAATCCGGAACACCTACCACAATATCGGCATCTGCAGGCGACTCCTTGAACAGAAGCTTTCCGGACTCCTTGCGAAAAGCATGGACATTCATATTCTCTATATCGCTGTCCGGACGAGAGAAATAGATGTATTCCATCGCGCACATCGCATGACGCTGATATTCAGAATATTTTCTCGAACGCAGACCGTGATGGTCGATGGTCACTATTTCACCAGGCTCGACATCGCGCACATATTCCGCACCTATAGTACTGAACGCGCAGGTCTCACTGCTGATCACATAACCGTCCCCGATACGGCCGATGGAAAGAGGCCTCAAGCCATATTTGTCCCTGCAGGCGTAAATCCTGTTCTGCGTCATAATCAGGAAAGCGAAAGCGCCCTCAATCATATTCAGGGCCTCCATAATCGGGAAAATCCTCGGACTCTTGCGCTCCAGCGGATCTTTCTTGATAAGGTGAGCCAATATCTCGCTGTCAGAAGTGGACTGGAACAGACTGCCCCTGTCCTCGAGGTACTTACGCAACTGGAGAGAGTTCACGATATTGCCGTTATGGGCCAATGCGAAGTCTCCGGAGTTGTGTCTGAACAGGAAAGGCTGGACGTTTTCGATTCCGCCTCCACCTGTAGTGGAATAACGGACATGACCTATCGCCATGTTTCCCTGCAATGTGGAGAGATTGTCGTTGTTGAACACCTCAGTAACGAGTCCCAGACCCTTCACACGGCGAAGCTGACCCTCTGCATTGACAGAAACTATTCCGCAACCTTCCTGACCACGGTGCTGAAGCGAATGCAGCCCGTAGTATGTGATTTCGGCCGCCCTCGGTACGCCCCAGACGCCGAACACGCCACATTCCTCGTGAAGTCCGCGGAAAGGCTCCCCGATTCCGGAACCGCTCATTATCTTTTCCTTGATTGTCATAGTTCTTTTTGAAGATTACTTGTTCAATATCGTTCCAAGTCTCTCATATACAGTTCGGTACGCTGCTCCCACCTTGCCGCTGTCCTGACGGAAACGGTCCTTGTCCAGTTTCTCGCCGGTAGCCTTGTCCCAGAACCTCGCACTGTCCGGAGTAATTTCGTCAGACACCACCAACGAGCCGTCAGGAAGCCTGCCGAATTCGATTTTGAAATCCACCAGTATTATGCCGGCCTTGTCGAAAACGGGACGGAGGACATCATTGACCTTCTTCGAAATTTCATAGATCTCAGCGAGTTCCTCCTTGGTCACCAGACCGAGTACAACTGCGTGATAATCATTGATAATCGGGTCTCCGAGCTCCTCAGACTTGTAGCAGATATCGTAAACCGGCTCAGACGGGACAATGCCTTCCTTCAGCCCGAGGCGCTGCGCCATGGACCCCGCTATCACATTCCGGACAATGACTTCCATCGGAATCACGCTCGCCTTTCTGCACAGCTGCTCCGTGTCGGAAATCTTCTCAATGAAATGTACAGGCACCCCGGCATCTGCCAGAACCTTGGAAATCATTGACGATATTCCGTTGCAGTACAGGCCCTTATCCTTTATTATAGCCTTTTTTATCTTGTAATACGCCGTGATGTCGTCAGTAAAGTTCACGATTACCTTTTCAGGGTCATCCGTGGCATAAATCTTTATTGACACTCCGTCGTAGATTTTTTCTTCTTTTGTCATATTGCAAGTCGCTTTATTATCCGAACAGCCTATTCACCTCTGAAATATCTTACCGCATTGTCGAAAAGAGGCTGCTCCAGGTTCGCGGCAATGTTCTTGAACAGATTGGTCTCGTAACGTTCAGAGTGGCCCATCTTTCCGAGAATCTGACCGTTCTTGCTGATGATGCCCTCGATCGCGTAGTACGAACCGTTCGGGTTGGACGGAGAAGCCATTGACACAGCCTCGTCGATAGGCTCCGCATACTGGAACGCCACCTGCCCGTTCTCGAACAGTTCCTTTGCAAGCTGTTCATTCACAACGAATTTACCCTCTCCATGGCTGACCGGGATCGCATACACGTCACCGATATTCATGCCACTGAGCCAAGGCGAATTCACGCTGGCAACACGAGTAAATGCCATCTGCGAGATGTGCCTGTTGATATCGTTTCGGAACAATGTCGGGGAATCCTTGGTTACGCATCCGAGATGTCCGTAAGGGAGAAGTCCGGATTTCACGAGTGCCTGGAAGCCGTTGCAGATACCCAAAATGAGTCCGCCTCGTGCAATCAGAGCCTCGATGGCTGCCGCAATCTTCTCATTGTTAAGGACATTGGCAATGAATTTTCCGCTTCCGTCCGGCTCGTCTCCGGCAGAGAAACCGCCGCAGAACGCGAGAATCTGGCACTCGTCGATATTGCGTTTCATCTCGTCTATGGAGTCGAAGACGTCCTGCTCCGTAAGGTTGCGGAACACGCTCATCTTCACTTTTGCACCTGCCTTGCGGAAGGCTTTTGCAGTATCGTAATCACAGTTCGTTCCCGGGAACACAGGGAGATATGCCACCGGTTCCGCTATCTTCTCGCCCTTGTACTTGAGGTCTATCTTCTTGGCCTTGAACGGCTTGACACCCTCCATACCCTTAGGCAGAAGGCGCTTCATGTCAGGCTTGCTTGTGGCCGGATATACTTTTTCAAATTTCTCGAAGGCACTGTTCTGGAGAGCGTCGATGGAGATGTTCTTTCCATTGACACGGAGAGCGCCGTCGATTCCTGAGGTCACGATTCCGATAAACTGAGCGTTTTCGAAGTCAATGTCTGACTCTGTCTCGAGAATGATGGAGCCGTAACTATAGTCAAACAGTTCATTTTCAGGGAGATTCACATCCACACCGAAGGCGTTTCCGAATGACATCTTGCAGAGGCCTTCAGCCACACCGCCGAATCCGACAGCCCAGCCGGAAACCGCATTGCCGCTCTCAATCTGTTCCTCGACGAACTTCCAGTTCTTTTTAAGCTGCTCTACATCAGGCATATAGTTCTTCAGCGGAGTATGCTTTACGAGGTAGAGCCTGTTGCCTTCCCACTTGAGTTCAGGCGAAATGACTTTCTCTGCATTGACAGTAGTCACTCCGAAGGAGATCAATGTAGGAGGGACATTGATATGCTCGAAGGTTCCGCTCATCGAGTCCTTGCCGCCGATAGACGGGAGTCCTAGCTCGATCTGCATCTTCAGGGAGCCGAGCAGGGCGCTCATAGGCTTGCCCCAGACTTGAGGGCAATGTGTCATTCTCTCGAAGTATTCCTGGCATGAAAACCTCATTTTCTCGTAATGCGCACCGGCTGCCACCACTTTCGCGCAGGCCTCGACCATCGAGTATGCCGCGCCATGATATGGGCTCCATTTGGAGATGACCGGATTGAATCCGAAGGCCATCATGCTGGCTGTATTCGTATATCCGTCGGTAGGGAGTTTCTGCACAGACACCTGAGTTTCAGTAAGTTGCAGTTCTCCACCATAAGGCATAAGCACTGTAGAGCGGCCTATCGTGGAGTCGAACATCTCTATAAGGCCCTTCTGGCTCACCACGTTAGGGTCGCTGAGGTTGTTCACCATTTTCTCTTTCAATGACTCTCCCTCAACCTTTCTTCTGAACGGATTCTTCTCCTCGACAGCCGCGATTTCAGCTTTCGCATAATGCTTCGCGCCGGCACTGTCAATGAATTTTCTCTGGAGGTCAGCCACTACCTTGTCGCCATAGAACATTCTCATACGCTGTGTATCGGTGACGTCGGCGACATGAGTTACTTCAATGTTCTCGCTGTGGCAGTATTCCATGAACTGTTTCTCGTCCTTGGCTTCCACCACCACTGACATTCTTTCCTGTGACTCACTGATAGCCAACTCAGTGGCATTCAATCCGTTATATTTCACAGGCACTCTGTCCAGATAGATATCCAGACCGTCGGTAAGTTCTCCGATGGCCACGCTCACACCGCCAGCTCCGAAGTCATTGGACTTCTTGATGAGTTTGGTAACTTCCGGACGGCGGAACAGCCTCTGGAGTTTTCTCTCCTCCGGGGCATTGCCCTTCTGGACCTCACTTCCGCAGGTCTCGAGCGACTCTTCAGTATGCTCCTTGGATGAACCCGTAGCGCCTCCGATTCCGTCACGGCCGGTTCTTCCTCCGAGAAGAAGCACCACGTCGCCCGGCACCGGTGACTCACGACGCACCTTGTCCGCTTTCACTGCACCGACTACGGCACCTACTTCAAGTCTCTTGGCCAGATAACCTTCATCGTAGATTTCCCTTACGTGAGTGGTGGCGAGACCGATCTGGTTTCCGTAGCTGGAATATCCGTGGGCAGCCTTCTTGGTAATCACGCACTGCGGGAGCTTGCCCTGAAGTGTCTCAGACACAGGCTTGTAGATATCGCCAGCACCTGTCACGCGCATTGCCTGATATACATAGGAACGACCTGAAAGAGGGTCACGGATAGCGCCTCCAAGACAGGTGGCTGCACCTCCGAACGGCTCTATTTCAGTAGGATGGTTATGGGTTTCGTTCTTGAACATGAGAAGCCATTTCTCGAGTTTCCCGTCCACATCCACGTCCACGTAGATGCTGCAGGCATTGTTCTCCTCGCTGACTTCCATATCGTCCAGAAGGCCGGCCTTGCGCAGATACCTGCCTCCGATTGTCGCCATATCCATCAGGTTCAGGCCCTTGTTCTCGCGACCGAGTTCCTTTCTCATTTTCAGGTACAGGTTCAATGTACCGTCTATTTCCTCTTTCATGAAGGACTCCTCCACCCCGATTTCTTCAAGTTCGGTGGTGAAAGTGGTGTGACGGCAATGGTCGCTCCAGTATGTGTCCAATATGCGGAGTTCAGTCTCGTTAGGGTCGCGGCCTTCTTCCGTGAAGTATTTCACCACCTCACGAAGGTCATCGGCATTCATCGCCAGTCCCATCTTGCGGCAGAACGGCTCCAGGTCCTCTTCCTTCATATTGACAAAACCCTCGAGCACCGGCACCGGCTTTACCGCAGCATGCTCAGTATCAGTGAGTTTGCTGAGGTCTTTCTCACGGGACTCCACAGCATTGATATAGTAATGCTTGATTTTGGCGATGGTCTGCTCATCGACATCCGCGCTCAGGACAATGAGCTTGGAACTCTTGATATGGACGTCGGCTTTCGGGTCAATGAGGTGAACGCAGTCCACTGCAGAAGCTGCTCTCTGGTCGAACTGTCCAGGGAGATATTCCACTGCGATGTATTTGGTTCCTGTCAGGTCACATTCATCTGAGACATTGTCGGTCACGATCTCTCCGAACACGCTGTAACGGCTCTTTTCGAGGAGTTCAGGAGTAAATCCGAAGAGGTCATAGACATTGAGAAGTCTAAGTGACTGAAGGTCAAGCTGAAGGTTCTCATTCAACTCTGCCTTGAGGCTGCCTGCCTCCACCTGAAATTCAGGATACTTTTCTACAAAAATCCGGTAGTTTGCCATCTGTATATTTGTTTTTTATTTTACGAATTTGTCCGCCCAGTCTTTTTCATATTCCGCCAATGTCATCGGCACGAATGTAATATGGGCCATCTTGCGTTTCGGGCGCGATTCCGTCTTGCCGTATATATGCACGAACACTCCCCTGCCGGCCTCGCCGCAATACGCATTCTCCCTCTTCGCCGAATTGCTCACAGGAACCGATGCAGGATTCTGCCAATGCTCCGCATGAGCTGTGTCAATGATTTTCCACGCCGCTTCAAGGTCCTGTCCCAGAATGTTTTTCATCACTGTCGGCGCCACCAGTTCTGGCTTCTGCAATGCTTTTCCGAGCAGGAAATGACAGAGTTCGGTATACTGGGATGAAGTGCATCCCTCTATGGTATAGTGTCCGCTGTTGTGAGGACGCGGAGCCATTTCATTGAAAATGAAGTCATTGCCCTTGACGAACAGCTCGATGGCGAGAATTCCGCGATAGTCGCATCCCTCCATAAAATGTTCACAGGCATTGACAATGCGGCTGCAGAGCTGGTTTTCCGCAGGCTTCTTTCCGCCGGCAGTTTCATACAATGTCCCGGCCGGCACGATGCACAGGTCGAGGATTCCGCCTTTGTGGATGTTGCGGCCTATCGGGAAATGGACGGTGTCTTTTCCGTCTCTTACCAGAATCACGCTGCATTCGTAGTCGAACTGGATGAACGCTTCGAGAATGCAAGGAACGCGGAGCATGTCAGCAGCTGCTGCAATATCATTTTCTGATTTTATAACTACCTGACCATGACCGTCATAGCCAAGTCTTCTGGTTTTGAGCACGCAAGGCATACCGATTTTCTTCACGGCCGCAGTGAGTTCCTCTATGCGCTGCTCGTCGGTCAGCTGACATGGAACCTCGGCGCAGTCCTCGTCGGAAGAGCAGGCCGGAAGCGGAATATATTCAAGTACGGGAAGTCCGTGACGTTTCGCATTGTTCTTCTCGCGCAGTCTGTCCTGGGAGTCGAAAAGCGGCGCAATGCCCTGAGGGATATTGTATTTTCCCTCCAGGTGGCGAAGGATGTCACCCGGAACATTCTCGAACTCGTAGGTGAGCACGTCGGTCATGTCCCCGAGTTTTTCCAATGCGTCAAGGTCATCGTAGGCTGCGACTATATGGCCGTCGCATTCTGCAAATGCAGGAGCATCCGGAGACGGGTCCAGCGCATAGACAGCGGCACCTTGGCGGTGGGCTTCCTCTGCGATCATAAGACCGAGTTGCCCGCCTCCGATTATGCCTATTTTTCTTGTCATCTGATTATGGTTTAGATTTCAGCTTTAAGAACGGAGTCCGTCTGTTCCTGTCGGAATTTTTCAAGTCTTGCAGATACGCCCTCATCCTGCAGTGCAAGTATCGAGGCAGCTATCAGGGCTGCGTTCTTGGCACCGTTGATGGCCACTGTCGCAACAGGCACGCCACCAGGCATCTGAACTATCGAAAGAAGTGAGTCCAAGCCGTTCAGGGCTCGTGATTTGACCGGGACACCGATAACAGGAAGTGTAGTCATGGCTGCCACCATTCCAGGCAGGTGAGCTGCCCCGCCGGCTCCGGCGATGATGACACTGATGCCCCTTGCTTTAGCAGTCTTCGCATACTCGTACATAAGATCCGGTGTCCTATGCGCGCTTACAACCCTCTTTTCAAATGGGATATCGAGCGCTTTGAGCATTTCTTCGGCTCCGGACATAACTTCGTAGTCACTGGTGGAGCCCATTATGATTCCGACTTTCATACAATCAAAGATTTTCGCGTTCGGTTCATATAATAATATAAGAGTATATCTGTATCTGCTGTAAAGCGGCACAAATATACTCTTAATTCGCGGCATAACCAAAAAGCCGGAGTGCAATATTTCTATAAAATCATTTTAGGAGATTACTTTCCGACCTTGTTGGGAGAAGCCTTGAGCGCTTTCTTGATTGTCGGCAGGACTGCCTTCACATAATAGGTCACGCCGAGGTCTGTGAAATGGTCTCCATCCACGGTTCCCTCTTTCATTTCATCCAGGAGTTTCTCAGCGGAAACATAATATACACGCTTCTCGCCCGACTTGCGGAGCGTTTCATAGAACGCTTTCTGGGCATTGTTCCTTGCGATGATATCCTCGCGCTCGCCAATGTCCAGACGCATTGTCGGATAAAGCGGATGCTCCACGATAACCACCGGAACGTCAGGATGCGCATCACGGAGAACGCGGAAGAATTCCACACTATGAGCTTCGATGCGGTCAGCCTTGCAGTTCGGAGCATTGTCCAGAACATAGAGCGCAGGTGTCTCCACCGATGCCATCAGTTGGGCGATATCCAGATCGAGGAGGGCATTGCCGCTGAAGCCGAGGTTGATGACTTCCATATCGAGAGCTCTCTCAAGCAATGAAGTATTAGCCATTCCCGGACGTGACACGCAGCCTCCCTGGAGGATACTTGTGCCGTACATCACTATCGGGCATCCTCTTCTCGGGCTGTCCACCTGAGGCTTGCCGATGACGCTGGCCTTGTCCACCCCGATTTCAAGTGATGTGACTCCGTCATACAGAGACAGATAGATCATGTACTCACGTTCCTTGCGCTCCATGTTCTTCACGAGCACATACTCCGAAGTCTTGTCATTCTTTGAAGGTCTGCCTACGCCGGTGAAATACCATTTTCCCTCGTCGAGCACATAGAGGTCAAGGCCTCTGATTCCGGATGGGGCCATGTGGTTCATGTACGCTCCGTAAAGCGAAGTCCATCTGGCCTTGATAATCGGGGAATCCGTGCGGAAACGCACATAGATACCCGCAGAATGATGTCCGTGTCTCCAAAGTTCAGGCCTTGTGGTCTTTTCATAAGAGGCAGGAAGCCTGTCATAAGGGGTCAATGTCTCCTGAGTGGCTTTTCCTCCAATCAGAAACTCCGTGGCATCGTGATATACCAATCCATCTTTCTCCGGCTGTCCGGCGTTTGCGACAAATGCCATAGCAAGCATTGTCACAGAAGCGACTGCTGTCGCCAACATTCTGCTTTTCATCATGATATTTTTCTTATAAACTTATAAACTTATTTTCTTCCGTCAATGAACTTCTTGACATCTTCCCATCTGTAGTAAACTCCGGAGACAGCATCCAGTTCCGCGATGGTGCGTTCCTTCTCATTATACACGAACTTGACCAGCACGTCCGGCGACTTGCAGCTCCGGTAGAATATCATCTGGAGATTTGACGCAAGAGGGATGTTCATCGGATCATTCCATTTCTGCGGTATCTCATCGAAAGACAGTCTCTCGCCCACTCCGCTCAGATGCAGGTATCCGGCCAATGCCATGAGCGGATAGTCGTGTCCGAACTTCAAGTCGGCAGCATAATGTCCGGATGCCAGGGCCTCATCAGCTTTCGCAACAATGTCATTCACAAGCGGTTCCGTGTTTTTCATCCTTTCCTTTCCGAATTCCACGGAGTTCCCGTGCCTGATATAAAGTTCGCGGTTGCTGTAGTCCCACCATTTGTAGATGACGTCTTCCGGCAAATGTCTGTAAACATTGGTCTCGACTCCTGACGACCGTGCGATTCTGGCGACCTCCCAGATTTTCGTCTGGAACTTGTCCGCATTGTGCACGAACTGCCTTGCAGCCTGCGGGTCGGTGAACAATGACGCCATGACCTTCACGGTATCAGTCTGCACATGCTTCAATGGTTCAAGCATCACTTTCGAAGCCTCATTCTGTTCTTTGGAGGCTCCGTTGCTGATATACGACATGATGACGTCATCACTGTCTATCTCGAACTGAAGTCCCGGCTGCAGGCGGATGAGTTCTCCGACGAAGTTGGCCATGCTGACAAGGCAACGGTGCACGGTACTGCTTTCTACTCTTATCAGTCCGCTGCCCTTGCGGAACACTTCCGGATAGTTCCTGTACATCCTTTCCGCTATCATCCGGTGCTCTTTCTCGCCAAGGCGGGTCAGATGCCCGTTTGCTCCGTGATGAACTTCGGCCACCTTCTTCGCCTCCTGCAGAAGGCCTTCGCCTTCCGACGTAAGAATGCCGGCGCTGTCCGCCTTTTCCAGGATGTCGATTACATAAGTGTAATTCGAGAGTCCCCAGTTCACTCTGGAGCCATGACGTCCGTAATGACTGATATATACGGGTTCATATCCCTTAGGAGCCGGTGTCGTCTGAACTTTTCCGAATTCGTAAGGGTGAGTGTTCACTCCGGCCCTGTCAGGATCTTCCCGGAGCATCTGTATCGGCTGCAGCTGCAGCAGTGCGATAAGCAGTAAAGAAAACATTTTCTATAGTTTTTGTGTTTATGAAATCACATGTCGCAAATCCTTCAGAGCCAATGTAAGATGCCTTTCCACCGTTTTGGGAGAAAGATTCATTTCCTCGGCAATCTGGTCCACCGTCTTCCCCTCAAGCCTGCGTTTCTCGAATACTTGACGCCGCTTTTCCGGAAGTCGGCTTACGGCGGCCGAAATAGTGGCATCAAGTTCGAGCGCTGATATGGAGTTCAGGATATTCTGGGTTTCATCCACAGGTTCCTGAACCGGACGGCGTTCCCTGTCAGCAACAAACTTGGCACGAAGCCAGCTTATGGACTCATTCCTGACAGCTGTCAGAAGATAACTCCTGAACTGTCTGGAAGAATCGAGACGTTCGCGGCCGGACCAGAGTTTCAGAAACACGTTCTGAACCACATCTTCAGCCGCGTCAGGGTCCTTGAGCAGTGACACCGCATAAGTGAAGCACTGCTCAAAGTACCTGTTGAAAAGCTCATCGAAACTCGCTTTATCCCCTCGTCTCAGTTTGCTGACAAGATTCTTTTCCGTCATTTCAGATGATTTCTATGAGTCTGATGGTATTCGTGGTCGCCGAAGTTACGAAAATTTTCGCACAATCCTCAGAAACTACGACATCAGAAGGCCAAAAACCGCTCGCAATAGTTTCAAGTTTGCCTTTGGAATAATCACCGCCTGCTCCCGGAGTGAGTTTTCTTACAGCCTGTGCAGTCACATCGCAGAAATACAATGCACCGTCTTTTGCGCACCAGATTCCGTTCACCTTGCCGATTGTACTCTTGCCGAGCAGGTCGCCCGGAACGCCGTCTCCCTTGGAGCCCTTGGCATTTCCTTCTCCTGCAATCTGCTTGATTTCGCCGTCTTTGTCTATCATGTAAAGATAGCCGGAGTCTTCAGTGCCGACGATAACTCTTCCAGCAGCATCCACGGCAGAACATGTAGGCATAGGAATACTATAAATCTTCACCACGGCATCGTCCTTGAACTTGATTACCTGGCCGCCGTCAGTGTTTCTGTTGGAGAGGTATCCGAAGCCGTCAGCATCGAATTTTACACCCATAGGGTTCTGCAAGGTAAATCCTGAAACAACTTTTACAACTCCGGCAGCATCCATCTTCACGAGCTGGTTGCTACTCTTGTTGCAGAAGTACAGTTCTCCCGACGGAGCGACTGCACCTTGCCAAGGATGGTGAAGTTCCGCGCCAGATGTCTTCACAGTAGTTACCCTACCGAAAGAATCCATTTTTCTGATAGCGAACGAACCTCTCTGCAGAATGTAGTAACTGCCGTCACCGGCAGGGATGATACCTTCTGGGGATGAGAATGTCGCAGAGGTGGCCACTCCGTCTTCAGAAGCATTTGTTCCTACCTTTCCAGCATAAATGGAAGCAAGGTACACATGCTCAGGCTTTTCCTTGTAGAGGAATTTGATTCCGCCTGCCTTGCCTGCAGGTGTAGTCACCTCCACCTCATACTCAGCCGGTTCATTTTCAGGAACCACGATTGTAAGGTCCCATTTGTTGGCGTCCAGCACTTTGGCTTCTTTACCGCCGATAAGAACCACATTGTCCTTCGCCTTTTCACTGAAATTACGTCCGAGAACTCTCACGATGGCGCCGGAATATCCGCTTTCAGGGTCCATGCGCACAAGGCTGAGTTCCGTCACATTGGCGACGTATTTATCATCTTGGCAGGCACTTGCAAGTGTTACAAGTGCCATTGCCGCTAAAATTATCGATTTTTTCATATACGCTTATTTTGAGTATATCCTTCTTATGGTAAAGCCGGTTCCATCCGCAAGCAGCATTGAACCGTCTGACATCGGAAGCAATCCGCAAGGATATTTGAATCCGGCGTTGGTGCCCAGTCCGTCAACTCCAGGATATTTCGGCACGAAATTCATACCCGCACGAGTCTTGACGGTTCCTTTGGTATAGTCTCCACCTTTCCCTGGGACCAATACGCGGACTGTAGCAGTAGTCACATCGGAGAACCACAGGTTACCTTCTGCATCGACAGCCATACCTTCTATCTGGCCGATAGTCGCAGTAAGAGGATTGCCCGGTTCGCCGTCGGTCGTAGCCGCTGCATTGGCAGGCTTATCCTTAGTACCGGCGATTTTCTTCATCTCTCCCGTAGCAGGATCGAATTCGAAAATTCCGAACGGAGCACCAGTTGTGCCAATGTAAAGTTTAGTCTTGTCCTTGTTCCACGCCATGTGTTCAGCAAACAACTTGACAGGCCAATCATGCTTCAGCACAAGATTCTTGTCATATATCGAAATATAGCTTGGTTTAGCTTCAGTTCCGGCATCACGGTTCAGCAAATACAGATTGTCCTGCGCATCAGTAAGCACGCACATCGGATTGGTAGTCAGTTTATGTGCCGGAAGCGGCAATACGCTGATTTCATTGGTTCCAGCGGCAAGCTTGAATACCTTGCCAGCTGCTTTGCCTGCAACATAATAATCACCTTTGGAATCGAATGTAGAGCCCCATGGATGAGTATTCTTGATGAGTGCATTGTCAATGCCGATAACCGTCTTGACCTCCCAAGTCTTAGGATCCAGTGTCCTGATGGCATCCCTTCCTGCTCCTCCACGCGAAGTGAACCAAACTTTGCCGTCAGGTCCCATCGCGAGATGCTGGACAGTTTCCAGATTGGCAGCCTTACCGATTCCGTCCTTTGTTCCGCGGACAGAACTTCCAGCTACAGTCTCCACATACCACAGAGGAGCCACGGTAAATGAGCCGCCTGTGCAGACTCTCTCGCCCACCTTCACGGTAAATGTATAAGTACCGGTTCCGAGTGCAGGCATCTCCACTTTCAATGTCGTGGCGGTAGCTTCCGTAACAGTCAGGACCTGGTCGCCGACCATAACCACATTGTTCGCAAGCTCCTCGCTGAAGCCTTCACCGTAGATGGTCACGATAGTTCCGGCGCCGCCCTCTGAAGGAGTGGACTTCTCTACCATCAGTTCCACGTAAGTGAACTCCGCAACAGCCGTCTTGGTACCGTTCTTCACTTCCACGGTAACGCGTCCGCGTGCGTGTTCAGGTGCTGTTACTGACAATGCTGAAGATGATGTCGTAAGAATATTCGCCTTTACGCAGTCGAAGGTAACTGACATGTCGGCCAACTCATCAGAAAAGTTTTCTCCGAGGATGGTGACATTGTCCCCTACGAAACCGAAAGACGGCCTCAACGCGGTAATCTTCACCTCCGGCTCAGCGAGTGTCACATAAGTGAAGTCCAAGCCGGAAACCTCTGTACCGTTCACGGAAACTTTCACATCTACCTTTCCGTCAGCATGTTCCGGGGTCACTATCCGGATTCTGTTCTTGGAAGAAGACACGACCTGTGCCTCTTTTCCGTCCATAAAGACCTTGTTTGCAGACTGTTCCGCAGCGAAATTCACTCCGGAAATTATGACTGTACATCCGGACGCTCCGGATACAGGGATTATGGATATCAGCTCCGGCTCCGCAGCAAGCCCGTTCCCCGATGCGGAGTCCGAACAAGACGCTGCGCCAACAAGCAGCAGAGCCATCTGAAGTATCAATATTATTCTTTTCATTGTCATCAATTATTATGGTTCATCTACTGTTACGGCCCAGCCTGATACTACCGGTCTTTCAGCACCGTCAGCAGGATGGTTGCGAATCTGGAACACCTGTGCGATAGGGTGACGCACTAGGAATTGCGCCGAACCGCCGCCGTCCAGATTTGCCGCACCGGAACATCCGAGAGACTGGAACATGTATGCCATCTCCTTATAGGTAAGGCCTGCGGCACCGAATGTCCTTCGTCCGTCAGCCGTCAGGAAATACACGATGCCGTCATCCGTATATCCGATAGCGGTACGCGGGTCTCTTTCAACCCATTCAGTTCCAGAGAAATAACCGTTTGACAGAAGGATCAGACCTGCGCCTGTACATTCCTTCAGACTGGTTTTCATCTCCTCGTATTTTGCACGCTCGGCAATCACCATCTTGTTGTCGAAACCGACTCCGACGAAGCTGAGAGCCTGTTGCTCGACATTCGGGTTATAGTCCCATGCTGACGAGACAATCGTTCCTCCACGATGCACGGGACCTCTCGGATTGATCGGAGTGTTGATATTCCAGAAATCTCCGTTGATCATACCTACGACTCTCGCGCGGCTCTTGTCCATAGCGGCCGCCATATCTGTCAATGTCTGTTTTCTCCAGCCGTCCGAGATGGAATTGCTGTTGTAAGGCATCGCTACCTTCACTTTCAGGCCCGGAGTCTTGGTGTCAATGCGGAGGATACATATCTGCTGCACATATCCTTCCATTGTCTGGAGATGCAAGTCAGTCTCCTCAACTCCCACAGCCACCACGAAAGATGTGTCCTTAAACACTCTCGCCACCTCCTGGCATTTGTCCACGAAAGTCTTTCCGATTTCCGTAGTCGGCTCATACAGGAAATCCGTGTCCTGAGCCTTGTCGCAAGCTGCGCAGAGTACCAACATGCTGGCAGCCAGCCATATTCTGTTTAATATTTTCATATCGTTATTTCCAAAGTTCATTCTGATGCAGATTGACAGTATTCAAATCCAGCTGTTTCTGAGGAATAGGGAAAACTGTATATTTCTCAGGAAGACCTGTTTTCTTCATATATCTGCCGGTACGGACGAGGTCATACCATCTGAATCCCTCTCCGAGGAACTCCAGACGTCTTTCTGCGAGTATCGCATCAATGAATTCCTCCTCGCTCTTCGGTGCAGGTGAAAGATCCTGAAGACCGCGCACACGCCTGAGCTCATTGAGTCTGGCGAGACCGCCTCCGGCAAGACCCTTGCCCTCTGCACTGATAAGATACATCTCTGCAAGACGGGAGATGATGATAGGGTCTGAGGATGACTTGTTGATATACTTGTTCAATACAGTTTCGCTTCCGTCCACCGTTATCGAGATGGACTTTCTCTTGTCGTTATCAGTAAACAATGCAATCACCTCTGGCACAGGCACATAAATAGTAGCAGGCTGCAAGAATTCGCCAGCGAATTTGATACCGTTCTCTTCCGGCAAGTTGGCAAATGTGAATATTACCTCTGAATTGGCCTCGCCACGGAAAATCTTGGAAAAATCATCCAGTGCGAACAGCGGATCAGCTATGAGTTCATCAGCAAGTTTCGCCGCCTCGGCCTTTTTGCCCTGGGCGATATATGCTCTCGCCGCAAGTGCCTTGGCTGCCTGCAATGACACATAATATTTGGTAGAATATTCAGGGCACATCGCCAATGCTTTTTCGAGGTCTTCATTGACAAAAGCCCAAAGAGCCTCCTCGGTAGAGTTCGGCTGCGGATCATTGCTGGTAACCTTCATGAGAGGAGCGATCCTGTATTTGGTGACAATGTTATAGTAATCCAATGCCCTGAAGTAATATGCCACTCCGAGCATCTGGCGGACCTTGTCACTCTGAGGAGCTTTCTCTGCAACTTCGATGAAGCTGTTTATCTGATAAAGCAGGGCATAATATCCTGTATAAGGGGCTTGGATCCAGCCGTTGGTAGGCAGGAAAAAGTCCTTGATCCATGACGGAGCGTCCGGCCATACGGAACCGCCTCCACGGAAGAAGTCACCTCCCGTCATATCATTCTGGAAATATCCCTCGAAACCAGGCTTGTACTGCGAGTAGCAGTAAAGACCCGTGTAAAGGAGCTCCAGATCTTCTTCTGACACGCTGTCCCTTGATACTGCATCGTGCGGATATTTATCCAAAATGTCGCAGGACGAAATTATTATGGATGCTGTCAACAGCGCTAATATTATCTTTTTCATATCGACAATTAGAATTTAAGATTGACACCGAACATGAACGTCCTAGGCTGTCCAGGATTGAGCCAATCGACACCGTAAGTGGCTGCATTGGAATTATATGACACTTCCGGATCAAGATAAGGCCACTTCGTGAACACGTAGGCATTGTCCAACTGGAAATATACCCTTACGCTGTTCATCTTGATCGCGCGCATCCACTTCGAAGGGAGATTGTAACCCAATGTAATGGATCTCAGACGAAGATATGACGCATCGTGCAGGAAGCGGGTATTGACGAACTTGGTACTGTTCCAGCTCTGTCCGTAAATTGCACGAGGAGTCTTGTTGGTGGTTCCGGGACCTGTCCATCTTCCTTCACATGCGGACTTGAGCTGCGGCCATGTACCGTTTCCGAGTCTGAGACCGCCTGTCCAGTATTCATATACGCTCTGTCCGTAAGAATATGTCATGAACACGGAGAGTTCCAGATTCTTCCAAGTGAATGTATTGTTGAAACCGCCGCTGAACTTAGGATTTGCGGAACCCACTATCTGACGGTCATCAGCAGTAATCTTTCCATCTCCGTTATAATCATCATAAATGACGTCACCGGCACGTACTCCCTCATTCTCATAGAGATACTCAGGGACATCCTCGTCATGCTGGTAGATGCCGAGCATCTTGACCATGTAGAATGAACCGACTTCCTTGCCTACCTGCAATGCGTGGAAAGAGTCAGGCATGATTATGTCACTGTCATCCAGGAGCTTGGTCAGTTTATTCCTCACAAATGAGATATTGAAATCACCTCTCCATCGGAAATCCTTCTTTCCGGCGTTTCCGGCAACGGTGAGTTCAAGACCCTTGTTGTTCATTGAACCGATATTGCAGGTATAGCTGGAATATCCTGTGGTAATCATCGTCGGCTTGCTGTAGAGCAGGTCGCGGGTGTCTTTGTTGAACACATCGGCAGTGAAAGACAATGCGCCCTTGAAGAAACTCATGTCGATACCCAAGTCTTGCTGCACGGCAGTTTCCCATTTCAGGTCACGGTTGCCAGGAGTGCTGAGACCGAGGCCATTGACATTATTATAGTTCACACCGCCGGATGCAAGTGCCTGATATGCATAAGGTCCGATGTTGCCCTGGTTACCTGTTGCACCGATGCTGGCACGGAGCTTCATGGTGATGCCGTCAGCATGCCACCAAGATTCCTTGTCGGCATTCCATCCGAGGCTGGCAGAAGGGAAATATCCGTAACGGTTTTCAGGAGCGAACTTGGAAGATCCGTCGGCACGCAACGTGAGAGTTCCCACATAGCGGTCCTTGTAGTTCAAGTTGACACGGCCGAAGAACGACTGGAGCGCATAAGCAGTACGGATTGTATTGGCCTTGCTGATTTCCGCAGCGACAGAGTTCACGTCGAATGAACTTGAAGGGAATCCTATACCTCTCTGCAAAGCCATCGAGTTCTCATCCACCTGTGCGGAATGACCGAGAACGACGTTGAGTCCAAGTCCGAAATTGAATTTCTTGTCGTATGACAATGTATTTTCCCAAATTACAGAGCTGCGTAACTTGCGGCTGTCGGTCAATGAACCTCCCTGAGGATTATCCTTCGACGGATATCCGCCCGGATGCTTCGCCGTATAATAAACATGCTCTTCCAATGCTGAGAAATCCTCGCCCAGTGATGTCTTGAAATCAAGTCCAGGGACAATGTGGAAATTCAAATATGCATTGCTCAATGCCCTGTAGGTCTTGAGCCACACATCGGACTCCTTGATTGCCTGAAGGGCATTGTTGTTCACGAGTACATTCTTGGATGTAGCCCAGTCTCCGTTAGGGAGGAACGGCTCATCCCAAGGATACTGCTCCACTGCAGCCTTGATGACATTATATCCGCTGTAACCGGAAGAAACTCGATTGTTCTTGGTATAGCTGAGCTGCATGTTGATACCGAAAGAAAGCCATTTTCTGATATCTCCGGAGATGTTGGACTTGAGGCTATATTGATTCAGGGCATTGCTCAATGCTGTTCCTTCCTGATGCTTTGCAGTCGCAGAAACATAGTACCTTATCTTTTCGGAACCACCTGATACTGAAGTGGTAATATTACGTGAAAAGCCCGTACGGAGCACATCTTTAAGCCAATTATGAGTCGGTTTTCCAGGCATAGGATTGATGAAACGCTCCTGAGTCTTGCCGAACTGGATGTTATAATTGTCGATAGCCTCGTTGAAGGTCTCGATCAGAAGGTCGCCGCTTGCAAGATCCAGCTTGTCCAGACGCGGCTGCTGGCTGAGACTCATGCTTGCGTCAATCGAAATTACCGGAGCGCCTTTCTTTCCCGACTTGGTGGTCACGATAATGACACCGTTAGTGGCACGGGAACCGTAGATGGCAGCGGATGCCGCATCTTTCAGGACCTCCACAGACTCGATATCGGACGGGTTCAATGTTGCAAGACCTGTCATGGACTCACCCTGCGAAAAGGCTCCCGTATCACCTGAAGTACTAGTAATTGGCACGCCATCAATGACATACAAAGGTTCGTTACCGGCATTGAGTGAACCGATACCACGGATGCTCACACGGCTGCTGGCTCCCGGGATACCAGATGCGGTAGTGATATTCACACCCGCGATACGTCCCTGGAGAAGCTGGTCCACAGAAAGCACGTCACGCCTTTCAGATGCCTTAGGCTTGAACTGACCGATAGCGGAAGTGATGTCCCTACGTGTCATGGTACCATATCCGACCACCACTGACTGGTCGAGCGACAGCGCCTGAGGCTCCATCTTCACTTCGATGTTGGACTTGGAAGATGACAGCTGCACGTCCTTGTCCTCATAACCGAAGAAAGAGAACGAAAGCACCGGGCTCGTTCCCTTGACTTTAATGGAGAATTTTCCGTCCACTCCGGTAGAAACCGCATTGTCAGTTCCCTTTTCCACCACGAACGCTCCTGCCATAGGAGAGTTGTTCTCGTCGAACACGATTCCGGTGTAAACCAGTGCCTGGGTCTTGGCTGCCGTTTTTGCAGCTGGAGCCGGCTGAGGTTTATTGGCTACTACGGAAATGTTCTTTCCATTGACCTTATAAGATACATTCTGTCCTGCGAAAATGCGGTCAAGCGCATTCTCGATTGACACATTCTTGACCTGTACTGTCACATGCTTGTTTATGTCAATGTCATCTGTTTCGATCGTGAACGAGTAATGGTACTCTTTCTGCAGATATTCCACTGCCGAGCGTACACTTACATCCTTCAGCGACATAGAAACCTGCGCATTGGCTGATACCGCAAACAGCCACGAAAGGACTGTTGCGATGACAAGACAGCACAACTTACTACATCTTGAATAATTACGCATAAATTGGTTATTAATTAAACGAATAAAATAATTTCAGATTTGACCCGCCGATGAATATTTTTCAATTCGCATTTCTAATTTGCTGATATATAATAGGTATTGTCCTTCTGCAGGACTTTCATGCCTCCATCCACACTGAGCGCCTTGAGTATATCGAGCGGCGACTCGTCATTCACGAACGACGCATAAAAGCGTTTTCCCAAAAGTGACTTGTTGCGGACCACGACTTCGATTTCGAACTGGCGCTGGAGTTCCATTATGATATTCTGGAGTGTCTCATCATTGAAATACAATGCTGTACGCTCTGTCCAGGACACGTATTTTTCCGGCTGCATGCAGGTCCGCGTGACCTTTCCGTTCTCCAGATCGGCCTTGACCACCTGTCCCGGAGTGATTTCTACGGATTGCCTGATTCCGGATACTGTAAAATCCATATCTACAGCACCTTCCACCAATGTCAGTTCTGCTTCCGTGGACTTGGGATATGAGCGGAAATTGAAAACCGTTCCCTTCACCTTGACATTGACATTATTGGAAGACAGTATGAACGGATGCTTCTTGTCTTTTGCGACCTCCGCGAACACTTCTCCTGATGTGAACACCTGACGTGTGCGGCCTGTGAACTCGCTCGGATACAGAAGCCGGGATTCGTTGTGAAGCCAGATTACCGTACCGTCCGGAAGCAATACTGATTTTTTCTCTCCATAGGCCGTAAGCACCTCCACCCAGTTCACGGTCTCGTCTTCAGAGCGAGGCACGACGTTAAGGACCACTGCCAACACGACAGCCGCCGCTGCGGAAATGATGCCGGCGACATAAGGCCACACTCGCCTTTCACGACGGATTCCGTCCTCCCCTGACAATGCGCTTTCTTCTATAGCCGCATCCAGCCGGGCTTTCACCCTTGCTTTTCTTACTTCAATATCGTAATCGTTATAATCCATTTTCAAGTCCTTTGCATATGATACGCAGGACTGGTGCTTTACCCTCAACCGGCTGGTGAGTTTTTTTCCGCGTGGTTTCCTATGTGGATTTTCGCGGACGAAAAGATTGCTGCGTGGATTGCCGCGAGCGAATAGGGTTGTTTTTCACATAGAATCCCCACAAAGTTTCTTCTATATCTCCACAATGTTTTCGAAAAGATTCCAAAAAAACTCCACCTGTACTTGTTTTTTCAAAAATTATCCTTACCTTTGCGTTCCACTTCACAAAAAACCGGAGTGAGCGAAATAAAATTCGACATTGGAGAGATGGCAGAGTGGTCGAATGCGGCGGTCTTGAAAACCGTTGATCTTAACGGGTCCGGGGGTTCGAATCCCTCTCTCTCCGCTAAAATCCGCTAACTTGTTAAATATTAACGAGTTAGCGGATTCCCCGTTAAAAAACGGGGCACAACCGGGGCAGCAGTTTCCTTCTTTGTACGACACGCTTGACGCGTTGTGCAAAGAAAAAAAAATGTCATTCTTAAAACCAACACCCTTTGTCGATTACGTACCGGCACGACTTTCTGAAAGCAAGGAATGGGTCGTAGTATGGTACGTCAAAGATCCGGTAACTAACAAAATGATCAGATGCCGGAAAAAATTCAATCGAATCAAACAATTAACGAAACGTCGAGCTTCAGCTAAAGCTTTCATCAACACCATCAATGAAAGATTGGCACTCGGCTGGAACCCTGCCGTCACGTCAATCGCGCCAAGGGCTACGACAAAGTTGTTTGAAGCGCTCGACCTCTTCCTAAAAGTCAAGGCGAAAGAAGCTGAGGAGAATTCCATGCGTTCATATCGGTCGTACATCTCGATGTTCAAGACGTGGCTCAAAGATAAAGACATATCTGAAGATGCCTATGTCTGCGCCATTACCTATGAGGTAGCGATGGAATTGATGGATGACGTCGATTCAAGAAAGGACATCAGTCCAAGGACATACAACAATTACCTTATGTTCTTCAGGATGCTCTTCAACTGGATGATCGACCACGACTTCATATCAGACAACCCTTTTGACAGAATCAAACGGAAGCCGAAGAAACTCACCAAGAAAAAGCGACGCATACTCACCGACCACGAACTGAATATGCTTTTCGAATATCTCGGAAAGAATAACCCTAACTACCTGTGCATGTCATTGTTATGCTACTGCTGTTTTCTCCGGCCAAAAGAAATCGTATCACTGAAATGCAATGACATCGACCTCATCAAGCAGGTCGTACACATACGCAGCGAAATAGCCAAGAACGACAATGACAGTTTCAGAACTATCCCGGACGTGATTGTGCCGATTCTTCGGAATCTTGAACTATCCAATGGCGGATTATACCTCTTCAGCGGTAGCGGTAGCGACACACCTTATGAATTCAGTCCAGGAAGGACACAAGTATGCAGCAGAAAAATAGCAAAATACTGGGACACGTATGTGCGCCCAGCCTGTGGATTCAACCAAGATCTTCAATTCTATAGTTTGAAGGATTCTGGAGTAACAAAGATGCTAACGGAGAAGATACCTATCAACTTAGTACAGAAGCAGGCTGACCACTCCAGCGTAGCTATGACGGCCATATACGTAGGGGGTCTCCCTGAAGCCAATACGGAACTCAAGAAAGTAAACATACTCCCTTATGGAAATGAGGCCATTTAAGAGTGCTTCAGAACTGAAGTGCGCAATTGCTTGATATGCAAAGGAATCCTCAGTTCTGAAGCAGTTCGGAAAGTTCTGAAGCACAAAACCCTTCAGAACTGTCAGACATTAAGGTCGAACCTCACATCTTCATCACCATCAAGCAACAAGCGCGTGCGTTCGACATTATTGTCATATATATGGACATTGCCAAGATTTAGGGTTATGGATTCCAGTGGGAGATCTATCTGTCTGGACATCAGGTAAAGATGATAAATGTCGGAAGGCAATCCAAGATTAGCGTCAGAACTCCTTTGGTATGCGGAAATGACAAGCCTCCCATCATCAATCTGGAATTGCACGAGGCTCAAGCAAGGCGCTTGGTTGCTCTCGGCATCGGTGGAACCGAGGAACAGGACATAATTCTTTGAATTCCGTTTCTCCTTATTGATTTTGGCTATAAGACCAGGAAGTTTTTCCAGATAGGTCGGATATGAGTTCACGAGAATCGGTCCGCAGTAATCCCACCAACTGATGCCGGCTTCCCGATATCTCTCCGTCAGGCGCTCTCCGGAAGTGAATAGTTCCAGTTCTTTACGGAGTTCCTTTCTGGCGATGGAATGGCCTTCAAAAATGTCCAACAGGTCAGCCGGGGTAAGACTGAGTTGCTGGTTCAGCAGATAGTGAATCCGCCCCTTCTTGTTCTCCTGCTGCTTCCCTGTCAGAAGAACCTTGTCAAGCAGTTGATAATACTTGTTCATTGCTTTTTGGTTTTGATGTTGATATAATTATTATCTTTGTGTCATCTCACCTGAATATAAAACAATAGCGATATGACACAGAAAGAGGCACAGCCCCGTCCTTGCGTCTATCGCTATTTGTATTTGGGTGAGATCTTATACAGATTTTGGATGGGGCTTTTTCATACCCCGGAAGCAATTATTTCTTTCTGAACAGTTCAATTCTAACACCGCAGCCTATATAAGGGCTGACGGATCGTGACGGACCGATACCTGACCAATAAGCGCCGGCATCAATATGGAAGCTGAATGGTCCTGATGTATATGCGGCATAAACCCCGGCCTTCAGATCGAGGCGTCCGGCATAGAGCCCGTCCCCAAAGACTCCATAAGCCCAGCCGGACAGAGGCTTGACAATCGTCTTTGTGATCTGTCTTTCCGGGACGGTAAGCCTTAGCCCCTCCAGCTGCGGCCGAGCTCCGGTAACCGTAGCGACATACGAGATTCCTGACACTTGTTCGACACCACGGTATATGACAGAATCCTTATTTACCAGAATCGCCGAAGTACCTTCAGCACCTACTATAGACGTTGCCGGGATGGATACGTGAGACTCAGTGTGGTGTTCTTCAATGTTTGAGTCCTGGACAGGCAAATCAATTGTCTTTGAGACATACGAAGTATCTGACCTCTCAGTAGAATTGCCGCGAATATACCTGGCAGTCGACCAGGAGCCAACTGCCAACCCGACAATGAAAGAGACACAGACAATCCCAATCAGGAGTTTACTGCCCGCTTTCATCCTTCAATTCCTGCTTGATTTTCAAGACTGCTGTCTTTGCGGCATACTCGATGCCAAGCAGGGCGCCGGCAAAGGTAAATGTCTCACCTGAACCGATGAGTACAGAGTCGTGGATTTGGCCCTGTGGCGCAACGGCAAAGCCCATAAAGAGCAAAACAATCCCTGACAGGACCAAGATGACTGACAATATCACTTGAATCGTCAATTTCGTGGTTTTTTCTATTTTCATAACAAAAAAAGCTCTATGCAACTAACCGCGAAAGTAGTCACATAGAGACTCAAAAGAAAGGACAAAAAATCCCTATTCCAGGATACTGTCAGCTATCGACTTGGCCATATCCCGCCATTCGCTCATCTGGCGGAACTCCTCTTCAATTGCCCCATTTTTCTGGCCGGAACCAATAACGAGAAGATAGTTATTCTGAATTGCTTCCATTCTGTTCTGGTCATAACGGCATCTTACAATCGCCGATATGATATGGTCGCGGTCGAATTGCCCTGGTCCGATGGTGGCTGACTCGTATTCGAACGTTCCGTCTTCTCGTTCTTCGACGTCGAAATTGATTATATGGCTTTTCTGACGGAATGAGTTGTAGGCGACCTCCAAAGCCTCCGGCCGCATATTCGCTGTTTTCTTCATCTCGTTTCTGTATTAAATAATTCTGTAACTTATATTGATTCTTGATCTTGGCCACATGCGCATTGGCAATATACCCGAATTTCCAAAAATGACGCAGTTTACTGATTCCACGGAGCCGGATCTTGAATGATGCCGAATGCACGAGGAAGCCATAAAGGGAATTGACCGATGAAGACAAGTGCTCGAGTTCAATGAGGGAATCGACAGACGTGCCCTTCTTCAGCATCTTGCCGCAATGTGCGTCAAGTTTATCAATCGCATTATAGAAGTTGCCTACTGTCCGATTTCCCGTGTATGTCCTTCCCGGCATAATGACACGGCCGACGAACTTGACGCCGTGCCGTGCCGGTTGGATATAGAACTTCCGCGGATGGACTTTCTGATGGAGTTGCGTTTTCAATTTCCAAATCAATTCCCGCCTGAATTCCAATATATCCTCCTTCGCCTTGGCTGCCACGAACATATCATCAACAAATCTTACATACACCATCCCGCGAGGATTGCAGAAAGATACTGCCCATTCGTCGATGAAGGACAGTATGAAATTGGCAAAGTTCTGCGACGTGATATTCCCGATGGCCAGTCCAATATGTTTCAGCGTATTCAAAAGACTCTTCCACGGTTCAAGCTTGCTCCTGAGATTCTGGTTCCCACGAAAGTCGCAATCATCCTGCGGGCAGTGCATCACCACCATCTTGACAAGCCAGACAAGCACTTGCATATTCGTCTCCGGATGCGCCTCTATAATCTTCTCCTTATTAGCGTTCATAAAAGCTTCAAGGAGACTCCACGTGACATTCTTGTCTATAGTCATGAAGAACGACCATATATCAATAGTGGAGACAAAGCCGTCTTCGGTATAGTTGTTCGTCATTGCAGCCGTATCCCTTGCGGCTCTTTCCGCAGCGGCCATCGTGCCGAAGCCCACCCTGCAATTATACGTCACATCGCCAAGCTCATGATGCCTTTCTTCGAAGAGCGGATCCAGCCTGATACAAATCCAGTGCTGCACAATCCTGTCGCGGAAAGCGGCTGCAAATATCTCCCTGACCTTAGGATATGCAACATAGAAACAGATGCTGGTCCCAGGACTATAATCACGAAGTATTTCAACCTGTGCCGCAAGAATGACCAAATCAAATGTGGAATCGAGCCTGTACATCGTACAGTCCACACTTGACTTTTTATGAAGACAGCAATCCTCAAAAGCCGTTATCCACCCAACAAGGACTTGTTCATCCAATGCCACGACCGCCCTGCTGACATTAGAATTATTCTTGTTTGTGTTGTTGCAATTGCCGGAGCCAAAGTTGACGATCCACTCGTTATTTGAATTATACTCCGACGAAGAACCAAACCAGCCGGCTCCAAAATCCTTCATAATACCATCGGCAATAGCATTCTTGAATATGCCATGTTCCCCGCCTGCAACACCATTCATATAGTACCAGGCGATACGTGCAAGTTCGCCTTCTGAAGGCAAAAACCAGTTATGGGATTTGAACTTGTCCGCAAGCACCTCGTTCGGCCGCAAAAGCGTCGGCTGCCAAGCATATACACGCGACACCATAGGATAATAGAACTGTTTGTACTTCGATGCTCCGCCCTCTACAACAATCGCATCAAGCAAAGAATCGAGGACCTGAAGTTCCGTCTTGTCCTGAGTTGCCGCCGGAACTTCATGGCTGGTCTCAAGCAGAACTCTATCGCGGTGATTGATTACCTCAAGCGTTTGATACATACCCCAAGGCATCTTTTCCCCCTTCTTATGGCCGAGCAGGTCTTTGGTAAGCTCAATCCACCCGATGAGAGAGCAAGCTGTATCAGCGGCCATTTTACGGAATCCGTCCTTGTCTCCCAATTCGGACTCATCCCTGTACGTCGCATCCGACAGATAACCGTCCTCCCCACCTTCCTCGTTTGCTACGAGGCCAGATGTGTAAATATTCTTCATCGGCGTATCATAGGCATCGTATCCGCTTTCCAGTTCAATCCCATCAATAGAGACATCCGGATAGTCCTTGTGTGAGAACAATCCCCACGGAACGGCCGGAAAGTTCTCCAACCCCACCGCCAAGCGATGTGTCGGATCTTCCGGATCAATGTAGAAGCAGGTGCCGATACATGACTTCGTGCCGTCGAACTTATCCGAATAGGTCCCGTCATAGAATACATAATCACCCACCCTTGCTGAACGGTCGTACAGCCTCAAAATCTTGGTGGCCGTGACGACCTTCCCGTCAAGCAGGGCGATAGTACAGGTCAATGTCGCTTCAGGGCCGGAGCCATCCTCAAGCTCAGCACCAACAGAAACAGCCTTGACAACACCCTCCCCATCAATAAACGCATACGGGTTCTGACTGAGATTCCACGAGATGCTCTTGAAATTGTTACCCAAAGCCGTGGATATTCCTCCCTGAGTGGCCGGAGTGATCTTGTAGCCATACGAGCCAGCCGCAGCCAGTGTGTCAGGCCCCGAAATCAATGAATTGACAATTTCGCGAAGCGGGTATGTAATGAGGAGGCCATCAGCCCCAGTATCGACATTTCCCCACTTCTTCAGCATCATACGCTTCATCTCGAATGTTACGGCAGAAGTATTACCGACCACCGATATTTCCCCAGACAGGCGGCAGTTGGTGATGTTGGTGATCCATTCCATAACTGACGGCTGCATATTCGGCCATCTTATGCCCTCAGCCTGGAGAATTGTCACCGGAGCACCTGCAGCAAAGCAACCATTCAGGAAGGCAAGCGAGTCAAATGTACCGTGATTCTTCAGGAATTGGATTTGGCTGAGGAAAGAATACCCCTGCATTGTCAAAGTGGACAAGTTCCTGACATTCGACAACCGGAGTTCGTTCAATCTGGAATTCAAATGAACAGTCTTCACTGTTTCAGATTCCGGGAGGACAACGCTGACGACGCCCGAATCCCTCACATCGACAGTCTGGAGCCTGGTCTGTCCAGACAATGAGAGCTCTCCGGAAATCAGGGAGCACCCCTTTATAGATAAGGACCTCAAATTCGGAGCTGTCACCTGAAGGTTAGACGGGCGGAACTGGGCAGTCACACCGTCCGCAGGCTCCGCAATGAATTCCGTCAAACGTTCGCCAGAGACAGTGAAGGCATACGCCGGGTTCACAGACAATGCAGACACATTGCCGATACTGCTCATATAGTTAATCCCTGAAAGTTTGCAGGACGTGTCACCAACGATAGTTCCTATATTGAAGGCATATCCCTCATCCCCATACGGCTGGCCATTCTTATCAACAAGACGACCTCCTGGTGCCAGACGGACGTGAGGATTCACCAGCGACTGGCCGGTTGCACCCGTCGGATACAGCCACTGATGCGTCTTGATCGTCAGAACCATCGGCGCGTCAGCCCCCTCGACAGTCTTCATTCCTCGGATGGACAATGCTCCGGTCGTCGTGCCGGCATCGAATTCCCCATAGGCGGCGAATGATGAGAGATATATCATCCTGCGCTTGATGTACTGCCGCTCACTCTCCAACTGCGCACCGAGGCTCTGCGTGATAGGATTGATTCCTGAAGGCGAAACAAAATCACCCTTAGCCACGGCGAACTGCGCCGCCTCATAACGGATGCGGGCGGTCTCATTGTATGCCGTGGCAGGGAAATACTCCTGGATCCAGAAGAAGTATTTCTGTATGCATCCTTCCGGGGTCTGCGGTATGAGATTGCCGTACTTGTCCTTCTGGCCGGAACCCACGAGGCCGGCCATTGTCGTCAGAACCGTCTTCATCATCTGCGGCAAGGCATCAGCATACGCCTTCTCGACGAGATCGTAGAAGACATTGTACTGACCCTCCCAGTATGTATTCCCTGCAGCGTCCGTATCCCTTTCTTCAAGCCAATAAGGTTTAAGCTGCCAGCCGGTATTGTTCGTCTTGAAGATGGTGTCCAGGTCATCGGAATGAAGATGCAGCTTGTGCGTCTTCGGATCCAGGACATAGTACGTATTCTTCGAGCGGTTATCCGTGCCGGCAATAAGCTTGATGAACATCTGGTAGAACTGAATCGACTTTACTGACCAGTAGTCCGCGACGCCAGCCTTCCACCTGGCAGCCCTTGCCGCGATGAATTCATCGTTCATCTCCGACCAGATGGCCGTATTGGCCACCGGAGTATCCTCCATCAGGTTCAATGTCTGCCACTGACCGTCTTTCTTCTCCAAAGAAGCAGGAACCCATTCGAGGATATCATTGTTCGACTCGTCCTTCCCCTTGTAGTCAATTCTGAAGAGGTCGAACTGCCTGGCCCCGTCAGAACTCTTGGTCACCCAGTAAGCCATCTTCGTATTGGCAGACTTGTCCGCCTTCAGTTCCTCGACAGTACCGTCATAGAAATTGATGAGACAGTTCCATCTGTAGTTCCAGTTCCAAGCCTTGCGGTAGAACTCTACGATATCATCATCCGGGACATCGGAAGTGCCGCCTGCCCCGTCATCCACCTCGTGGGTGCGGCCCATATCGAAGTCAATGTTGCCTTCACCGTTATACTCAAAGTATTCCTCATCGGCATTGTACTTCACAGATTCATCCCACGGTACACGACAATCGGTGAGCGGGAAGTTGTTATCAGAACCCTCCATCATGCACATGTCCGGAAATACCTTCTTGTCATAGCCCCAAGTAGGTTTGTCCGCCTTACCAGGGCCGAAAGTCATCAGCCCTTGGAATACCGGCTGCGTATCATCCGGAGTCTGCACAAAGTACAACAAAGGTTTCTCGATGACGGTCACCCTTGTGTCCTCAAACCCCTCCTCCTTATTGACGGACCAGTCCGTGACGATGCGTCTGAAGAGGTCATTGTACAGTTCGCAGGCACCTTGTTTGTGGCTCTGCATAGAAGAGGCGTAATTGATTTTTCCGACAAGCTTCTTCGCCCATGGCACTCCGTCCATAAGCTGGTATTTCTGCCCGTGATCCACCCCGTTGAGATCCACGAAAGAGCCCTCGGCGCTCTTCCATTGGAATTGAGGATTCCATTCATAGTATTGCTTTGCCGTGGTCCCCTGCCCTTTCTGGTTCAAGCCGGTAAGATTGCCAGAATGGGCCTTGTCTATGGCCCCGGAATCATCACGCATCTGGACATACAGGCTGCCCTTCTTGTCCGCTTTCGTGTCGGCATTGTGGCCGGAGACATTGTAACCATACCATACGGCCACATTATACTTGGCCGCTGCCTTGGCGTATGAGATGGCACCATCCTGAAGAATATCGTTCTCCCTCTTGAATACCAGCTTTTCGGCTGCCGTAGGCAATACGCTGACACGGTTCTGCTGGATGTCCTGGGATGAAAGCGACTTCTGATACACACGGATGCCGTAGATGTCAATGTCTGCCCCATCCTGCCCTATCCGGACACCGAGCGAGGACGGATTGCCCGCCTCGTCATTCTGCCAGAACTCATTCGAACGGTTATGGTCGAAAAGGAATTCCCTCTCGATGCCGCCGTTGACGAAAATCCTGACATAAGACACCTGCGTCTCGTTGGTTCCTGCAGCACCGAGGTTATAATAACAGTTTATGGCCAGATGGGTCCTCTTGCCCTCCGACCAAGCAAAATTCTGCTGTCCTTCGGTCCTCTGGGAACGCGTCATAAACACTCCCTCCAACGGCCGAAGCTCCAGACCGAGTGGAAGACCGTCAGCGGCAAGATATGAACAGATCTTCAGTATAGGGTCCTCCTCATTGGTCACGTTCCTGACCGTGAAGTCCAGCTCGATGGTGACAGATGCCTTCTGGTTGTTATACTTCTTCCCCGCATCGATGTACGCCTGGAACGCCTCGTAAGAGATATCCAGACTCTGGCCGGCAAGAATCCTGAGGCAGCGCTGCCCGTCAGAATCCGTCACCCATCCGTCATTCACGAAGCCGAATCCATTGAATGCCGCACCTACGGCAGCATTGCCCTGGGCGGAGTTCAGAATCGTAGCAGGGTTATCCTCGGAATTGTTCCTCACCTTCGGGTTCATGAAGAAGTCCGCGCCTGACGTAGGTGCGAAATTCTCCTTGTTGTCCACCTGAATCGCGTACAGCTCGGAACCGATGGATGGAGTCAGCATGTCACGGCCGGCAGAATCAACGCGCAAATATGCGGTGATGCTGTCTGAAGAATCCCCCTCGATCTCAACGGTGTTGTGCAGCTTGTACTGGACGCCAGGTGTGGCCACGGTAGAATACCTCAAATATGCTGTGTCGCCGGAATAATTGCCGACGGAGAAATCCAGCGGGATTGAAGCCCCGTCCGGAGTAAAGACTCCATACTCCAGGATATCGGTTGTGACATAGTTTGTCACCGTCTTGGCCACCTTCTGCAGGAGCAGGTAACTCTTCCCGTCATCCGGGTCCGCATTGACGAATATCTGCGACGTGACGTGCTCTGACTGTATGGAAGAATCCGCCACAGCTTCCAGCCAGGCCTCGATACTGTGGACGCCATGAACCGAAAGCACCTTGCACGGCTCGCCGGCAGAATCCTCAAGCGTATAATGGAACGGATTGGACGCACCTGTATAGCCCGCAATGGATGAGTTGCTGAGAACAATCTCACGCGTCGCGTCAGCCCCTGAAGATGTCTTTCCGGATATCTTCAGATGCAGGTCCTTCTCCACGGCGCCATACAGGACGTATGAAAGGATGGTCGAAGCCCCAGCCCCGCCATCGACAGCATTCTGCCAGTTGGATATGAAATCAAGCGCCAGACGGGTCTTGACCACCGACGCAAACGTCAGATACGATGACGACACGTTCATCTCGACATCCGTCACCACCATCCTGAGCTGCTGGTCCCCGTCAAGCAGGTAATCGCTGACATCAATCTCCTGGTATGCGTCCTCGTCCTCGAAAGAAGACGGTGTCATGGAGATTGAAGCCACATTGAGCCAGTCGCTGTCGGAAGCCGTCTTCCGCTGTATTACCAGAAGACCGTCGTGTCCGGAGTCCTCCGATATTCCGTTCTTGGTATATACGGAAGTGTACCTCAAATGTAATTTGACAGTGCCGTCGGTGGAGATGATGGCCGTGCGGCTGTCAGTCGTCTGAAGACGGACAGACGGCAGGTCGCTGTCCGAAAGGATAGTCATCTTGACAGTACCGTTGGCGTCAGGAACATATTCGACATTGTTCCTGATGATCTTCTTGATGCCACCCTGGTTCTCCTTGATGGCCTTCAGCAGAAGGTTGAACTCATCGGCGGTCAACACCCCACTCTCATCGGTGCCGCCATTCTCGAATTTCTCGGTGATTGATGATAAATCTGTTACCATAATTTATAATTGTTAAAAAGTAATGGGGAATGTGTACGGGAAGCCTGAAGACCCTTTATCATTGCCCTTCAGAATGAGTTTGTTGCCATTATACACGGCCGTGAGGTTCTTGTGAGCATAGTCACTATAGATGGAATACCACGTCCCCGGAACTATCTTGCGGTCGGCCCGCAACTTCAGATACTCCTCCTCGGTAAGCTGCTCCTCCTTCATCAGCCCCTCATAACGATCCTTGACATTGATAAGAAGATTCTCGCCGATGTATATCGCCTCAAGTTCGAGGAACTGCGCGTCCGAATAGACGCAATACCACACGTCAGGAAGCACCTTCCCGGAAGAAACAAGCTTCTTGTAACCGGCAGGGTTGACATTGACGTGCGGTACGGCTTCGGACAGGATCTGGTCTATCTCAGACCCTGTAAATTGACTCCTATATGGCTCTTTCATTGTCTGACGAAAAATATACGGCCGTCAGCCGTCAGCAGGAACAGGCCGTCGTTTGTTATGAAATTGGAAGTGAGGACCCCGCCGTCAAGGCTGATCTCCTCGATGTATCTGGCGCACACGGCAGTCTGCTCCGGACACGCCAGAACCAGACACAAGCCAAGCAATACAGACGCGATGGCCATTATCTGACGATGCGCCGATGTCCCCAGCTGCGGCTGACGGCTCAGCAGACGGGCATCCGCCCCCGTCGTAAGTACGGAGACGGAGACAGCGACCTGCCTGTATGGTATGACAGCCGACGCCCTCATAGCACTGTAACCTTTGTGTCGGCCTTCACGACATCCTTCCGGAAGCCCCCTTCGAAGCCTTCATCCGGGATATTGGCCGTGACGGTCATGATGACGTCACCCTTGCCGACCTTCGACGAGTTGAAACAGGCGACATACCTGGTATCGTCTCCGTCAACAATAGTATAAAGGTCCTTCTTCGCCAGCGGGAGACTCCCGTTGGCCGTAGAGAAAACGACACTGAAATCAATGTCGGCCATAGTCTTTCCGACCGGGAGATTGCTCAGTATCACCTCAATCTTGATGTCACTGTCCATCAAGATTCCAAAGCGTGTAATCTTTTCCATATCAATCTTCTTCTGAATAACTGTAAGTAAATGAAAGGCTATGCTGGGAGGCATCATCCTCAATGACTATATCCGTGGACACGACGACAATCTGACGCCAGACCCCACCGACAAGATGATACACCGCCGGAGAGGACAGGAGGGCGACCAGAGCCTCGGCCGAAGCCAATGTCATCCAGCCGGAATTCTGCATATACTTGCGCGTGACCTTGCACTGCGTCTGCTTGCGCAACCCGTTCTCCAGATGATTGCTGAAATCCATCTCCGGCGTGACTGTCCTGCGGCCGCCCATAGCTATGTTATCCCAGCCCCCGAGACGGTTATAGAACAGATACTGCTCCATCGGACGGGATGTGATATGATATACAGGGGATCGGAGGTCAGGAGCATTGTCCGTCGATATCCGTACCCTGAAAGTGTCATCCCCCGCCAAATGCAATGCAGATATCGGCTTCAGCATGGCATACTGGCCAGTACAGTCGCCGGAACCGAAAACAATGCTGCCCTTGATGTCTATCTTGCCGGACCTGGTCTCGATGAACGCAGACATGATGGCATCATCATCCGGATAAGCGATCGGAAGAATGTAATCCTCAGGGACCGTCAACTCGTCCGCGTCGCTCATCCTTGACAGCGAATCCTCCGAAAACAGGTTCACGTCCGCATAGACATACTTGTCGGCGGCATCGTCGTCGGACCTCATCTTCAGGGAAACATAATTCGTCTGATTTACCGGCACCTCTGACGGAACCGACGGCACGAACAAATCCTTGATCAGCGGTTTGAGGTCAATGAGCAGCGTCCCGGAAAAATCCGGCCACAACTTCCCGACGAAAAGGCTCTGCTGCCGGAGCAGTTCATATATGCTCACCTCCGGACGGTTCTCCGGCTCGGTGTTAATCTCAAGCGGCGTCAACTTCGGAAGCCAGCTTATACCTGGATAACTTGTCTCTATCATATTACATTGTTATTGGCTGGCAGTCGGTCGGGTTCTCAATCTCCGGAAGAATCCAGAGCTTTGCTTCCCCGAAAGCGATGCCGTGATCTGAAATACTATATTTGAGCGACTTGACGAGCGCACGGCCCCCCTTATAAAGAACAGGACGGCAGACATTCAAGTCCTGCAGGACCTTGACGGGAAGATTCAGCGTCACCGACACCTCCGGAGCGCCGTTGAGCAGAAGCGTATTGTATTTCCGCCAGAACTTGGCGAAAAGTCCATGAGGGGAAAGACTCGGATACCTGTCAGCACGTCCAGTCCAGCCTGTGGCCGTGCCCATCCAGTATTTGTCATAATAAGCCCAGCACACCATCAACGGATGTTCCTGCTTCTCTTCCTGCCCCTGTATGGCCGTATGGTAGTGCACGGCATCGCCGATGAACGGGATGACGGGCGAAGGCTTGTAATGATAGTGATAGTCGTGCCTCAGTGCCTTGTCAGAAGGCTTCTTCTCCTTTTCCGACTCCGAATAATAGCATCCGGAGACGGTAAAGGCATCAGTGCCCAGCCTGGCACGGGCACCGTTCGTCACCTGCCAGAAATCCCCCGTGGCCTCGGCATAGTACAGACCGTCAGTCTTGCCGATACCCGTATCCGTGTTCACCTTTGTGTACTTCCTGAACTTGTTCATCAGCTCCGTATAAGTGGCAGCCACCGGAGCAGCCCCGTCAATGGATGTGTCGGCAGAGAGTCTTACTGCAGCAGCGTCCGGAATCTCGAACGCCTCGTCCTCCTGGATATAGCCTGTGACGTCCACCGCCGGGCCCTCATCGAGCACCTCATCCATTATATACACGCCTGCAGTATCGCCATCGACATTGACATAAGCCCCGAACTTATCCTCAAGCCACGTCAGGAATTCCCCGAAAGTAATGTCAGGCACGAAGTCGCGCAGATAAACATTGCCCCCATGGCAGATGAGGTCCGCGCACGGATGGAGCAGGACCAGGTCCTCGTAAGGCTTCGAATCGAAATCATTGTGCTTCACCTTATAGCCAAGCGCGGACAGTATGGCACGGATGATATAGCAGAGATACGGGAACACCGCCACCCCATAGCCGTCCGGCACGTTCAAGGTCAAATCCCCCGACTTGTAGCTTCTGGCCTTGTAGACCAATGAGCCGAAAGACTCGCCATATTCGTCAGAGGTGTCTTCCAACTCGTTCAGCACTATGTCGATGCCCTCGGCAATCTTGCAGCGTACAGGCAGCGCCACCAGCTCGTGCCTGTCAAACCACTGCTGCGTCTCCTTGGTGGTCATGGAATCATTGATGAGGCCGACACAGGTCTCCAGATTCGTCTGCCCGAAATTATACGTCATCTCGGACAATATGTTCTTCAGACTCCTGTCCTTGTCGGAAGAGTATGCCTTGCTCTGGCAGAATGAAATGACACCGCCGATTTCATCCGCAGTACAGGACGAAATCATCAGATTGCCCTGAATCTGGAATGCCCCATACTGGACGATGCACTCGACCCCGTTCCGGAAAGAATACATCCTCGAAAGCAGGTCAGGACGCCCGGCGGCCACGAGGTTCCCGGGAGTGGCCGGAACCGTGAAAGGAATGGAGGCGCTGCCGTCAGACGACAGCATCGGATTGCTGATTTCAATCTCAATCGAGAAATCCTCCGGAAGGCTGAACTCCCCAGCCTCTGTATATATTCTTACCATTACAATGAGATTTTGGATTTGACCCTCTTCTGATAGTCCTCCTGGGCCTGGAGCTGCGAGAGGACGACATAGGCCACAGGCGTCTGGGCGAAGTAGCCACGCAGGAGGGAATAGATGTCATGCAGGACTTCAAAGGCATTGGCCGGCAATGTCGTGCCGCCTGACGTATAGCCGCCCTCGGCGAATCCCGGAACGGACGGGGACTTGCCCCTGAGCCTCGACAGGCGCTTCCTCTCGATGCGTGCGATTTCCCTTGCCACCGACGGATCCCGAAGTTCCGGCTGTGCGACGACATATTCGCCTCGATGGACAATTCCGGCAGGCTCATACCGCCCACCGCGTCCGGTATAGCCTCCGTCGGCGTATCCCGTGACCTCACGCGTCTGGACGACACCGGAAGACGAGGAAGAATTCCCCGAGGCACCTACAGTCTGGTTCTTGATTGCATTGCGCTGCTGGACTATGCTGGCCACCTCAGCGGCTGTCGTGGCCGCTATGA
>HF996020.1:0-29643 GCA_000432515.1 Bacteroides sp. CAG:545
CAGTTAGTAGATAAAGCGAAAGCCAGGTTACCCACTTTTTTACATAACCTGCATTTGGTTGTTTGCTATATCTTCTTGATGCTCAATAATATACACCAAATCACGACATGCAGGTTGTTCGATTCAATCCAATTCTGTGTTGTTCCATTTTTCGTAACGCACCGCATTTTTTTGTGAGCACCTCTGCTATTCCTGTTAATCGTTATCTCACAGAATGTGATTTTGTCCGTAAAACCCCACCTTTCGCCGGATAAGTTGTATTTTCCTGATTTTGGTTGACTCGATTATAGTTGTTCAAAATTAATAACTTATCCGTGAAACCCTACCATCTCACGGACAAAGTGCATTTCGAGAGTCAATGGTTTCAGGAATTGGTGCTTCATAATCGAGACCACAAAAAAATATGGAAAAGCAATGAGCAGGAAAGCCTTTTTTGCTGCTCATTGTACGCATAGATTCGACCCGCTTCATTGGGGGAGACTGTCTGAAAAGTCAAATATTCCTCAGTGAGAATTGAAAATCCGCTAGGGGTACGGAGTATTTCAGTCTCGCGAGGACTTTTCGGACAGTCTGGGGGCGCTGGAACTAGCCTATAGACGCTGCTGCGGGATGATTCTGGACAACTCCACCTATCATTGTGGGGCGCTGGAACTAGCCTTATAGGCGCTGCAGAGTCAGAAAGATATTCTTCCATGTCAGAGCGCGAAACTCCGTCAGAGCGCGACGCTCCGTCATAACGGGAAACTCCGTCATAACGAGAAACTCCGTCAGAACGCGACGCTGATGCCGCCGACTATGATGCCGGTCATTCCGATGCCGAGTTCAACGAAGCCGCGTACCCTTTGGCCGCCGGCCTGGACGCAGACTGCTCCTGCCTGAAATGAGAAGAGAGGGGAGTAGTCGGTGCTCTTGGAACCTTCCTCGTAGTCGTCGATGAACATGATACCGGCTGAAAGCTTGGAATACATAGCAACGTGGTTCTTTCTGAACCAGAATATCTTGGTGGAAGGCATGATTACATAGGTGCTGTAATCGGAAGTGCCAGTCTTTACCTTGTTCTTGTCCACTACGTCAGCGCTTCCGCCAGACCAGCCGACGAGCCCTCCCACGGAGAACGTCTTGTTTAGGACTCTGTAATACTCGGCATTGACAGAACCATAGGCGTTGAAATTGTCGAACTGGGCATATCCGCCTGTAAAAAGGGCGACAAATGCGCCGGAAAACACGTGTGCCATATCTGCAAGAGTTACGCGGCCGTAGCTGAGCTCGACCTCATTCCTGAATGCCGGCATGTTGTGTCTGCGGGATGTCTTTTCCGGTTTGTAAACTTCTTGAATGGCCTCCGGAGCGTCTGAGGAAATGGTTCCCTGCGCATTGGCTTGGAAAGAAAAGGCTGAAATCGCGATAATGGTCAGCGCTGAGATTAGGTGTTTCATAAGTCTATGTTTTTCGCGAATATAAGAAAAACCTTTGACGTTCATCTTTTTATATTTAATTTTGACCACGAAAATCCACATTGACATAACAAACAGTGGAACTGATTAGAATTTACACAAAATGAAAACTTATTTGGAACCGGCGAAGGAACTTCCTGTACGTAAAGAAGTTGACGTCCTCGTAGTCGGTGCCGGCCCTGCCGGAATTATGGCTGCCCAGGCTGCAGCACTTGTAAAGGGAACCAAGGTCATGCTCATTGACAGCAGAGGCTATCTTGGAGGCAACATGACCATCGGCCTTCCGCTTCTCGGCTTCTTGGGCCGCAAGGGCAATGAAATCATCAAAGGTCTGCCGCTGCGTTTCGTGGAGCGACTCAGGGAAAGAGGCCAGGCCACACATCACAGAAGATGTCCGCTGCACGTGAGCCTTACAATGGTGGACCCGGAGGGAACCAAGCACCTCGCGTGGGAGATAATGGAAGAATGCGGCGTGGAAGTGCTGCTCTATGTCTTTGCTACTGACGTGATTATGGAAGGCGACAAGTGCAAGGGCGTGATTATTGACTCCAAGAAGGGCAGGGAAGTGATACTCGCCAAGACCATCGTGGACTGCACCGGAGACGGCGACATTCTGTACCGTGCAGGAGCCGAGATGAATTATGGCAATGAAAAGGGTATCCCGCAGCCGCCGACACTCATGTTCTCCATGAGAGGTGTGGACAGCAGGAAACTCCGCGATGCCGTGGCTGACCATCCGGAAATCTACGATATCGATTATATTCCGAATGAGTTCTTCAGACCGATGGACAACTGCACCTTCGTAGGCTTCCGTAACCAGATACGTCAGGCACGTGAAGCCGGATATCACCTTCCGGTAGAGAGAACCATCTTCATGACCGGTATGGCAGAAGACGAATGGTGGGTGAACATGAGCCGTGTCAATGGCATTGACGCGACTGACCCTCAGCAATATACACGAGGCGAGTACGAATGTATGCTCCAGAATGAGGAAATCGTGCGCTACCTCAAGGCGTATATCCCTGGATTCGAGAATGCTTACGTGGATAGAGTGGCTCCGTTCATGGGTATTCGTGAAACCCGCAGACTCGTGGGCGAATACACACTTACCGAGCAGGACATCTTCGATTGCGCACGTTTCGATGATGTGATTGCAGTGGCAAGCTATCCGGTGGACCTCCACCATCCGGTAGGCGGAGACTGCTCGCTCTGGTGGTGTCCGGACTGCTACGACGTGCCTTACCGCTGCCTTATCCCTAAGAAAGTCGATGGCGTGATCGCTGCCGGAAGAGACATCTCCGCCACACATCTTGCGCTTGCGTCCGTAAGAGTCATGGGCCCGGCAATGTGTCTGGGTGAAGCTGCAGGAAAAGCTGCTGCACTCGCCGTCAGGGACAAAAAAGAACTCCGTGACTTGGATGTCAAGGAGTTGCAGTCTGCCCTCAGAGAAGAAGGCGTATGGTTCAGAGACTGATCGGGACATTGATCAGAACATAGTCGGAGACTGATCAGAAAGTCGTCAGAATACGAACGGGAGAGGACGCGCGATGGTTTCGCGGTACAGTTCCTCTCCTTTTTCATTGCGGAAAACCACTTCCACAGGAGAATCCGACCTTGAAGCCTTGGCCTCGAAAGTATGGATGCATCCGGCCTTCTGGCGGTGTGCGTGGTGCCTGGCAGGATGAGTCATCTGCGGCAGGTCATAAGTGAATACACTGACCGGGTCTTCCGTATGCGGAGTGCTGACTTTCAATGCCTTGCCGTTTTCGTATATTTCCACATAGTATCCCGGCATCCAGGTCCACCAGTTCACCAGCACTGAATTCCGGAATTTGCCGGCAGAATAATCCACACGCTCAGGAGCGGCCTTGAGCAGAAGCATGAAGTCCTCCGAGTTCCGGTAAGCCTCGCCCACACAGTTCAGGTCGTAGATGCTGTAATTGCGAACGCCATGTTCGTAAGTCTCGAAATGCAGTTTGAAAGGAGCATTGTCAATGCCCCGTCCGCACATCATTCCAGCTTCTGAGCCGTCGTTGCAGTACAGCAGATTCTCTTTCGCGGTTTCCCACATCATGCCGGAAGAGCAGGGGAGACCATACTGGAAAAGCGTAGGATATTCCTTCCTGCTGAAGAAGTCGAACTTGTGTATATGCCCGGCGAAATTCAGCGCCTTCTGCCTGAAACGCGTGCAAAGACTGTCAATGAACGCAAGCTGTTCCGCAGGCATTTTGTCCCGCCCTCCATTTTTAAGAGAACCGCCGAAGAAAGGACAATGCGTACATATGAATACGTTGCACGAGTCAGGTACATAACTCAGGTCCTTTTCGAGCCAGTCCAGCTGAGCCGGGAGGAACGCAGTCTCATAATTGCGGGCTCCCTTGATTCCCGGTGCCTTCTTGCCGCGGCCTTCATCATTGACATAAATGATATTGTCCAGGAACACCCAGTGTTCGTTTCCGATATTGACAGAATAACGGTCCGGGCCCCAGGTGCGGCGGTACAGCCAGCCCGAGCGGAAATCCACATTGTCCCCGACAATCGCTCCGTCGTGGTCGTGGTTGCCGGGCACAGAGTACATTTTCAGAGGCAGTTTCTGCTCCGCAATCACCTTGCAGGCATCATCCACATCGAAATCGAACTCGTACCAGAAAATGTCGTGAGACAAATCTCCCAGATTCATCATATAGACGGGACCGTCGGATTCCGCCGCCTTTTTCCGGATGAACGGAACCACTCTTTCACGGAACCGCCTGAGGTCATCCTTGTCCGGATCATTGCTAAGATGCAGGTCCGCAAGGAAAAGCACGGAATACCTCTCCTGATTCTCAGTGAGAAGTTCGAAATCGTGCCGTTCCACCTCGTCAGGAGACTTGGTCAGACGTGCCCAAAAATCGGGCCTGAGCCCATCCTCTGAAACCGCGACAGCATCCGAAGGAGTCGTTATAAATACCACGCTGTCAGCCTTTTCACTGTCAATGCAGTATCTGCCTTTGCTGTCAGTCAGGACAATGTTCACGCCGTCACTGATCTGCACTCCGGCAAGAGGCTTTCCGTCGATGGTGACCTTGCCTCTGATATTGCCTGTCTTGGCACAGCCGCCCGTGACAATGACGAGAGCGGCCAGTATATAAAGAAAATGCGTTTTCATCAGTTCTGTACAGCGGTTTTAGGCGTTCCCATAAGGCAGACTGCAGTGGAAATGATGCCGGCGATAGGACACCACCAGCTCCACGCGATGTAGGTCTGGCCGAAGAACTGTTTCTGGAACATCAGCGGAACCACGATGAGAGCACCGGTGATGATGGCAGCGATGACTGACTTGTTGTTGCCCCTCTTGGTGAAGATGGCAGTGAGGAACACGCCTATCATACCGCCGTATGCGAAACACATGATTCCGGTAGCGAAATCCACGAGATTCAGACCGCTGGCCTCCTGCATGACGGCAGTGACGATTGCGAACAATGTCAGAAGCATTCCCATAAGTCCGGCCATCCAGCGGGAAGATGAAATCTGGTCCTTGTCGCTCTTGATGGCCTTTCCAAGTTCCTTACGGATAGGGAGATAGAGGTCGTCCACGAAACTTGACGCCATGGCATTGATGGCGGAGTTGAAACTGGAGAGCGCAGCCGCGAGAAGACCGGTGATCATCAGGCCGCGTACACCTGCAGGAATATGGTTCTTGATATACTGAGGGAATACGTCGCGCGCGTCAGTGAAGAAACCGGCGCTGATCTGTCCGTCGATGTAAGGGTCGTTGAGGAATTTCACCCAAAGCAGGAGACCGATGCAGAGGAAGGTCAGGACGATAGGAATCGCCAGCAGCTGTGACCAAATCAATGAAGTTCCTGCCTTCTTTACGCTCTTGCAGGCAAGTTGGCGCTGTACGAATTCCTGGTCAGTGGTGTACTGTGCAATCTTGAAGAATGCAATACCTATCATACCGCCTATAATGGTGTATGGCTTGGAAAAATCCAGGCTCGGGTCGAACATCTTCACCTTGCTGCCCGGCTCCCAGCCCTGGAGAGTGCCGTCTGCAAGCAGAGCCGCATCCGCGCCAGGCATCTTCACCATACCGCCGGCAGTCAGCTGAGTCCAGATGTCAGCCAGACTGAATCCCTTCAGCGAGCAGTACACCATCACGAGCGCGACCACTCCGGTAAAGGTCATCAGGAGGGTTTGGAATGTGTCAATGTAGAGAAGGCCCTTGATGCCGCCCATCATTGTATAGAAGGTCGAAATTATACCCAATATGATGATGGAACATACTATGAATGTGAATTCTATTTTTCCGAAAATGATGACTGAAACGGCTATGGCCGCGATGAAAAGCCTTGATCCTGAGGTGAAAAGCTGGCCGAGAAGGAACATCACGCTGTTAGTCCTCTTGGCTTTTTCGCCGAAGCGCTCACCGATGAAGCCGTAGATGGTGATGGTCTTGGCATTGTACAGTTTCGGCATAATCAGGGCAGCGACCAATGTGCCTCCCAGGATTGATCCTAAAAGATTGATGACGTATGTGAGGTTCGTGTTGAATCCGAGTTCCGGTGAGCCTACGAAGGTCCCTGCGGAAATCGTCGTTCCGGCTGCCGCTATAGCTACGATCCAGCCCGGCATTGACCTGCCTGCAACGAAATAATCTTCAATGTTCTTGTTCTTGTGGGAGAACAGATAACCTATCGTTATCAATGCTCCGAGAAAAATGGCTACTATCAGCCAGTCTATGATGCCCATATGATATTATGTGGTTTTAGTCTTAAAAATTACAAGACGCGAATATAATGATTTTTTTTGTTTGCTCGGAATGATTTTTTGTCTAACTTTGAACCGATTTAAAACACTACCTTATATGAACACCAATAATTCTGTGATGGCTCTTGCCACCAGATTCAATGACAAAGGCGACTGGACTCTGGAACAGCAGTTCGTACTTCAGATGGGTTCCAGCTATCTTATGGCGCATGGTTTGGGAACGCCTCTTGCAAAAGATGCCAAGACAGAAATCAATATACCTGAGGACGGTGACTACCGTCTATGGGTTCGCACGAAAAACTGGACCGCATTCTGGTCAGAGGGCAAGACTCCCGGCATTTTCCAGGTTTTAGTCGACGGAAAGGCTGACCCTTCAGAGTTCGGTATCGGCAAGACGCCTTTGGACGTGAAAGCCGGCATTGACTTTCCTGATGACATTGACACTTCCCGCGAAGCGAGAGCCGAAAGGGCTCAATGGTACTGGCAGAAGGGCGAAACATATCACCTCACCAAAGGCAGCCACAGCATTGCCCTTCATGATCTGATGGGTCTGGACGGGCGATGCGATGCGATAATCCTGACTTCGACGGACGACGTCCCAGGTGACAGCCTGGAGGATTACAGGGCATTGCGCGAGGCTTTGCTCGGTCCGGGGAAGCCTGAAGACAAGGGAAATTATGATCTTGTGGTCATAGGAGCCGGAATGTCAGGCCTTTGCGCCGCCATCGCCGCTGCACGTCTCGGCCTCAAGGTGGCACTTGTCCAGGACCGTTATATCCTCGGCGGAAACAATTCCTCTGAAGTCCGCGTGGGGCTCGGCGGTCAGATCAATATGCCTCCGTACCCTTCGTTGGGATATATATTGAATGAAATCGGTCCGGACCGCATCGGCAATGCGAGGGGAGCCCACCACTATCAGGACTGGAAGAAGTGGGATGTGATCGCCGCCGAGCCGAACATCAGTCTTTTTGCCGGCTACACTGTGGTCAATGCAGAGATGAAGGACGGGAAGATAGTTGCCGTGACGGCTGTTGAGGCTACAAATCAGAATCTTATACGCATAAGCGGAAATCTGTTCTCTGACTGTACCGGAGACGCCAATCTTGCTGTAATGGCGGGCGCTGCCACAATGATGGGACGCGAGGCGCGCAGTGAGTTCGGTGAGACGCTTGCTCCTGAAAAGGCGGATGATTTTACGATGGGCGTAAGCATCGAGTGGTATTGCGAGGACTGGAACACGCCTTGTTCTTTCCCTGATTCTGTGGACTGGGGACTGAAGCTGGATGAGGATACTGTCGAGCCTGTGCACCGTGCCAACTGGTATTGGGAAGTGGGAATGCGTGATGACCAGATAGCAGATGCCGAGAAGATCCGTGACTACGGTATGTATGTGGCCTACAGCACTTTCTCATATTGCAAGAACCGTCTTGCCAAGAAAGAGGATTGGGAATGTACCCATCTGACTTGGGTGAGCCACGTGAGCGGCAAACGTGAGAGCCGTCGTATCGTGGGTGACCTTATTCTCCGCGAGCAGGATCTTACGAGACCGATTCCTTACGAGGACGGCACCTGCACCACGACCTGGCGCATTGACCAGCATTATCCGATGGAGAAGAACTCCGCCGACTACCCTGGAGAAGAGTGGATGAGCTACGGAAAGCTGATGCCTATCGATCCGTACGCTATTCCTTACCGCTGTCTCTATTCCCGTGACGTGCCGAATCTCTTCATGGCAGGCCGCGATATCAGCGTGACACACGTAGCCCTCGGCTCAGTGAGGGTTATGCGTACTTGTGCAATGATGGGAGAGGTAGTGGGAATGGCCGCCGCAGTATGCTGCAGAAGAGGTTCAATGCCTCGCGACGTCTATACGACCTGGTTCCAGGATCTCGTGGAACTCATGAAAAAGGGCACCGGCCGCACCGATGTGCCGTACACCCAGTTCTACCACCAGGTTGACCGCACCGGCCACCAGGCCGAAGACCGCTAAAATAAAAGTGGAGATGGGCGGAGTCGAACCGCCGTCCAAACATCGCACCAAGTAGCTTTCTACACGTTTATCCGTCCTTTGGTTGTCGGCCCAGGCCTGCCGGAGGGCGGGCTAACCTTGGCTTATCCTTTAGGTCTTGGCGGAGTTTAAAGGAGTCCCTCCGTGCATCCGGTTTTAATGATACCCCGTACTCAGAACTGAACCGGCCTAAAGACTGCGGGATACTCGTCAGAGCCGCAACCTTGGCGGCCCGATTAAGGTGATCAACCTAGTTGATTACGCAGCGAGTGCATAGTTGTTGTTAGCAACTGAATTTACGGCCGCTGATATTAACGAGCAAACGTGCCATACGCTCGACGTGCTTACCACCCGACATCAATGCTGTCAAAACCAGAACATCCCCGGACAGTATTCTGCAAATATATACATTTGTCATTTGAAAATCAAATTTGCTCACATTGTCTATTTTGTTTAAATTTGAGAATTTGATTACATGTACTAAACAGAATAATATCTAAACAGAATAATATGAAGAAGTTCTTACTTCCAGCAGCATTGATGCTGACATTGTTTTCATGCGCTCCCAAACAGCAGAAAACAGCCCTGCCGGTCTATCTCGATGATACAAAGCCGGTTGAGGCCAGGGTAGAAGATGCCCTTTCCCGAATGACATTGGAAGAAAAAGTGGCAGTGCTCCACGCACAGTCCAAGTTCAGTTCAGCAGTCGTGCCGAGACTCGGAATTCCTGATATCTGGTGCTCACCAGGCGTGCCGAGACTCGGAATTCCTGAGATCTGGTGCACCGACGGCCCTCACGGAATCAGGGCAGAAGTCTATTGGGACGAATGGGACCAGGCCGGCTGGACCAATGACTCCTGCACCGCATACCCTGCATTGACCTGTCTTGCAGCGACTTGGGACAAGTCATTGGCCGAACTCTACGGCGTATGCATCGGCGAGGAAGCCAAGTACAGGAAGAAGAACGTGCTTCTCGGCCCTGGAGTGAACATTTACCGTACTCCGCTCAACGGCCGTAACTTCGAATACATGGGTGAGGACCCATATCTTGCAGGACATATGTCAGCGCCGTATGTGCGTGGTGTCCAGAGCAATGGCGTCGCAGCCTGCGTAAAGCACTATGCGCTCAACAATCAGGAGTACTGGAGGTCTAATGTCAATGTCAATGTCGATGACAGGACATTGTACGAACTCTATCTCCCAGCCTTCAAGACAGCAGTTCAGGAAGGCGGCGCGTGGGCGATAATGGGCTCATACAACCAGTACAAGAACCAGCATTGCTGCCATAACCAGTACCTCCTGAACGATATCCTCAAAGGAGAATGGGGATTTGACGGCGTGGTAATCAGCGACTGGGGCGGCGTGCACAATACCGACCAGGCAGCAGCAAACGGCCTCGACATGGAATACGGAACTTGGACCAACGGTTTGACGGAGGGAAAGAGCAATGCCTATGACGGATATTTCCTCGCCCAGCCATATCTGAAGAAACTCAGAAACGGTGAGGCAGACCTCAAGACATTGGACGATAAAGTCAGAAGAGTGCTCCGCCTGGAAATGAGGACGAACCTCAGCGCAAACCGTAATCCTGGTCGTTTCGGATGTGAAGAACATTCAGAGGCTGCCCGCAGAATCGGCGCGGACGGCATTGTCCTTCTCAAGAATGAAAGCGTGCTTCCTATCGACATTGACAATGTGAAGAAAGTTCTCGTAGTCGGAGAAAATGCTGTCAAGATGATGACGGTCGGCGGCGGAAGCTCTTCACTCAAAGCGCGTTACGAAGTTTCTCCTCTCGACGGAATCAGAACAGCTCTGGAAGGAAAAGCGGAAGTTGCATACGAAAGGGGCTATGTCGGTGACGTTTCCGGATCATACAACGGCGTGACCAGCGGACAGAACCTCAGCGAAAGCAGAGATGCACAGACATTGATAGATGATGCTGTCAATGCTGCCCGCGATGCTGACTACGTGATATTTGTCGGTGGCCTGAACAAGGCTTACGGACAGGACAGTGAAGGTGGCGACAGAAGAGGATTCGCGCTCCCTTATAACCAGGACGCTGTGATAGAAGCGCTTGCGGAAGTGACTGACAGACTGGTAGTTGTAAATGTGTCCGGAAATGCTGTGGCTATGCCGTGGATTGACAAGGCCAATGCAGTTCTTCAGGATTGGTATATCGGCAGCGAGGCAGGAAACTCTCTCGCTGACGTGCTGACAGGCAAAGTGAACCCGTCAGGAAAACTTCCGTTCACATATCCGGTTGCACTGGAGGACGGCCCTGTAAAGACAGTGGAACAGTATCCTGGAACCTGGACAGAAGGCGAGCCTGCACCTCAGCAGACCTACACCGAAGGAATCTATGTCGGTTACAGATGGTTCGAGCACAAGGACATCAAGCCTCTCTTCCCATTCGGATACGGCCTCAGCTATACTACATTCGAATATGGCGACGTGAAGCTTTCGTCCAAGTCAATGAAACAGAACGGCACTCTCAAGGTGTCCGTGCCGGTAAAGAATACCGGAAAGGTAGCAGGCGCAGAAGTCGTTCAGCTGTATGTTGCTGATCCTGAGTGCTCTGTGGACAGACCGGTGAAAGAACTCAAAGGCTTTACGAAGCTTTTCCTCGAGCCTGGCGAAACCAAGACAGCCGAATTCGAACTGAAAGCAGAAGATTTGAGTTATTTCAATGCAGAGAAACATCAGTGGGTGGCTGAGCCGGGAGTGTTCAAGGTTCTCGTAGCGGCATCATCTGCAGATGTCCGTTCTGAGGCGGAATTCACTCTCAAATAATAGCCTATGTCCTTAAAAAGGATATATAGGGGATTGCTTGCATTGGCCTTATGGTCGTCAGCATTGTCCTGCAGCGTTGTCAGAAATGATTCTGAGGCGCTGCACGGGCAAGTTTCAGTATCCGGTGCATTCGCGCTGTACCCCTTGGCCGTGCAGTGGGCCAATGATTTTCAGGTGAGGTATCCTGACGTGAAAATCGACGTCTCTGCAGGCGGCGCGGGCAAGGGAATGACCGACGTGCTGAACGGAATGGTGGACTACGCCATGCTGTCCCGCGAACTTCATCAGGAAGAGGTGGATGCCGGTGCAGTGGCGTTTGTCGTAGGCCGTGACGCCGTCATCCCCGTTTTCTCTTCGGACAATCCCCACATTGACCTGATACTCAAGCGCGGAATTACCGACAAGCAGGCCCGCGATATCTGGGTGACAGGCAAAATCACCACCTGGGGACAGCTGTTGGGCACCAGGGACAGGCATAAAATCAATGTATATACACGTTCAGATGCCTGTGGAGCTGCCCAGACATTCGCCTCATGGTTCGATTCCAAGCAGGAAGAACTGCACGGTACGGCGGTTTTCGGAGACCCGGGAATAGCCGGAGCGGTGAGCAAGGACAAGTGGGGCATCGGCTTCAACAATCTGGCTTATGCCTATGATGCACAGACGCATCGTGCGCGACCGGGTCTGGCTGTGCTGCCTATCGACATTGACGGCGACGGGGACATCGGTCCGGAAGAAAGATTCTATGATTCTAAAGAACAGCTGGTCAATGCGATAGAACTGGATAAGTTTCCTGCGCCACCTGCAAGGAATCTGTATTTCGTGACCAAGGGAGCGCCTAAGGACTCTGCTTCATTGGCTTTTCTGAAATATGCTCTCAAGGACGGGCAGCGGTTCAATGAGCCGGCAGGTTATGTGAAGATTACCGGAAAACTTCATAATGACAACATGAAGCTGCTCAGGACCGCGCGCAAATCCATGGACCTGAAGCGCAACACCACCGATAATGTAGTGGTGCTCTTCATCGCCCTGATAGTTTTCGTCGTGGCATTGTGCAGCGGTTCGGTCTTCCAGAAGTCCCTGAACAAGAAGCGGATATACAAGCAGAACCTGTCTTCGGCATTCATGTTCCTGCTGACGGTTTCGTCGGTTTTCCTGCTGATAGCGATGATAGGGGGACTGACATACAAGTCGCTGCCGATTCTCCAGGAAAATTCGTTCTGGGACCTGATTTCTTCGTCAGAATGGAAACCTTCACAGAAAAAATTCGGCTTCCTGCCATTTATAACAGGCACATTGTCAGTGACTTTGCTGTCGATAGCCATAGCCCTTCCGCTTTCGCTCCTGACAGCCATATCATTGACAGAATACTCCAAGAAAATCGTCAAGAAATTCGTGTTCCCGGCATTGGACATCCTCGCCGCGCTGCCTTCCGTCATTTATGGCGTCTGGGGTATCCTGCTGCTGATTCCGATAACCGGTTATACGCTTCTGACCGCTTCTCTGGTGCTGTGCGTGATGGTGCTTCCTATTATGGTGAGCCTGTTCGTGGAGATATTCTCCACCGTGCCTCAGGACCTCAGGGACGCGTCAATGTCATTGGGCGCCACCACCTGGCAGACCACCAGGCGGGTAGTGCTGCGCAAATCATTGTCCGGAATATTCGCGGCTGTGGTGCTGGCATTGTCCAAGGCAATGGGCGAGACGATAGCCGTGATGATGGTCTGCGGCAGTATTCCTGCGATTCCGAAGTCATTGTTCAAAGGATTCTACACCTTGCCGGCATTGATCGGAAACAATTATGGCGAGATGGCGTCGGTGCCGCTGTATGAGTCGGCGATAATGTTCGCGGCTCTGATATTGCTTGTCATTGTGGTGATTTTCAATGTGTTGTCCAGAGTTATTCTGTACAGAGTCCAGAAAGGAGAGTGATTATGGCAAAGTTGAAATCAAAATTCATAGAGGAAAACATTTTCCGGGTTCTGATGTGGATGTGCGTGGGAATCGTGCTTCTGGTCGTGCTTTCCATTGTCTGGACCATATTCGTAAAAGGCTTCGGTTCAATCTCTTGGGAGATGATTTTTCAGGTGCCGGGCCAGAACTGGAACACATCGGACGACGGCGGTTTTCTCAATGCGATTCTCGGTTCGCTGATGGTGGTTGCGCCCGCGACCGTGCTGGCCATGTTCATAAGCGTTCCTGTGGTATTCTATATGAACCTTTACCGCAGACGTTCCAACTGGCTGTCCTATCTCGCCCGACTGGTCTATGACGTGCTTTACGGCATTCCGTCCATCGTCTATGGCGCATTTGCGTTTATGGTGATGGTGATGGTTGGAATGAGGGCATCAGTGCTGGGCGGTATCATAGTCAGCACATTGCTGATTATCCCGATGTTCATCCGTAGCGGCGATGAAATTTCCAAGTCGGTGCCGGATGACATGATCGACGCAGCCTACTCACTCGGTGCCACCAAGCTTGAAACCCTGCGCGTGGTGCTGAAACAGGTGCTGCCGGGCATGGCCACTGCCACGCTTCTGGCGGGGGGGGAAGGCCCCGGGGGGGGTGGGCGCTTCTGGCGGTGGGAAAGGCCATCGGTGATGCTGCGGCAGTCATGTTTACGGCTGGATTTTCCGACTCGGTTGCGGATTCATTGTCCTCTCCTACTGCGACTCTTCCGTTGGCGATTTTCAACTGGATAACCATGCCGGACCCGTTCCCGGGAAGGGCTTATGCAGCGGCACTCGTGCTTACGGTATTGGTGCTGATACTTAGCCTGGGAGGACGTTGGATAACAAATCATTTCACCAAGAACAACATGTAAGATATGGATACAAACAACATAAACAAGCACCCGTTGTCGGTCGAGCATCTGAATTTGTCGATAGACGACAGACCCATTCTCAAAAACATTGACCTGGTGTTTCCGGAGAACAAGATTACCTGCATTGTCGGTCCGTCGGGATGCGGCAAGAGCACGTTGCTCAAGACTCTCAACAGACTGATTGACAATGTGGACAATGTCAAGGTGGACGGAAAGATAATGATCGGGGACAAGAATATCATCGGTGCCGGCTACAGTGACCTGATAGAACTGCGCCGACGCATCGGTCTCGTTCCACAGCGCCCGTGTCCGCTGCCGATGTCCATATTTGACAATGTCGCCTACGGCTGCAGAATACATGGAATGCATCCGAAGAAAAAGGAGCTTGCCGATGTCGTGGAGCACTATCTGACTGAAGTCGGACTGTGGGAAGAGGTGAAGGACAGGCTGCAGAGTTCCGCCATGAGGCTCTCGATCGGCCAGCAGCAGAGACTTTGCCTGGCAAGAAGTCTTGCAGTGGAGCCGGACTACATCCTCGCGGATGAGGCCACGAGTGCGCTCGACCCTGTCTCCAGCAAGATTGTGGAGGACCTTTTCGTGAAGCTGAAGGAGAAATATTCCATAATCATGGTGACTCATACCTTGCGTCAGGCGTTGCGTATCGCCGATTATGCAGTGTTCCTGTATCTCGGTGAGGTCATCGAAACCGGTGACGCCAAGCAGGTGTTCAACGAGCCTCGCGAAGAACTTACCAAAAAATATCTCGCCGGCGTGTTCAGTTAAAGTGTGTCAGCTCCTCTGCAGTCATGGCTCTGATGGTATGGGCGACGGGATTTTAGATTTAGCATAGCTTTAGTTATCTTTGTAAATTGTATAAATAATAGATAGAAAATGAGCGAACATTTAACGCATTTGAAAGAACTCGAAGCTGAGTCCATTTATATACTCAGAGAAGTCGCAGCGCAATTCGAGCGTCCTTGCATCCTCTTTTCAGGCGGCAAAGACTCCATCGTGCTCACTTATCTGGCATACAAAGCATTTTATCCGGCCAAGATACCATTCCCTCTAGTCCATATCGACACAGGTCACAACTTCCCGGAGACCATCACATATCGCGATGACCTCGTGAAGAAACTTGGCGCTGACCTCATCGTGGGCTATGTCCAGGACTCGATTGACGAAGGTAAAGTAAAGGAGGAGACCGGTTTCAATGCCAGTCGAAACAAACTCCAGACAGTCACTCTGCTGGATACATTGGCAAAATACAAGTTCGATGCAGCCTGCGGCGGAGCCAGACGTGATGAAGAGAAGGCACGCGCCAAGGAGAGAATCTTCTCTCACCGCGACGAATTCGGACAGTGGAATCCCAAGAACCAGCGTCCTGAGCTTTGGGACATCTACAACGGAATGAAGAACCCGGGCGAGCACTTCCGCGTTTTCCCTATCAGCAACTGGACTGAGATGGACGTGTGGCAGTATATCTATCAGGAAGGAATCGAACTCCCGAGTCTGTATTACACCCACACCAGAAAAGTCTTTTTCCGTGACGGTCAATGGCTTGCGGCAGAGCCGGCTGTGATTCTCAGACGTCCAGAAGAAGTGGTCGAAGAAAAGGAAGTCAGATGCAGGACCATAGGTGACATCACCTGTACCGGTCTGACACTTTCACATGCGCACAAAATCGAAGACATTATTGACGAGATCGCTTCATCCCGAGTTACCGAGCGCGGCGGCAGAGCTGATGACAAACGTTCTGAAACCGCGATGGAAGACAGAAAGAAAGCGGGCTATTTTTAGGACACGGAGCGGTTGGCCCAGATTGCCGGTCTGAAGGATCGGCAGATATAGTACGATGATTGACAGATACATAGAATAAAATGGAAACACAGAATACAAAAGGATATCTGAATATGCAGTTGCTCCGTTTCACTACGGCCGGCAGTGTGGATGATGGAAAAAGCACATTGATCGGAAGGCTTCTGTATGATTCTAAATCTATATTTGAAGACCAGCTGGAAGCTGTCGAGGAAGCATCACGAAGCAGAGGCAACGAAGAAGTGAACCTCGCGCTTCTCACCGACGGACTCCGTGCTGAACGCGAACAGGGAATCACTATAGATGTGGCTTACAGATATTTCGCCACCCCTAAACGCAAATTCATCATTGCCGACACTCCGGGACACATCCAATATACCCGAAACATGGTCACGGGCGCATCCACAGCTGACTTGGCAGTCATTCTCGTAGATGCCCGCCACGGTATCATGGAGCAGACCGTCCGTCACACCTACATCGCATCTCTGCTTGCCATCAAGCAAGTGGTCGTATGTGTGAACAAGATGGACCTGGTGGACTTCTCACAGGAAGTATTCGACAAGATCGTGGCAGACTACAAGTCAATGTCCGCTTCCATCGAGCTGGATAACGTGACTTTCATCCCTATCTCCGCGAAACTCGGGGACAATGTGGTGAACAAGTCTGAGAATATGCCTTGGTACACTGGAAAGGCGCTTCTGGATTTCCTCGAGACAGTTCAGCTTCCGACAGAAGCGGAAGACAGGCTCCGCTTGCCGGTGCAGTATGTCATAAGACCGATATCTTCCAAATTCCCGGATTTCAGAGGTTATGCAGGACGCTTGGCCGAAGGTTCGCTCAAGGTCGGCGACAAAGTTAAAGTATATCCGTCCGAGATGACATCTACAGTAACCGGTATCTATCTGGGAGAAAAGGAGTTGGAAACTGCAGTAACTCCGGAGTCCGTAGATGTGACCCTTGCTGATGATATCGATATCAGCCGTGGAGACGTCATCGTATCAGTATCCGGTGTGCAGCCGATGATGGAACAGGATATTCTCCTGAATGTCTGCTGGTTCCGCAACTCCGCATTGCAGCAGGGCAAGAAATACATCATCCGTCACGCTACAGGAAAGACTCTCGGAATCGTAAAAGAAATCGAATACAAGATCGACATCAATACCAGAGAAAAGATTTACGATGTGGAGAAGCTGGTGATGAACGACATAGCTCGTGTCAGAATCAGAACGGCAGAACCTCTCATTTACGATTACTATAAGTCAAACCGCACGATGGGCAGCCTCATATTCGTAGAGGAAGGAACCAATGATACTGTCGGAGCCGGAATGATTGTCCCTGACGAAGCATAAACTATGTCCATCCAGTCAATGACAGTGGAAGAGCGCATTGCCTTCGCTGCCGCCAAGAATGAAGAATTCCTGAATCAGGAACCGCAGAAAGTGCTTGAATATTTTCTGAATGAGTTTCCTGAAACGTCCGCATTGTCTTCAAGCCTCAGCTATGAAGACCAGACCATTACCGACATGATGGTAGGCATACGCAAGGACGCGAGAATATTCACGCTCGATACAGGTCGTCAATTCCCTGAGACCTATGATCTTATAGACCGGACCAATATGCAGTACGGAATCAGCATTGAAGTCTTTTTCCCTGACTGGCACAATGTCCAGAAGATGGTCAAGGAACATGGCATCAACCTGTTCTACGACAGCGTGGAGTTCCGTCACTTGTGCTGCAACGTCAGAAAAGTCGAACCGCTCAAGAGAGCACTACAGGGAGTCGAAGTCTGGATCAGCGGATTGCGCAGGGAACAGTCTGTCACCAGAGCCAATATGCAGATGGTCGAGTACGATACTGCTGACAATGTCATCAAACTTAACCCTCTCATTCTGTGGACAGAAGAGCAGGTCAAGGAATATGTCCGCAAGAACGGCGTGCCGTTCAACAAACTGCACAACGAGGGCTTCCCGAGCATCGGATGTCAGCCTTGTACAAGAGCTGTAAAGCCTGGTGAGGACATCCGCGCCGGACGTTGGTGGTGGGAGGACCCGGACCATCGCGAGTGCGGTCTCCACAGCAGGAAATAGATCTCTTTCGTGAAGCCGTCAGGCTTTCTGGAACCGGATATCAGATTATTACGGAGGTTTCCATACCATTTTCCCAATCGATGATGGAAAGGTATGTGAGATCTCCGGAATAGTTTATGCCGATAGAGATGTCATCAAGGTCATCTGCATTCCAGTCGTATCCTTTCTTTCTGAAAATCTCATACAGGTCATATTCCTTCTCGACTGATTTTCCGTCCTTTGGCATCAGGAGCAGTTTCAGGTTCGGTTCCAGTGAATCTTGTCTTGGCAATACCGCTGTGAATACATTCCTGTCAGAAACGGTTGATTTGCAGACATATCTGAACTTGCCGGCAAGGGTGCTTCTGTCCTTGAGCGACACACCTGCGGTTTCGCTCGTCACCACCATTTCGAATGGGTATTCGTCTTTTCCTGGATTGGAACAATGTATGGTCAGTTTGCTCCACCATTTGTGGAACACCGCCCGAGTGAACGCCGTCTCTCCAGTGCAGTCCACATATTGTGAACTGACCATGAGGCTGTCCGCCTCGTCTCCTTCCATTATCCCGATATAAAGACCATTACGGATACTGCTTTTCAATCCTTGGATACATGTTACCAGATGAACGGATTTCTGCACTTCTGTAGTGTATTGCGCAGACTGGGAGTCCAATGATATCTCATTGAATCCGTCAGTGGAAATATTTATGTCACCTTTACCTTTATCTGCAGTGCTGAGATCCACTTCCAGCAGGCATGGGCAACCGCTCCTGATTTCCTTTACTGAGCAGGACGGTGTTAGAAGAAGTAAAAAGGACAGTATCTGTAATGGTCGCGAAATCATGTCAAAGTCTATATTTCGTATTCAAAATCGGCTCCTTCCTGCCATTCCTCTACCACAGTTATACCGAACGTACATTCGTAGGCGGTTACAGGAACATCAGGACTCAGTGAACCCGGACGGGTGATAGTGAGGTCAGTGATGTTGTAGGTCTTGTTTCTTTCAATTCCTTTTATGGAAACCGGATAATAATATGTCTTTCCCCCAAGAGTGGTTTCTATTACAAGCCTTGTGTAGCGGGGACCGAAAGTATTTGACTGTGAGTCGGTTTCAGTCCTGTTCGGATATACGTAGAAAGCCCTGCTTCCGCTATATGGCTTGGCTGGAGTCATGGCAGTGTCCTCGATGTCGTCATAGATGAGCGCATCAGTTTCACCGGCGGTGTATTTCATCTGGTTGTGCCACAATGTCGGCTCGCTGCTGCCGCCGTAGCAGAGGTCGCCTACCACATTGACTGCATATATCCTGACTACCTTGAACTCCATGTCCCTGTATGCTGGAGATGTGAAATTTGGAGTTATCTTGTTCACTGCAACTCTTGCCACGAGTCGTTTCACCTCAATAGTCACCACTTCCTCTGCACTGATCGTCTGGTCCGTCTTTTCTCCCGTCATGACGAAATTATCAAGACTGTTGTCGGCCAGCAGTGACTTTGCGGTGAGCAGGTCGGCCTTTGTACTGTATGATTTCAGGTCTGGAGCATTCACGATGGCGACAATGTCCTTATCACCGGTCGTGCAGCTGATTTTGATGCCGCTCGAGGTTTCGCTGCTGGCATAGGCGTCCAGTTCGCCGTCCTTTCGGAATACGAATATCTGTACATTGTTCACTTTCTTTTCATTCTCAGCGACGATGCCGGCTTTGGTGAACTGTCCGCAGTCCACATTGACTGTCATTTCCGTCTTTTCGCCTGCATTCTCCGCTGCCGGCATTGCTTCTTTCTTGTTGCAGGATACAGCTCCTGCAGTTATGGCAATTGCCGCCATAACCATACTGATTGTCTGTCTTTTCATCTTTAATTGTCGATATTGTTTAAACCGTATTTTCTTATCAATGCTGAAATTTCCGGGTCCAGATTTCCTCTGTGTACATATGAAGGGTTCAGGCTGCAGGCTGTCTCATAATGCTCGGCAGCAAGTTTTGTCTTGCCTGTGCGGCTGTAGATGACGGCAAGCATATAGTGCACCCTGTCAGTCTTTTCAAGTTTCTCCAGAATGTCCAGTGCACTTGCGTTGTAATCCATGGCGCAGTAAGCAACGGCCAGATTGTAGTCTCCGTACGGCTTTAGAATCGAAATCGCCTTCTTGTAATCCCTGTCTGTAATCGCTTGGACTCCAGACATATAGGCTGTATCAACAACCGTAGTGACTATCGTGTCCTTGACCATGCCCTTCCGGTGCAGGCTGAAATCGAATTTGACGGTCCGCAGTCTAGGATAGACATGCTCTCTCAGGTATTTGTAGAATACCATCTCTGCCAGCAGTCCTTCGCGCTTGTCCGGTACAGGTTCTTCCCGGATTCGCCTATAGTCCTCTTTCTGCTTTTCGGTCAATGTCGTGTCTGCCCCGATAAGTGCATCCAGCATAGTCCAGTTCTCCCCGGCGCTTACCGAGATGAATTTTACCGCAAGATCCCTCTTTTCAGTTCTGTAACTTGAGTCCAGGTTCAGTTCCGTTCCGAGTTCCCTTTTCAGTGAATCAGTGCATCTGCTCAGTTCCGTACTGAAGAACTTCGCTATCGAAGCGGCTCTCGCCTCTGACAGTTTCCTGTTGAACGATTCTTTGCCTTCAGGCGAACTTGAAGCCGTGACCACTATGGAATCCAGGACGAACTCCCGGTCGGAAACCAGATCGCAGATGTTCTTTCTGATTCTGCTCGTCTCTTCCCGATTGTGCCCCAAATTCATGTCAATGTCACTTTTTCCTGAATTGAAATCCACATAGCAGACGGTATTGGCGGAAACACGCCTCGAGATAACCTTCTTGAGGTATTTCTCGGACTGGTCTGCAAAAGAACTCAACGAACTTATATAGAACGTAAGAGGCTTGCTCTTGGGTATATTGTAAAGTGTCTGTCCTTCTTCAAGTATCTTTCCGGACATGGAAATTTCAGCCTTTTTAAGCCCCGGACAAGTGTTGATGGTCTGAGTGTAATCATAGATGAAGTCCCCGTCAGGTGTCACGACCACGGTGTCCAGTCTTATGCCTTCAGTCACGATGGGCGCTTTCACATATTTCCTGAACATCTTTTCCTTCCTGGATTTTCTGCGTTCATTTCTCTGAACCAGATGACGGTAGGTATAATGCTCTATGGCAGCCTGTTCCGTGACTCCGTACACAGAGGCGAATACTTCATCTGAAACATAACTCGAGTCGTTTCTGAACTTGTACAGGGCCGGAATGTTCCTTTTTATGAAAATCTCCAGCTGGGTCATGTTCAGGAACCTGTTCTCGTCAGTGATGATGGATTCCAGGAACCTGCGGTACTGCTCATAACCTTTCATCTGCCGCTTCCGGTACTGAGCGCCGGTAATTATTACAGGCTCAAGCTTCGTGGTATCTCCCAGAATATACATGTCAGGGTAGAGTCTTACCTGCCATCTGCTGTCCTGCATGCTTCCCGGCACGGTCACCTGAAACTTCAGATCCACTTTTCCGTGTCTTTCAGCAACATTTCTGAATCTTGCCGTGACCTTGGCCGCCCTGATGACGTCTGTGGCCACCATCTCTCCATTCTCATCCTTTACGGCATTCATTATCAGCACGCTTTCCGGGGCGCTCGTCTCAACCGTATCCTTTTCCGGCTCTTCTGTCTCCAATGGGATGAATTTTTCGTCAGGAATAGACAGCTCAGCCGAAACGGAATCTGATTTGAGACTGCTGATTTTCCGATGCGTACCGCATCCCGCCAGCAGGAGAGCCAATGTCGTCAGCAAGATCAGTTTTTTCATTATAGTCCGAATGATGGTTGAACGTTTTCGTCTGTCTCGATGATGGTCAGTCTGTTGGCAAGCACTTCATATACCTGCTTCTCCACGCCGTCCGAGTTCTCGAATTTCTGACATCTGAGTCTGCCGACAACGTGGACGAGAGATCCTTTGTCGATTTTGTGGAAATCCGGCATCCCTTTACCGCTCCAGGCTGTTACATTGTGCCAGGTGGTCTCGATGACAGGCTGGCCGTCTTTGCCTTTATATGCGTAATTGGTGGCCAATGAGAATCTGATGGATTCGGAGCCGCCGTATTCCTGGATCTTTACGTTTCCGACGTTTCCCCTCAGTTCGATTTTGTTAATTTGTTCCATAGTTTTAAATGTTTGGTTTACGTCGGTCCGGACGCGCGTTCCCGGACTGACCAGCGGCAAAGTAATAGCGAAAAAACCGACGGAAAAAGGAAATTTAAGAATCGTCGCTGAGATTTTTACGATTTTTAAATTCCTTAATTTCACCGCATTATGAAAAAATCATTTAAAACAAATTTTAAATTCCCGCAAATCATCCGAAAAGTTTAAGAAACGTGAAAATTTTCACCGGAAAGTCATGTTTTCCGATGCCATTTGAAAGTGTAGTCTTATATTGTGCACAGCATTTTTAATGGTAAACGATTATGACAGACTACAAAATCATTGACCAATCCCTTAAAATCGACTCGTGCCTAGAATGTGGGACGATTTTCTATGGACGGACCAATAAAGTATTCTGCTGCGAGGCCTGCAAAAACAGATATCACAACAGAAAATACCAGGAAATCCGCAATGTCAAGCTGCGGGTCAGGCATATTCTCGAGAAGAATTACACCATATTGTCCGGTCTTGTTTCGGACAAGATATCATCCATCGGAAGGGATGAGCTGATGCTCAAGGGATTCAATCCCGAATATGTCACCGGCTGCATGAGGATGAACAAGAGGGAACTGTGCTACTGCTATGACATTGCTTTTGTGAGGACTCCGTCGAGAATATACAATCTTCGCAGAATTGCCGGAAAAGTGACCTGCGGATGAAATTCCTTGCTAACTTTGTGCTCCTATTATTATATATGACATCTATGAGCAATCCGTTATTGGTGGAATCTCCATATCCGTATGGAGCACCGCAATTTGACAAGATAAAGACAGAACATTACCTTCCCGCGTTCAAGCAGGGCATCGTGGAAGCCAAGGCTGACATTGACAATATTGTGAGTTGCCCTGACGCTCCGACATTTGCCAATACGATAGAGGCTTTGGAGTTCAGCGGCAGGACATTGGGCCGGGTGTCGGACATCTTTTTCAATATCCTCGAGGCTGACTCTGACGATGAACTGCAGGTGGTGGCCGAGGAAGTGTCACCGATGCTGACAGAGTATTCAATGTATGTTTCGCTCAATGCGCCACTCTTCAGCCGTATCAGGCAGGTGTATGAGCAGCGGGAGACATTGGCTCTGGAGCAGGACCAGAAAAGACTGTTGGAGCAGACCTACAAGTCATTCTCCCGCCAGGGAGCCAATCTTTCCGATGAAGACAAGGCCATCTACGGAAAGTATATGGAAGAACTGTCGCTCCTGACATTGAAATTCGGCAAGAACGTGCTCGCCGCTACAAATGCCTATTCTCTGCATATTACTGATGAGAAAGACTTGGCCGGACTCCCTGATTATGTGAGGGATGCGGGAAAAACGACTGCGAAAGAGAAGAATCTGGAAGGATGGGTGTTTACGCTGGACAGACCGAGCTATGGGCCGTTCATGCAGTATTGTGATAACCCGGAACTGCGCAGGCAGATGTATCTCGAATATAACAGAAGGGCTACTTCAGGTGAGAATGACAATTCGCAGACGGTCCGTCGAATTGCCGAACTGAGGCTGAAGATAGCCGGGATCTTGGGCTATGAAACCTGGGCAGACTATGTGCTGGAAGAGAATATGGCCAAGACGCGCAAGACTGTGAATGACTTCCTGGAAAGCCTGATGACCCCGTCATTGCCCTTTGCTGAGAAAGATGTGAAGAACGTGTATGAGTATGCGTTGAAGCACGGTTTCAGGCAGATTGCTCAGGAGCATGGACAGCCGTCAGACAGGCTTATGCCTTGGGACTTCAGTTATTGGTCAGAAAAGTACAAGGAGGCTGAGTATTCGCTGAATGACGGGCAGCTGAAGCCGTATTTCAAGTTGGAGAACTGTATTGGAGCGGTGATGGGCCTGGCTGAGAAGCTTTACGGAATCTCTTTTGAAGAGCGTCACGACATCTCTGTCTATCATAAGGACGTGAAGGTGTATGATGTGAAGGATAAGGACGGCAGCCACCAGGCTCTGTTCTATGCTGATTTCTTCCCGCGTGAGAGCAAGAGGGGAGGAGCGTGGATGACAGAATTCCGTGGTCAGAGGATTGAGAACGGTGTGGAACAGCGTCCTCTGGTAAGCATTGTCACGAATTTCACCAAGCCTACAGAAAATGCTCCGTCGCTTCTTACCCATGACGAACTGAGTACGTTCCTTCACGAGTTCGGTCATTCGCTGCACGGAATGTTTGCGGAGGGACGTTATCCTTCTCTCTGCGGAACAAATGTGGCGCGGGATTTCGTGGAACTGCCATCCCAGATAATGGAGAACTGGGCGTTTGAACCGGCGTTTCTCGAAACTTTCGCCAAGGATTATCGTACCGGTGAGGTGATTCCGGGAGAGCTGCTTGAGCGTATTGTCAATGCAAAGAATTATCTCTCAGGATATTATCAGGTGCGCCAGCTTGATTTCGGAATCCTTGACATGGCTTGGCATACACTTGAGTCAATGCCTCAGGAAGGGACGATCGAATTTGAAACCCGCGTTCTGGAGCCTTACCGTGTACTGCCTTATGTAAGCGGAACTGCCATTTCCACATCCTTCAGCCACATATTCTCAGGCGGATATTCTGCCGGATATTATTCATATAAATGGGCGGAAGTGCTGGAGGCGGATGCGTTCTCTCTCTTCGAACAGAACGGTATCTTCGACAAGGCTACGGCAGAATCGTTCAGAAAGGAAATACTCTCCAGAGGCGACACTGAGGACCCTGCTGTCCTTTATAGAAATTTCCGCGGAAGGGACCCGCAGCCACAGGCATTGATGAAAAAACTTGGACTCGAATAGAGCCCAAGTCTGATTCCTAAACGACAGAACTGGAGTCCTGTCAATGTATTAATGTATTACTGTGCATCGACCTGTTTCTTCGGGTCCTTGAACAGTATCATGAACAGCACGCCGACTACGAGAGCGTAAGCCGCGAAGATGTACCAGGCTGTGCTCCAAGACGGCTCGGCTGCATTATAGACGAATTTGTTCACGATTTCCTGAGCTCCGAGAGTTCCGATTGTCGCGCCTATACCATTGGTCATAAGCATAAACAGGCCCTGAGCACTTGAGCGAATCTTCTCGTCAGTTTTCATGTTTACATAGAGTGAACCTGAAATGTTGAAGAAATCGAATGCCACACCATATACGAGGCAGGACAATACGAACATCCATACGCCAGAGCCCGGATTACCGACTCCGAACAGACCGAAGCGGAATACCCATGCGAACATTGCGATCAGCATCACCTTCTTGATTCCGAAGAACTTCATCGCGAAAGGAATGAGCAGGATGCACAATGTCTCAGACAGCTGGGACAGAGAAATCAATGCGTTTGCATTCTGGGCACCCCAGGCATTGGCATATTCCGGAATCTCCTTGAAGTGGGTGATGAACGGATTTGCAAAGCCGTTGGTGATCTGGAGCGATACTCCCAGGAGCATTGAGAATATGAAGAAAATCGCCATGTCCTTTTTCTTGAACAATGCGAAAGCCTTGAGTCCGAAAGCTTCTGCGACAGATTTGGATTCGCCTCCTTTAGCCACAGGACAGGCCGGAAGAGTGAATGCGTATGCTGCCAGTACCAGTCCGATGACACCGGAGGTAAAGAATTGGTTATAAGACAATTGGAACTGTACTCCGTCGATTGACATGAAGTTCACGAAGAGCATGCTGCAGATGAAACCTACAGTACCGAAAACTCTGATAGGCGGAAAATCCTTCACGGTGTCCATGCCGAATTTCTCGAGTCCGGAGTAGGCTACGGAGTTTGAGAGCGCGATGGTAGGCATGTAGAATGCCACGCTTATCGAGTAAAGGGAGAACAGAGTGGCGAAATTCACGCTGTCACCTGCCACAAGTCCGTAGTAGCCGGCTGCTATCATGGCAAGTCCTGCTATGCCGTGGCAGAGCCCGAGAACCTTCTGCGCCTGGATGTATTTGTCGGCGATAATGCCTATGATGGCAGGCATGAAAATGGAAACAATGCCCTGCATCGCGTAGAAAATGCCGATTTTCGCCCCCAATCCGATATTGACAAGATAACTTCCCATTGAAGTCAAGTATGCACCCCAGATAGCATACTGAAGGAAATTCATAATTATCAGTCTGATGCTGATTCCGTTGTTTTTCATTGTAATTGAATTAGTGTTTTGAATATGCAAATGTACAAGTTTTTGTGGTAATTTTACTAACTTTGGAAGTTGGAACCAAAAAATGTCTGTCAATAGATGAAATTTGTCAAGATAGCAGCTGATTCGCAGTCATCGGCCAGATGCGGAATCATCACCACCGATCACGGCCAGATAGAGACACCTATATTCATGCCGGTAGGCACAGTAGGTTCAGTGAAGGGAGTTTACCACAGGGATTTGAAGGAAGATATCAAGGCTCAGATAATTCTTGGCAACACCTATCATCTGTACCTGCGCCCCGGACTTGATACATTGAAGGCGGCCGGAGGACTGCACAAATTCATTTCATGGGACAAGCCGATATTGACGGACAGCGGAGGCTTCCAGGTATTCTCATTGACCGGAATCAGGAAACTGACGCCAGACGGCTGCACATTCTCCTCACATATCGACGGCTCGAGACACACCTTTACGCCTGAGAACAATGTTGATACTCAGCGTATTATCGGTGCTGATATCATGATGGCGCTGGACGAGTGCTGTCCGGGAGACGCTGACTACAACTATGCGAAGAAGTCATTGGAGATGACCCAGTCATGGCTGGAGCGTTACCTGAAGCGTTTCGACGAGACCGAGCCGCTTTACGGTTACAGCCAGACCGTATTCCCGATCGTGCAGGGCTGCGTGTATCCGGATTTGAGAAAACGTGCCGTGGAACATGTCGTGGCCCAGAACAGGGAAGGCTATGCCATCGGCGGCCTTGCGGTAGGGGAGCCTACCGAGAAGATGTACGAGATGCTTGAACTTGTGTGCCCTCTGCTTCCGGACGACAGACCGCGTTACCTGATGGGAGTGGGAACACCTGCCAATCTGCTCGAAGGCATTGCCAGAGGCGTGGATATGTTCGACTGCGTAATGCCGACCAGAAACGGCCGCAACGGAATGCTGTTCACCTGGAACGGCATCATGAACATGCGCAACAAGAAGTGGGAGAATGATTTCTCGCTCATTGACCCGGAAGGCGCGTCTTTCGTGGACAGAACCTACACCAAGGCATATCTGAGGCATCTTTTCGTGGCAGGAGAAATGTTTGCGGCAATGATCGCGAGCGAGCACAACCTGGCATTCTACCTGGACCTTGTGAAGCAGGCGCGCGCCTATATCCTCGCAGGCGACTTCAAGGCATGGAAAGACGTTACGGTTAAAAGGATAATGACAAGACTTTAGTTGACTATGTTTCCAAAAAAACTGGATGTATATATCACGAAGAAGTTTATGCTGACCTTCTTCATCGCGATTCTCCTTATAATCGGAATAGTGATCATCTTCGACATAAGTGAGAAAATCGATGATTTCGTGGCCAAGCAGGCTCCTCTGAAGGAAATCATCTTCAGCTATTACGTGAATTTCGTCCCGTATTTCATGAACATGTTCAGCCCTCTGTTCGTGTTCATAACGGTCATATTCTTCACATCCAGAATGGCGGCCAACTCGGAAATCATCGCCATCCTCTCCTGCGGAATCAGTTTTCACCGGATGATGCTGCCGTATATTTTCTCCGCATCCGTCATCGCGCTGCTGTCGTTGGGCCTGAACCTTTTCGTCATACCCCGGGCCAATGCCGAGAGGCACGTTTTTGAGGCCGAATACACCAAGAAGAAGGCGCAGAAAATGGAGAGGAACATCCATTATCAGATAGCGCCGGGCCAGTTCGTATATGTGGAACAGTTCAGCAAGTACAACAATACGGCGTACAAGTTCACACTCGAGACCATCGAGAACAACCAGCTGGTTTCCAAGGTCTCAGCGGAGCGTGCAGTGTGGGACGCCTCCATCGGCGGATGGACATTGAAAAAATACTTCATCCGCGAATACAATGAAGCTGGACTCGAAGACAATGTCAGATGCGGCGAGCAGCTCGATACCGTCATCAGCCTTACTGTGGATGACTTTTTCCGCAAGAAGAACACCGTCGAGGACCTGCCGTTCGAGCAGCTGAATGAGCTGATCAGTGTCCAGAAACTACGTGGCGACCCGAATGTGAAATACTCATTGATAGAAAAGCATACACGTTTTTCACTTCCTTTCTCCGCATTCATATTGACCATTATGGGCGTGGCATTGTCCTCAAGAAAGAAGAGGGGAGGCATCGGGTGGAACCTTGCGATAGGCATCGCCCTGAGTTTCTCGTACATTCTGTTCATGAGGTTCAGCCAGATGTTCGTATATACGGGGCTTATGCCGCCGTGGCTTGCGATCTGGCTCCCGAACATGATATTCGCGGTGATTGCCGGCGTCCTGTACAGGATTGCGCCTAAATAATCAGAAAATGTTCTTGATAAATAGCATATAACCAATTCAATATCATTATCATGGCGGAACACACACTCTCCCCGATGAAGCGCACAATTGTGGGCGTCCAATTCATGTTTGTGGCATTCGGCTCCACAGTCCTTGTGCCGATTCTGTGTCATCTCGACCCTGCTATCGCATTGCTTGCGGCAGGTCTCGGCACACTCCTCTTTCACGCTGTAACAGGCGGAAAAGTACCTATCTATTTGGGCAGCAGCTTTGCATTCATTGCCCCGATTATCAAGGCGACAGAACTTTACGGCCTTCCGGGAATGTTCTGCGGACTTATGGCAGTCGGTGTCGTATATATGCTTATGAGCCTGCTGGTCAAGGCATTCGGTATCAGCTTCATCAAGAAACTCTTCCCGCCTATCGTGATCGGACCTGTAATCATCCTCATCGGACTCTCGCTTGCTGGCTCAGGAGTCAATATGGCAAAGTCCAACTGGATATTGGCACTCATATCATTGGCAGTTGCAGTAATAGCGTCGATCTGGGGTAAGGGTATCGTGAAACTTATTCCGGTAGTGTTCGGTGCAGTCGCCGGATATATCGTTTCCCTGATTTTCTATAGAAGTTCAATGGATTTCACACCGGTAGCAGAGGCCTCATGGTTCGCATTGCCGAAAATCGCGCACATGACGTTCTCCTGGCAGGCAATCCTCTTTATGGCACCGGTTGCGATCGCACCTATCATCGAACACATCGGCGACATGTACGCCATCAGTTCCATTGCAGGAAAAGACTTCGTGAAAGACCCTGGCCTGCACAGGACATTGCTCGGAGACGGACTTTCATGCTGTCTTGCAGCATTCCTCGGCGGCGCCCCTGTAACTACATATTCAGAAGTAACCGGCGCGGTTTCCCTTACGAAAGTCACTGATCCTTCGGTACTTAGAATTGTAGGTGTCTCGGCAGTCGTGCTTGCCCTCATCGGTAAAGTGGGCGCTGTAATCCAGACCATCCCGCAGGCCGTTCTCGGCGGCATCATGCTGCTTCTTTTCGGAAGCATCGCCTCAGTCGGAGTAAGCAACATGATAGAATCCCGAATCAATATGGGCTCTACCCGAAACCTCATTATCGCATCATTGATATTGACCATAGGCATCGGCGGCGCTGTCATCGATTTCGGAACATTCTCATTGGCAGGAATCGGTCTTGCGTCCATCGTGGGCGTGATCCTGAACCTCGTGCTTCCTCACGACAAAAAAGAACCGGAATATCTCGAAAAATAATGAAAGTAAAGATCGTAAACAAATCCAAGAATCCTTCACCTGCATATGCCACACCGCTTTCAGCAGGAATGG
>HF996020.1:29674-72698 GCA_000432515.1 Bacteroides sp. CAG:545
CATCAGAGCTGACATCAATGAGCCTATAACATTGGAGCCGCTCCACAGACAGCTCGTACCGACAGGTCTGTATATCGCTCTGCCTGAAGGGTTTGAATGTCAGGCAAGACCTCGCAGCGGACTGGCAGTGAAACATGGCATTACAGTCCTCAATACCCCGGGAACCATCGATGCGGACTATCGCGGAGAACTGAAAATCCTCCTCGTAAACCTGTCTGACGAGCCGTTCGTAATCGAGCCGGGCGAGCGTATCGCACAGCTTGTCGTGGCTAAACATGAGCACGTGGACTGGGAAGAAGTGGAAGTCCTGGATGAGACGGAAAGAGGCGAAGGTGGTTTTGGAAGTACTGGTGTAAAGTAATGGATATCAAAGAATTATATTCAATATTCGTCAAATGTGGCTCGGTTGCGACAGACAGCCGGGCCATACGTGGCGGAGAACTTTTCTTCGCATTGAAAGGCGAAAATTTCGACGGAAACGAATATGCGGTCAAGGCACTTGAGGCCGGAGCCGCTTATGCCGTGGTCAATGCAGATGCTCCAGTTGCAGGGAAGGCGGACTGTTACCCTTCAGAAAACGGAGGCAGCCGCATCATCAAGGCAGACGACACATTGGCACAGTTGCAGGCACTTGCCCGCTATCATCGTGAAAATGTTCTCGGCGAAGGCAACCATCTGACAGTCATAGGAATAACCGGGACGAACGGCAAGACCACCACTAAGGAACTGCTCAGGACCGTCCTCTCTGCTGGTCTCCGGACAGTCGCCACGGAAGGTAATCTGAACAATGACATAGGCGTCCCGCTTTCTTTGCTGAAAATCACGCCTGACACTCAGATTGCCATTATCGAAATGGGCGCAAGCCACCCGGACGACATCGCCAAGCTCGTGAAGGTCAGCGAACCCGACTACGGCATCATCACCAACGTCGGCAAGGCCCACCTGCTCGGCTTCGGCAGTTTCGAAGGCGTCAAGAAAGCCAAAGGCCGCCTCTATGATTATGTCAATGAATTCGGCAATGCGGTTTTTGTCAATGAGGATGACGAAGTTCTCAGGTCAATGTGTGCTGAGCGTGAAGGGCTGTCGATTGTCCCTTATGGCCTGAACACTGACGGATGCACCATTCTCGAGACCACGTCTGAATCTCCGTTCCTGAGGATAAAACTGTCTGATGGCAAGGTTATAAATACTTCATTGATAGGTAATTATAATTCGGCCAATGTTCTGGCAGCCCTCTGTGTCGGCAAATTCTTCGGCATCAGCGAGGACAAGGCATTGGCGGCAATCGCATCATACCGTCCTTCAAACAGCCGCTCACAGATGGTCCGCACTGAGCGCAACTCCCTGATCGTCGATGCCTATAACGCCAACCCTTCCAGCATGCGTGCTGCATTGATGAACTTCTTCAGTATCAATGCCTCTCCTAAAGCCGTGCTGCTCGGAGATATGCGCGAACTTGGCGACGGCTCCGTGAATGAGCATAAGGAGATTTTGAAACTCCTGTCTGGAGCCGGCATTGACCGTATATATCTTGTAGGGGAAGAATTCCGTAAAGCATTGGAAGACAGTGTAAAACCTGAGAATGTAAGCTGGTTCGCCACTTCCGCTGAGCTTGCTGATGAGCTCGCGCGCAACCCGCTTTCAGGATATACCGCCCTCGTCAAGGGCTCGAGAGGAATCCAGATGGAAAAGACTATTCCTTCGTTGTAGTAGAATCGTCCTTTGTAGAAGTACCGATGGCTGCCGGCCGTTTTTTGTCAATGAATCTGGCGAAGAACCACCTGGCGGCCATTGCTATGATTGTACCATAGGAGCAGCCTATCACAGCGCCTACAATGATGTCTCCGAGATAATGCTTGCCTACGAATATCCTGCTGATGGACAGCAATGTAGCCCATATCAGTATCCACGTGATGTAGGCACTGTAGGTATGAGTCTTGTCGTAGCGGAACAGTACGGATGAGCACAGGGCGAAGCCGAATGCATTGGCCGCGTGAGCGGAAAAGAAACCGTAGAAGTTGCCTCTTGTTTCCAGGACGTGCAGCCCTCCGAAAATCATCCTTGAACTGTAGCACGGACGAAGTCTTGCCACGGAATATTTCAGGAGATTGGAAGTCTGGTCGCAGGCAAGAAGCGTAAGCCCCATGCATGCAATGGCGATAAGACCCTTCTTCCACCCGAGCCTTTTCACGAAGAAAAATGCAATCAGGGCGTAGAGCGGAAACCAGACGGCCCTATCAGACATGAAGATCATGAACTGGTCAGAGGCGGGATGATGAAACTTGTTGATGAACAGCGTCAGAATCTGATCCCATTTGTGCAGTATATCCCAGAATACCAATTCCATACGTTATTCGTGCAATGCAGTCCAAAGTTCGTCCTTAAGCTCGTTCAGTCCGTCACCGGTAACAGAAGAGATGAAAACTGTCGGGATGTCTTTAGGCAATGTCCTCTTTATCTTCTTCTTGGTCTGCTCATCGATGATGTCGCACTTGGTGACAGCCAGAACCCTTTCTTTGTCAAGCAGTTCCGGATTGTACATCTTCAGTTCGTTCAGAAGAATCTTATAACCTTTTCCGATATGCTCCTCCTCGGCGGACACCATGAAAAGCAGCACGGAATTCCGCTCGATATGCCTGAGGAAACGCAGACCGATGCCCTTGCCCTCATGTGCGCCTTCGATAATGCCCGGAATATCAGCCATCACGAAAGACTTGTCGTCGTGGTAGCGCACGATTCCGAGGTTCGGTTCCAATGTAGTGAACGCGTAGTTCGCGATTTTCGGCTTGGCGGATGTTATGGCCGAGAGCAATGTGGATTTTCCGGCATTCGGAAAGCCTACCAGTCCGACATCAGCAAGTATCTTCAGTTCCAGTATGAACCATCCTTCCTCGCCTTCCTCGCCCGGCTGCGCATAACGCGGAGTCTGCTGGGTCGCCGACTTGAAATTGTTGTTTCCAAGTCCGCCCCTGCCGCCTCTGCAGAGAATCTTCTCCTCTCCGGGCTCCATCATGTCGAAAAGCACCTCGCCGGTCTCGCCGTCTTTCACGACTGTGCCCACAGGAACGTCCAGGATGATGTCCTGCCCCTGCTTTCCCTTGCAAAGCGCCGCGCCGCCGTGTTCGCCGTTCTCAGCCTTCACGAACTTCTTGTATTTAAGATGGATCAATGTCCAGAACTGCGGATTTGCACGCAGTATTATGTGACCGCCCCTTCCGCCGTCCCCTCCGTCAGGTCCGCCTTTCGGAACATACTTGGCCCTGTGCAGATGCACCGAACCCGGTCCGCCATGCCCTGACGCACAAAAAATCTTCACATAATCTATAAAATTGCTGTCTGCCATAATCTTTCCGTATTTCCAATAGAATGGCTGCAAAGATACGGAAAAAATCGGAAGTCATTGAAAAATCCGTCGTTTTGATTATTTTTGCAGCTCGTTTTCGCGTCTGGCATGGAGGATTGCGGAACGATAAGAATGGACTTTTAAATATCAAATGCTATGGGACTTATACCTATCTACACCTGGACCAAGGGAATACGGAATTTTGATCATAGAAGAAAAGCATTCAGAAACCAGCCGTGGGCACAGGGCGTCGTCCTGCTCGCCTGCGTAGTCGTGGCCATGTTGCTGGCGAACCTCCCGTTCACCAAAGGCTTCTATCACGACTTCCTGAACTCCAGCATAACCCTGTTCCTCAGCGCCCCGTCAGGCAACGGAGTCTATTTCCCGCACGGAATGACAGTCGAAAGTTTTGTCAATGACATACTTATGACAATCTTCTTCTTCACCGTCGGCCTGGAAATCCGCAGAGAAATGAAAGTCGGAGAACTCTCCACAGTGAAGAAAGCCCTCATGCCTATAATCGCGGCATTCGGCGGAGTCGTAGCCCCAGCATTGATATTCACACTGGTAAACCACGGCACGGCAGCCGCCTCAGGCTGGGGAATCCCTACAGCCACCGACATCGCATTTGCAGTCGGCATCCTGTCCATACTCGGCGACAGAGTACCGGTATCACTCAAAGTGTTCCTCACCGCATTGGCCATAGCCGATGACCTTATCGCTATACTGGTAGTGGCGTTATTCTACGGAGGCACCGTCCGACTGGACCTGCTCGCGATAGCAGTCGTTCTCATCTGCCTCGTCGTGCTCATGAACAAACTCGGCGAAAAACGCGTCTGGTTCTACCTCGTGCCCGCCATCATCATCTGGAGCCTCTTCTACTACGCCGGCATACATTCCACCATGTCCGGAGTAGTGATGGCCTTCCTGATACCTATGACACCGCGTTTCTCAGAAGCATACTTCCAGCGTAAACGCAAACAGTACGAAAGACGCATTGCCGAATACAGCGGCATAGAATCCACAGCTTCCGGCTTTCCTAACGGCCCTCAGAGACATTGTCTCAGAAGACTTTCCGTCATCTCACGCGACTCCATCAGCATGAGCAGCAGACTCGAACACCTGCTCTCTCCGTGGGTGAACTTCCTCATCATGCCGATATTCGCGCTGGCCAATGCCGGAGTCGAAATCCCTGACCTGTCTTATTTCAATGTCTTCAGTTTCGATGCCGCACTTGGCGGAGTAGGAATGGGAGTTTTCCTCGGGCTCCTTATCGGCAAGCCGCTCGGAATCTCATTGGCAAGCTTCATCGCCATCAAACTCCGCATCGGAGAGATGCCTTCACGCGCTACATGGAGAATGCTCATCGCCGTAGCCTGCCTCGGAGGAATCGGATTTACAATGTCCATTTTCGTGGACACCCTCTCATTCGGCAACCAGGCACCTGAGGTTACGTCAATGCTGCGTGACATGGGCAAGGTTGCAGTGTTGATGGGCTCGCTCTGTGCAGGACTCCTCGGCAGCCTGCTCATCAACATCGAGCATCGCCTCGAATCCAAGAAAGCTGCTTAAAATGTTGTAGGATTGGGGCTTAGAACCTGAGTTCCAATCCTATGTTCACTACGAAACAATGCGGAGACTTCACCTTCCCGGCCGGAGTGTCCGTATATCGGTGCGTCATGCGCCATACTGCATCCACCCTCACCAGACGAAAAATGTTCGTGAGTCCCACGCCCATCTCCACATAAGGCTTGTTCAGCATATTCATGCCCGCAGGGAAAAGCATCGGCGCATTGACCGAATTCGGATTGCCGATAATGCCGTTGTTCTTCTGTGACAATGTGCCGTAGGCAGCCTTGAGCGTGAAGACCTCGCGGATCTTGGTCTTTTTCAGCAGCGGAATCTTGCCGATGAAGAAACCGCCGAAATTATGCTCCCAGAACAATGTAGTCCATGTATCTGAAGCGAACTCATAGAACTCCATGCACGAGAACGAACTGTGGTCGAGAATATAAGTTCCGTTGCCTTCATGCAACTTCAGCATCGGATAAGGCACTGTGCCGACGATTTTTCCGGCAGTGAACTTGATCTTGGACATTCCCACCGGCGGAATCCTCAGCTTGTAATCTATGGACAGCTCACTCCTGAAATAACTGTATTCATTCTTTCCGATACCCTTCAGCGAGCCCATCAGGTCCAGCGTGAAAACAGGGTAGTCCGAATGCAAATACGACTTTTCGAACGTTCCTCTTGCCACAGTCTCGTCTTTGGAGAACCGTGCTATCAGCCTCAAATCATTGGAGCCCACGGAATTGACCCTTACTGTGTCCATGGAAGAGCCGTCGGCTGCAGCAACCACCCTGTCCATCGGCACGAACATGTTCGAGAATATCCTCCTGAACTCCAGGGAAGTCGATGTGTTCAGCCACGGACGGATTTCCCAGTCATAAGTCGCTGAATATTCATTGACAAGACTCCTCTTCTCACTGCCTCTCTTGCGAAGAAGCGATGACAAGATATTCATGTCATTGAACGCATTCTTGCCCTTTCCGAGCTGCAGGATATCGTGCTTTCCGCTTATAGTCAGCTTCATGGTAGGCTGCTTGCTGAACATCCATTCCAGAGAACCTCCGCCCTTGAACTCCTTGTCCTTGAAACCATAGCCCAGATAGCCCTCAATCCTGAATTTCTTGCTCAGCTCTGATGTGGTACGCGCCCCGAACGAAACCCTGTTGCCTTCAGTGTCATTGAAACTGTACAGCCGCGAATACGGTCCGAAAGCGACGTATTTCGTCTCCAAGTACCCCGAAACCACAGTATTCACGATATTATATACGGTATTGTACAGCGGAACATGCTTGATGGAGTCCACCATATTGTAGATGTTCTGCTCCTTTTGGGACAGTTTGTACGGCCTGGCCTCGCTCCACCACTCTTCATCCTTTTTCCCCGCATCCTTCATCACGTGCACGGAAGTCGCGTGGGCCTGCTGGACCAGCTTCCTTGCCGGCTCACCCAGCACCGGATTCATATAATCTATCTGACGGTTGCCCAGGAACGACACGAACTTGGAAGAATCACTCATCGTCACGGAAAAATCCACGTACAGCTTGTCCTGCTTGTAGAACCAGAGCGAATCCCCGACCAGCTGGTCAGTACGGTCTATCACCATGTCCCTGATCCAGTTCACATTAGCCCCTTTCATCATTTTCGCATGAATCTCCCTCAGCGCGAAAGTTTCCGAGTCAATGTTCATTTCCCCGTCGAAGACCGTCGAGGACACGCCCCTGCCGGGATGGAACCTGATTTTCCAAGTCTTTCTTCCGTCAATGTTGAGGCTGTCCACCAGATAGTAATTATAGTAAACACTTCCGTTGGACGACAGCGGAGACGGAATCTGCACATTGAAGGCATTGATGAAATTGTTGTAGAAATTCGTCTTCAGGTGCATGCTGCCGGTAAACTGCGAAATGGCATTGTCCTCATTGAAACCGGAAATCCTCGTCGCCTCTATGGCTTCCTTGCTGATCTCCGGAGAAATACTGTGGTATCTCTTGGCCCGCGTCTCCGAAATCATCACCGGAAGAAAAGGCTGGCCGGAAACCACAGACGTGTCCATGTAGTCGAAGATGAAGCCGAAGTTCCTGCGTATCATACGGTTGCGCAAGTTGCGGTCAGGATTTGTCAGGTCCAGTTCCATCTTGGTGTAGATGTCACAGGCATAAGCATCACGGCGTTCAGGGTCATTGACCTTCTTGTGCTCGTCGATCTGCTTCAGAATCCATTTCATATACCGGTTGTCCGGCTTTACCACTGCCGCATTGAGCGAAGAAGTGACAGGATGGAGCCTGAAATCCACCTCGCTGAATGCGCTGCGGCTCACTCTTATCATCTGAGTCTCATATCCTAACAGCGCCGCGCACAGCGTATTTGCCGTAGAATCACGTGTTTCCATAGAATAATACCCTTCCAGGTCAGTGGAAACGCCTATGGTCGTCCCATAGAAATATACGGCGGCGAAAGGTATTCCTTCACCGCTTTCCGAATCTGTCACCCTGCCCTTCACCTTGGTAGCCTGAGCTCCCGCTGAAACGGAGAAAAATATGGTCATCAAGGCAGTCAGGATAACATTTATGTATATTTTTTTTCTCATTTTCTCCACACAAAAACTTTCAAATATATACAAACCTTACTAAAATACGAAACTTTCATTATCTTTGTGCGACCAAATTCGACATATATATGATTAATGTGGCTATTTTCGTGTCCGGAAGCGGAACGAACTGCGAATCCCTCATCCGTCATTTCAGCGGCTCTGATAAAGTCAAGATTTCTGTAGTCCTGAGCAATAAGGCCGACGCATATGCCCTTGTACGGGCGCAGAACCACGGGATACCCACAGTAGTCATGCCCAAGAAAGACTTCAACGACGAGTCCAAGCTGATGCCTCTGATGAAGGAATTCGGAATCGACTTCATCGTCCTCGCAGGATTTCTGCTCGTCGTACCAGATTTTCTTATCAATGCCTATGACCACAGGATGATAAATCTTCACCCTGCGCTCCTGCCCAAATTCGGCGGGATCGGTATGTATGGACATCACGTTCATGAAGCAGTAAAAGCAGCCGGAGAGACCGAAACCGGAATGACCGTCCATTACGTAAGTAATACCGTGGACGGCGGTGAAATCATAGCCCAGCGCTCTACTCCGCTGACTCCTGACGACACCCCTGAAACAATAGCAGAAAAAGAACATTTGCTCGAGATGCGTTTCTTTTCAGAAATCGTGGAGTCCGTCATTTTAGGCCTCTAAACTGGTTCATTTGAGTTCATTTCCTGTCAAAAACTGTAAAAGCGAAAAAAGTTACAACTTTTTTCGCTTTCGGTTTTTTCGACCAAAAGAACATAATTCTCACCTGCGCTAAAATTTGGCCTATGCGCCATATTTTACGTGTAAGGCATATATTCTAAGCCAAAAATTGGCGTATGTTGATTTTTGCCAAAAATTGTCCGGGGGGGGGTGGCTAAATAGCACTTTTTGCCATATTTGCAGCCCTGTATTTAGAAAAAATATATTTGCAAATCTCGATTCTCAAAACTAATTTTGTTCTACTTTAATAAAACGAAAGCAAGTGAAATATCCTCGGGACACGTTCCCGACAGTGTAATATTTTAAGAACTGATATAAAGTGTAATATTTTAAGAACTGATATAAGTAGATGGCAAGGATTACAAAGCGGCTTCTTACAGTTGCTCTTCTGATTTCGGCCCTGTTTTCGGGTCAAGTCGGAGTTTCAGCTCAAGAAGCGACAACTCTTGATACCGGGCGTTCGGTTTCTGCACGATCTGTGGAGAGACGCTTTGCGATATATTATTGGCTGGACAGGGTCGATATCGATGAGCATTATCTTGATAACGAGTGGCAGATTGCGCAGATCCGCAAATACCTCCTTATTTCCCCTAAAATAGACAGCATCACCATTTCTTCTTATGCATCTCCTGAGGGTGTGTATTAGCGCAACGTATGGCTCGCCCGCAAGAGAGCAGAGGCTGCACGCCGTTTCATCGTGAACAATATCCCTGAAGGCTCGTCTCTGAACGGGGACAAGATTGTCCTCAGGCCGCAGAATGAGAACTGGGACGGACTCAGAGCGGAAATCGAGGCCAACTACAAGCTTCAGAACAAGGACCGCGTCCTCCGCATCCTCGATTCCAAGGTGGGCAATGACACCAAGAAATGGCGTATCCAGCATCTGGACAACGGCTACACTTGGCATTATATAATAGTGAACCACATGCCTAAACTCCGACTCGCTACCTGGATCTGCGTCTGGGTGGATCCGGAAGTTCCTGTGCTGGAAGCAGTCAGACCTGATGTTCCTCTGAAATCCGAGAGCAGCATGGCATTGATTCCTCAGACTTATGTTCCTACAGAATTTACTCCGTCCGTGGCAGGCAAACCTGCTTACGAGCGCCAGATGATACTTGCCGGCAGAACCAACCTTCTCGTTCCGGGGCTCAACTTCGGCATCGAGATTCCTATCGGAAGACATATTTCCATCGGAGCCGACTACTGGTACCCTTGGTGGCTTGCCAAGAACAACAAGTACTGCGGTGAGATGCTCGGCTGGTTTATCGACGGAAAGTATTGGTTTACAGGACGTAACGGCAAATATGAATGGTCACGTGCCGACAAGCTCAAAGGCCACGCGCTCGGAATCTATGCCGGCTGCGGCTACTATGACTACCAGAAGAAGATGAGCGGCTACCAGGGTGAATACATCGATTTCGGTGTGGACTACACCTTCGGCCTGCCTATCGGAAGACGTGACCACAAGTGGATGCGTATGGAATTCAATATCGGTGTCGGCTGTATGATGACACAGGCCCGTCACTACACCCCGACCCATGACTACACTCAGCTCATCAAGGACCCTGGCATCAAGCAGAAGTACTACACCTTCTTCGGTCCTACCAGAGCCGGAATCTCGTTTGTCCTGCCGATCATCGTGAAACATAAAGTGAAAGGAGGCGAGCGATGAAAAAGATAATGATACTTGCACTCGCATTGACAGTGCTCTTCTCAGCACCTTCCTGCAAGAGGCGTCCGCTCAGCGATGCTGACTATAATTCAATTGTCGTATTCAACATAGATCAGAACATCTTGAACGGTCCGGAAATGACGGAACCGGAAATGATGAGAGTCGCGTTCTTCGACCATAACAACGGAAACCTCGTTGCCCAGGCATATCTCCCTCCTCAGGGAGGCCAGGTGTCAGTGCTGCCGGGAAGGTCCTATGACGTGTTGGCCTACAACTTCGGTACGCAGGTCACCTTCATCCAGAACGAAAACAACTTCGGCCGCATCAACGCCACGACCAACCAGATTGCCGACTCGTTCAAGAGTAAGCTTAAGAGCCGCGGTACACGAAGCCCTGGCGACGAAACAGAAGAGACCATCGTTTACGACCCTGACCACCTCTTCGTAGGCCGTCTGATGAATGTGGACATGCCTGCCCGTTCGGTGGAGTCTCCGGAAGTGACATTGACAATAGACTGTCAGACGGTCGTGCAGTCGTGGATACTTTGCGTGAACAAGATCAAGGGTGCCCAGTATGTAGGTTCCATCTCGGCCGTCATCACCGGCCTGTCGCAGTACCACAGGCTCGGCCCTGGAAACCGCTCCGAAGAAGTCGCGTCAGTGTTTTTCGATGTCCGGAACTTGGACAGAGACGGATTTCTCGATACCAGGTTCAATACTTTCGGACGGTCTCCTAAGCGTGGCGAACGGCAGATCCTGTCCCTCGTCATCACCGACGTCGCAGGTAAAGGATATATTTTCAATGTGGATATCTCCGACCAGTTTATCGACAATCCGCGCCAGTACATCCTCGTGAACACTGACGATATCGAGATACCTGAGCCTGAACACAAGGAAGGAGGCGGACTTGCGCCGTCAGTGGATGAATGGAAAGACATCAATACGAACATAAACATTTAAATTTTCTTAATACTGTATTAAAAATGAAAAAAATCATTTCAATCGTGCTTGGAGTTGCCGCACTGGCAGCCTGCACCAAAACATCAGTAAGCTATGAGCAGCCTGGTGAAATCGCTCTTGCTCCTGTAACAAGAGCCAATATGACTAAAGCTGCCATTACTGGAACAACATTCCCTACCACCAACGATATGGGAGTTTATGCTTTCTATAACACACTCGATGCTGGTACTCTTAAGGCTAATTTCCTTGCAAATTCAGCTGCTTATCTGAACAATGTGAAATTTGTCAACAGGACAGGTACCGGTAACTGGGGCGGTGAAACAAGTTATTATTGGCCAAAGACCGGTTCGCTTGTATTCGCAGCCTACTCGCCAAGCGCAGCTGCCCTTGCTTATGATGAGCAGAAGGATGAGTTCTCTGCGACAAGCTATGTTCAGAGTGAAGATCTCTCTAGTACTGTGGACCTTCTCTGGAGTCCTATGACAGCTAAATCTCATGACAAGACTACTGCAGCTGTTCCAATGGTATTCTATCACGCTATGTCTTGGGTTACTGTTCAGGCAGTAGCTGCAAATTCGAAATCTGATAAACACTTCAAAATCAAATCAGTTAAATTGAACGGTATCGTAAATAAAGGAGCATTCAAGACTGCCAGCGCTACGATTGCTTGGACCCCTTCTACACTTGAAACTGATAAACAGACACTCACAGTTTTCAGCGATAATAATTATAAAGATGTTGAGCTGCCGACTGCTGAAAAACCTGTTCAGGCACTTGAGAATAATGCAAAAGGAACTGTAGTTATCCCTCAAACTCTTAGCAACGATGCTACTCTTACAGTTGTATTCTCTCAGATGATGCCTACTGGCAATTGGTCAGCAGACCAGAACCTTACTTTCAAACTTAATGCATGTAAAGTTGGTGAGCCTGCTGTTGCACTGAACAAGTGGGATAATGGCAAGCACTATATCTACACACTGAATTTCAACATCAAGGGTGCTGCCGGCGAAAATGAGATTCTCATCAAGCCTACACTCACGGACTGGGAAAATGTTACTGCTAATGGCATCAATGCTCAGTAAGCGTTTGCAGATAGTTTAATTTTAGTTATAGTATGAAAATCCTTTCCAAAATATTAGTACTGCTTCTGACAGCAGGCGTGTCATCAAGTTGCTTGTCACATCTCAAATATGACAAGACTACGGGTGAAATCAGATTGAGACCAGTTGTAGGCTTGGGTACAAGATCTGGAGAGGATTTCATTCCTTTTCCGGAAGACAGGGAGTTCCGCGTCACTGCGGTCTCCCGGGATTCCGGTGAAAAATATCTTGACGATGTCATTGTCAAGTCCCGTGGCGCCAGAGGCTGGTTCCCTGAGAACTCTCCACAGTGGCCATATGACCAGTCATTAACATTTGCAGGATATTATCCTACAGACCTTCAGGTAACCTGTGACCGTGAATGCAATCTCAAGATCGATTCGTACACGGTGGAAGGCAAGGGCATAGACATCCTTTTGGCAAAAACCGACAGGGCCTATACCAAGAACGACAGTATCGTGGGATTTCCGTTCCGCCACGCATTGACCAAGATGGACTTTCGCGTGAAGCAGACATTGAACCTGGAAACCCGTGTCAAAATTCAGAAAATCGAGCTTTGCGGCATTTTCAGGCAGGGAAGCTACGATTCTTCGGCATCACCGGACTGGAGATCGTCAGGGCAGAAAAGCGACCTCACCATATTTGAGGCTGACGGAGAAGGTGTCGAAGTATATAAGATGTCTCCATCCTATTTGGGCGGCAGCTGGTTTGTCCTTCCGCAGGACGGCGGCGCGTCCATCAGAGTTACGTTTGCTCTTTCTACAGCCGGGAGCGAATGGCTTGGCAACCAGACTGTTGAAACACCTGCAGTGCTTAAGGAGTGGTTGTCCGACAGGCACTACACATATACGCTCAATATCCAGGAACCTGGTCCGGAAGACACTACCGGAGACCCGTTCGTGCTGAAATACACTACGGGCATAAGCAGCTGGGACGAGCGATTTTCAGATTAATTGAAGATGATGAAAACTGATATCAAATATAGTTTGGTTTCTGTAGCGGCGCTGCTTGTCTCGCTTGGCTCCTGTACTACGGTCAGGGTCGAGCCGGATGAAGTGGTGAGTCGTGGTGATGAAATCCTGTTCATCGCCGGTTCCACTGAACCCGGTACGAGAGCGATGCTTGATGCCGGTTCGTTCAGACAGGTGGGCAATGCATTGAAAATCTTCGATATATATTCTCCTACCGCTACTTGGGCTACTGCCGAATTCTATATCCGCGATGCCAATGCCGTCTGCAATTCTACTGCGGCCGGCTCCACATGGCCTTTCTATACGGCGCCGGAGCTGACTTCCTCTATGGAGCATTATTACTGGACCAAGATGGGCTCGCACAGGTTCTATGGCGTGGCCAATAAAATGGCGGGCAAGACTATTCCTGCAGACTGGACATTCAATGATGAACATAAGGTTTTTTCAGTCCCTGCAACTTTCAATACTTATACCACTGACAAAGAGCAGTTCGACCTGATTTATTCCAATATAGCAGAGCGCAATCTGAACACTGGCGCGGGCACTGGCCCTGTAGAGTTGCAGTTCCGCCATCTGTTCGCCGGATATGCGTTCACACTGAAAAATGACAGCCCTAATCCTCTCAAGATTACCTCTGTAAGGCTGAAGGTGGGCAATTCCTGTACCGCGACCATCAATTATGGTCTGGCTTGGGATCCTAACAATACCGGTAGTCCTGAGATTGAATATACCTCTATGGTAATGGAACCGGCGGAGGGTATTCCAGGAGCTGCAGTTGAAGGCGGTGCAGATGTTACCATCGCATCCGGCTCTACTGTGAACCTTATGATTCCGGGCAAGACATATACGGGCGCTACTTTCCCTGTGGAGGATTATCGTCTGATATGGCCGCAGCAGCTGGACATTACGAATGCGGCGAAGGGACCTGGTGAAGGCGGAGCCGAGGGCGAATCGCTGGGTGCCAAGGTGCTGGAGATTAAGTATGAGACAACGGTGACGACTACGTCGATTGAGAATTATGAGCATTATGACTGGACTGATGGGACTGGACAGTATTATGTTACTTTTGAGTATGTAGGGCCTGGTAAAGGGGATTATACGCAAACTACCACCCAGTATAATACTTATAGTAGTAGTTCTTGGTATAAGGATTATAAATATATATTTGCTGGAAAAAATAAAGGTAGTTATAAAGCAGTAAATGCATCTACATCTTATAGTTATAATAAAAAATATATAAAGACTCCCACTATAGAAGAATCTACCACAGTCCAGGTCACCAAGACCATCAACATAAATCTTGCGAACATCACCAAGGATAAGCTTTGGGATGCCGGCCACAGATATCTCTACAACCTGGTTTACAGCAATGACGCCATCGGCGCGCAAGTGACCGTGATGAACTGGGAAGGCGACAAAGGCGGAGATGTGACATTTAAATAATGAAGGGAATTATGAAACACTATATCGTAAACATACTGGTCGCTGCGGCATTGACCTTATGCTCATTGGCCTCCTGCGTGAAAGAGAACATCAGTGCTCCGGACCACGGGGAAGGGACTGTGTATCTCTCGCTCAATGTCCTTTCAGGCGGCATGGATCAGATCATCGTCAAGAGTCCGTGGGACCCGAACGATGACAATGAGCGCGCTGTGGAGAATCTCCGAATCTATATTTTCTCCAAGGCTACTGGCAATCTCGTGGGATACAAGTATTTCTCGAAAGACGACTTGACTTTTACGGATGACAGTTCCCAGCCAGGTTACGACCGCACGGCTACTGTCAGCAATATCCCTACCTCCACCGGCGAGGTATATATCTACGCCATTGCCAATGCAAGGACTTCGCAGTACAAGGTCACTGACGATGCCATACTCGATATCGATGAGTCGAATCTTTCGCATCTTACCCGCGAAACCTTCCTGTCGGCTACCTGTACCCGTCAGCTCGGCTCCATAAACCCTGCCGACAACCGTTTCGTGATGAGCGGCTTTGCCAATAACGGAGATCCCGTGACCATTGCGCGAAAGGCAGGTACGCAGCAGGCTGAAATCACGTCTCCGACAGATGACGACCATAAGCGTGTGAAACTGTATAAAATCCTGTCCAAGAACAAGATAACTGTCAAGACGGAAGGCAATGTAACATTCAAGCCGGAGTATATGGAGATTCACAATGTGCCTCAGGTCTATGGCTTGATGCGCGGAAATAATGTGGCGTCTTCTGGTTTTGAGACGTTTGACCGAATCATCTGGTCAGAGAACAGCTATCAATGCTATCTTCCTGCCAATGTCCAGACTACGACTGCATCTTCGGCTTCCTTCAATGAACGTGAGAAGAATACTTACGATAAAACAACTGGCAAGAAGACATTTGATAATGCTCCAGAGAATGCAACCTATGTTGTCATTCACGGTAAATATCAGGGTGGCGATTATGCTGGCGATTTGAGTTATACTGTACATTTGGGAGATTTTACGCATAACATGTCGGATTTCTCGGTCGCTGCAAACAGCAACTATGAATATACATTGACCATAAAGGGCGTGAATAACTTTATCGCTGAGTCCCAAAAGATAGCTGGTGCGGACGACCCTGGTTCTGAGGGAGTTGTCATCTTCAAAGGAACTGATATCCTGGAGGTGGACTGCCATTACGAGGCGAGGGTGATGAAGTTCTCCATGTCTGAGCTGAATGATATTATCAATGTTGGTAAATACGGATATATCCTGAAAATCCAGACAGCGTTCTGTGAGACAATATCGATGATTGTGGACGGAGAAGGCCGGATTTACGATGCTGCTGAATTCAAGACTCAGTCTAACCCTACTGTGCTCACTACGGTCGGAACTGACGGTATGCCTGTGGATGCATCCAGAATTCTGATAAGCGGAGATGTGGATTTCGACTGGGTGCGTTTTGTGAAGAATACAGGTGTGTATTCCTCTACTCCTAATTCGAGTCCTGGTTGTATGGTTTCGCGCTACCATGCTATCTCAGACGTGTGCGCATATCCTCGCAGAGATAATACTCAGACCATATTCGAATTTTTGCGGGATTTGTATAAGGCGGGTAAGGAACAGAATGCATCGTATTTCAATGCTACAGGCTCGTCAGTCTATGTCACCTGCTTTGTGGATGAAAACTACTATCCGAAAAAGAACTGGACCGAGTATGTGAACAAATCTGAGCCGCGCCGAATGTATTTTGCCAATGAACTTTTCGTCAGTGCGGACGGTCAAAGTTCTTTCGCTCGAGCAAAATATGTGGTTTCTCAGAAATCCATCTGGACATTCTACAAATTGGACCCGACATTGAAACCGTTCGGTCTCGAGTTTGTTTCTGAAGAAAAGGCTCAGGGAAAGAATGTCGCGAATGGTACAAATTCTCGACAGGAGTACTGGAATGGAAGGGCTTCTGCGATTAGAAATAATTCAGGAAATAAGTTCTATGATAATTCTACTAAGAGTGCCAATGGAACACAAGATTTGTATCTCAGTGCATATCGTGCGTGTATGAGTCGTAACCGTGATGAAAATGGTAATGGAAAAATCGATGCCGATGAGATAAAATGGTATCTTGCTTCCGTGGACCAGTATAAAGGTATGTGGGCAGGAGAAGAGGCGTTGAATACGGATATGAGATTGTTCAAGGCGACTGAAAGTGAGTGGGCGGCTTTGAAAAAGGCTTTTGGCAATGGAGACGATTCGAAATTGTCGCCGTGGCATTATTTCACTTGTTCTCCAGCGAATACTTTCTGGGCTGAGGAGGGGTGTGCTACAGGAACAGATGGTAGTGCAACTATGGTTAGATGCATAAGAACATTGGAGTCTAATGAGAATGGCTTGGGTGAGGCTGATAAGTATTATGAGTATGATCCTGCAACCGAAACTGTGACGATGCTTCTGAACAGTGACGCTCTTAGATCGGCGCAGTCAGGCGGTTTCCAAACTTATTTCGAAAGAGGTAAGGATAGTAATAAACTTTACAAGAAGTTTAAGATTGCAAGTGCAAATTTGACAGGTGGCCCTTATTCTAAGACGCAGGTCATCAGTACTGCTAAAGGAAGTGGCTTTATTAATTCAAGCGATGATGTCTGCCAAAAGGCCGCTGGATATGGTGGCTCTTGGCGAGTACCGAACCAGAGAGAATTGTCCATAATGTCTGCAGTAAATAAGAATTTGACAGACCTTTACAGCTGTACCTCATTTACTGGCGTTCAGAGCGGGTATTATAAAGGCGGAACTGGTAGTGAGTATGGATTTGTGCTGGCAGGTACTCAGATGACTGTTGCTATTAGTAAGACTTATAACGTCCGCTGCGTAATGGACGTGGTCGATTAGGACCTCGCCCGTGCGCCGGATAACGGAAAGAACTTGAAAGATCGTTTACCAACGATTATTATATACTATTTTTGTGCAGAAGGAGCCCGTAGTGATACGCGCTCCTTCTTTTCTTTACTCATATAACTTCATTCCGCCTACAGCCTCCATCCCCATCCGCACTTCTCCAAGTCCTTCACTCTTATCCCCTTAACCTCTCCACCGGAATGAGCGGAATTGAGACAAAACTTAAAGGGGTGTCCTTTAGGTTTTTCATGAGGACTCCTCGTAAAGCCCCTACTGTCGCTGTAATGAATGTGTCCAATATCATTGAACTTTGAGTTGTGACGTTGCCGTTGTTGTCAAATGTGAGTATTTCCTTGATGGGGGATAAGCCGAAAGTCATTGCTATTGCGTTAGTTGCAAGTATCGTATTTGTTTCGGAACAAACAACATTGACCTTCATCGAAATAGTGATACGGTTATCTTCCATAGACGGCTTTACGACATGGCCGAGCTGGATAGAAATAGAATCTGAGTCAATTGTCTGAAAGTTGTAGTCGTAGTTGAACTTATACTCAGTTTCGGTTATTGACTCAAGTTTATATTTGATATTCATAGTCCTTATGGTTTTTTATGCTAAAGAAAGCATAGATGTTACTGCAGACGTGTTCCATTTCTCATTTATGTTAAGGGAAATGTCTTCACGTTTCATAGCATAAGGATGAGGAGCTTTTGTACGTGCTATCTTGAGCTGTGATTCCTTATTTGAAACTGCCCATGTCCTTATGTCAGAGCCTATTATTAAATTGATACCCAAGCAGTTTCCGATATCAGACAATGTGTCTATGGTGAAATTCCTGTTTCCGGACAGCCACTCTGAAATCTCAGATTCGCTTTTTCCCATAAGTTCTGCAAAACGCTTTTGGCTAAGTTTTTTTGCTTCTAGCGCATCGGCAATCCTGATTGCTATCAACATTCTGTCCCGAGTATGCCTTATGTCCTCCTCCGTAATAGAGGCCATTGTTTTTGACAATACGGCAGATGGTTTTCTTCTATAACTGTTCATATCTCAAATTCTGCAAAATCTGTTATGGTTATTTTCCCGTCATTCTCTAGTCTGATATCCCTTTCAATAATTGCTTTGTTTATACGTGCTGCAATCTTCCGCATCTGTTGGGCCTTTGAGTTTAGTAAAGCATCTTCTTGGTAAGCGGATATCTCTGGTGGCTTATACCCACCATCACCCAATATGATACATGCACTTCCTATTCGTAAACAATACATCCGCATGCGCTTATACCAGAAGGCTACAAGCCCATCACCAGGAGCACCTTCATTCTCTTTAAAGAACTGAATCCTACAGCCAGTGCTTTTCCCCATGGAAATCAATTTCTTAGCCATCTCCTTCAGTTCTTCTTCATATATGGCATTGTCTTCAAAGAAATGATCCATAAGTGTCATGTCATCATTCTCGAACATCACGGAATAAATTTGAGCCATTTCTCCCGAAAACTCCTCAATATTTACTATCTCAAATTTCATGTATCATAGGTATTCTAACGCCACGCACAAAATTGCGGATTTCTTCGGATATATCCAAACTTTTTAAAGATTTTTTTAAACGAAACAATTGTGCAGGCAGAGATTGACTCCAATCATCAATATGTCCGTAAAAAGGGGTATCTCACGGACAAGTGGCTCAAAATCAACAACTTGTCCGTGAAAAGGAGGGTTTTTACGGACAAGTTGCTCTGCGTGAATCAGTTGCGTGAATCAGTCTTTTCCCATCATTCAAACTTGGCGATGTCTCTCCTAATCAGAAGACAGGCTGGAGAGAGAACATTGACATGGTCGAAGCCCTCAAGCTCGAAAAGCGACGCCTCGTGACCGAAATGCTTCAATATCGCCAGAAGGTGAGCATTTTCCTCGTATCTGGCCAGCATCTCGAGATTACGGTCACCGGTTATCAGCATCAGCGGCGCACCCTCCTTCCTGACATGAAAAGACGGCGCCATATCATCGATAAACGGAAGATCCACATTCAGGCCGCGCTCCTTCTTGATAGTGAAATGAGTCATCGTCTGTCCGCCCACAGGATAAGCCTTCGCGATTCTGTCCGCGTCAATGCCGTATTCCGCAAGCCATCTCTTGTCCAGCGTCAGCATCAATGTCAGCCAACCGCCGGCCGAATGCCCACCGATGAAAATCTTCGACGGACTCCCGCCGTACTGAGCAATGTTGTTGAAGACCCAGCTGACTGCAAGAGCCGCATCTTCGAGATATCCCGGACATTTTACCTTCGGGTAAAGACGGTAATTCACATCGACGACAGCGAATCCCCGGTTGCGGAACTCTTCCCGCAGCCCCTTGCTTCCGCCCTCCAGACCGCCGCCATGGAACCAGACCAATGTCTTGAATTCCTTCACGTCCTCGGGATAATAAATGTCCAGTCTGCATCTCTCCTTGCGATACGCATCCTGCTCATTGACAGCAGTATAGGAAATGTCCTTCAGATGACGGTAATGCTCTTTTCCTGCCACCGGATTTCCTGCCACCGGATTTTCTGCCACCGGATTTTCTGCTACAGGATTCCCAACCACTGGATCCTCAATCACCGGATTCCCGGCGAGCGAGTTCAATGCCAATGCCACATACAGCACCACGGCCGCAACTGTTCTTTTCATGATTCTTTGGATTTATACAGCAAATCTACGGAAATTCCGTCAGATTTGTCCGGGCTAAAACGTTTTCCGGCGGACAAACTGTACGATTTTCCAACTTGTCCGGATTAAAACGTTTTTTCGCGGACAACTTGTTCATTTGATTCACTTGTCCGTAAAAAGGGCATATTTTACGGACAAGTTGGTTTCGGGAGGTGCCATAACCGGGGCAACCTAAATAAGAAAAGTGCAGCGCGACTTATCTCCTGCCGCAGTTGCGTATCAGTGTCCGGAGATAGCCGGTGAGGTCGTCATTGATAAGAGTCTCGATGGTCGTCTTCATCCTGAACCGCCAGTAGAACGGCGAGATGGCAGGTACATTGATCCGCTCCTTGTCAGGGTCGTCGAAGCACAGCTCCGGCTTCAGCGACAGATAATCCTGAAGCGGCAGGATTGCAAGCATGGACGCTGACTGGAGGTGCATCATGATGATACTCAGGGAAATGTCCGGTGTGCAGTCGGCTGGAGCCTCGCCCGGTTTTCCGAGGATCTGGTTCCAGAAACGCTGTGTGACGCCTCTGTCCTCCTTCCACCAGGCGCGGAGAGGACTCATGTCGTGCGTGGAAGTCGCGCATACCGAAAGGTACGGATAGCTCCACGTGTCTGCAAACTCGTGACGGGTATCCTTAGGCATACGCTGGATTTCCAATGACAGGATGCGCAGTTCCCTCATCACGTCCGGCACGCAATCCGGAATCATGCCCAGGTCCTCGCCGCAGGTCAGCATTCGCGTGCTGGCGAGAAGGTCAGGCAGTTTGCGGAGTGCGGAATCACGCCAGAAAGCATTGTGCCTTCTATAGAAGAAATCGTCATGCAGCCTGTTGAAGGCATCTTTCTGCCAGTCAGGGAGATTGCGGTAGTGCTCCGTATTCTGCGCCCCGATGCGAGGATGCCAATACCCGGGCTTGCGCGGGTCTTCCAGGAAAAGCGTGTCCACACCATCAGAGGTGTACCATCCGGAATTGATGTCGAAACCATTGTCAGCCAATTCTTTGGCACTATACGGCAGCGCAGGGAAGAAATGTCCCAGCAGACCGCTCTTCGCATTCGCCGGAATCTCCCAAATCCTGAAAAATCCGAGTATATGGTCAATGCGGAAGAAGTCGAAGTACTGCTCCATGTTCTTCAGTCTGGCCTTCCACCATGCGAAATTGTCCTCTTCCATCTTGTCCCAGTTGTATGTCGGGAAACCCCACATCTGGCCGTCTGCAGAGAATGCGTCAGGCGGAGCACCGGCCTGTGAATTCATATTGAACTGGGACGGATGCTGCCATGCGTCCACACTGGTTCTGCTCACGCCGATAGGGAGGTCGCCCTTGAAAGTGACGCCGTGCTTTCTCGCATAGTTCCTTGCATCTACAAGCTGCTTGTGCAGATGGAACTGGACAAATGACTGGTAATCAGCTTCTTCTCTGTTCTCTGCTAAAACCGATGCCGCTTTCTTGGCACTGTACGTGGCATATTTGCCCCATTTGGCGGAATCGCCGGTCCCGGTCTTGTGGAGAAGAATCCTGAACGCGCAGTAGGCATCCAGCCACTCTGCATTGTCCTTTATGAATTTCTGATATTCCTCAGAAACGCTAACCTTGGCCCATGTGGAGGCGAAAGCCTTGCGCATAAGACGGTCCTTCTCCCGATTCACTCTTTCGTAGTCAATCTCCGTAAGTGCTTCAAGCTCAGCTTTCAATGACTTGTAGCTGGCATCTCTGCGGACTCCTGCGTCCGGAAGATACACGAACTGCGGGTGCAGGGCGTAGATGGAATTCGCGCTGTACGGATAGGAATCCGTCCAGGTCCCGGTCATGGTCGTATCATTGACAGGAAGCAGCTGAATAACCCTCTGGCCGGTAGCCGCCACCCAGTCCACGAGTTTCTTCAGATCGTGGAAGTCTCCGATTCCGAAACTGTCCTCCGTCCTGAGAGAGAATACCGGAACCGCTGTGCCGGCGCATTTCCAGCCGCTGCGGTACATATCCTGCGGAGTAACCTCTTCATTGACCTTGAAACTGTCCTGGTCAATGCTGAAGACCTTGTCGGCGAAGGCCGAAGTGAAGAATGGAGCGGCAGCCGGGATGTCAGTCCACTGGTCATAAAGCTCTGTCTCCTTCGTGTCAGGAACGATATGGTTTTTCCATTCGCGGCGCACTCTACGTCCGTCTTTCCAGCATTCGTAATGGTATTCGGCCCCGGCAGGCAGGTTCTTGCCCGGCAGGGACGTCTCCCAGATTCCGCCAGGCAGGTAATGCATATCGGTCTGTTTCTCACCGGATATCAGTTTGATTTCTTCTCCCCAAGAAGTCTGGTATGTGATTCTGAATGTACGTGTCATGATTGTACTGTTTTGTGGTTTGTTACCTCTAATTTATATACATTCACCAACATCCGAAAATGACTTGTCCAGTTTTTCGGATGAAATGACGTATTTGAAGGATGAACTGTCAGCAGGTCGTGTTCTCAAGCCATTGCAGGAAGTCGTCTGACCGGGAGCGGCTGACCAGAATCTCGGTATTGCACTGCGGCGTGGTATTGATACGGAGCCGTCCGCCCTGTAGCTTGATGATGCTGCGCACTGCCGCCGATGAGATAATGCAGCCCCGCGAAATCCTGAAAAAGCGGGAAGGGTCCAGCTGTGAGGACAGTACGTCGAGTGACTGGTCCAGCACATATTTAGACCCGTCGGACGTGAACATCCAGGTGACCTTGTCCTCTGAAAGGAAGTATGAGATGTCATTGACGGAAACCGGCAGGATCTTGTCGTTCAGACGGACCATGATTTTCTGGCGGTATTCTGCCTGTTGCTGGTTTCCGGCCAGTGTCGAGAGCAGCGCGGACATGTCCGTGACTCCGGACGAATTGCGGCAGCGCTGGACCGCCCTGTCCAGGTCCTCCTTCTCGATAGGTTTAAGGAGATAGTCCACGCTGTTCACTTCAAAAGCCTTTACGGCGTAACTGTCATAGGCAGTGGTCATTACGATCTTCGCATCCACATTGATCTGTCTGAAGATGCTGAAGCAGTCCCCGTCGGAAAGTTCCACGTCCATGAAGATGACATCGACAGAATGCCCCTTCAGCCACTCCACCGTGCCGCTGACCGAACTTGTCGTGCCGATGATTTCCAAATCCGGGTAATACTTCTGTAGAGTTCGGCTCAGATTGGCCTGAGCCATCGGTTCATCTTCTACTATCAATACTTTCAATGCCATAATCCGAAATTTTTATGTGGTTTTTTCTGCCGGCAGCAGCGGAAGCGATACCGAGTACTCGGCCCCGTCATCGTTTATTTCAATGTCATTGCCCGACAGGTCAATGTATTGCTGGCGGATATAATTCAGTCCGACCTTGGTGGAATCCTCCGAAGCCGCCAGTTTAGGTGATTTGTTGTTGGTCACGGTAATCTTCTGCCCGCTCGCCACAATATGGATGCAGAGCGGATTGTCCGGCGATACCTGGTTATGTTTGAGTGCATTCTCCACCAGCATCTGGATGGAGCATGGAACCACATTGCAGGACAGGCAGGACTCCGGAACATCTGCATTGACCTCGAACCCGGAGGCGAAGCGCACCTTGAGGAGGTCTGCATACATTTCAGTGAATTTCAATTCTTCTCGCAGACTTATAAGTGTAAGTGCGTCATTCTTAAGCATGTATCGGAAGATGCCGGCGAGCTTGTGCACGAACAGGCTTGCTTCCTCGTTCTTGTTTTCGCAGATAAGACAGTCGAGGACGTTCAGCGAATTGAACAGGAAATGCGGGTTCACCTGCTGCTTGAGTTTCAGGTATTCGAACTGGGCTTTGTGGCGTTTCGTCTTTTCCGCCCTCACATCCTGATGCGTAACCCACACGTAATCAGCCATATAGGTCAATGCGTAGAACAGCATTTCTGCGATGAATACCACGACGGCGGTTTCAGCCAAGTCGTGAGCCGGAGGCAGCGGCTGTATGGCGAAAGGAAGCCCGATGCCGACAGCAAAAGCCGAACCTGAGACGGCCAGGATCAGGAATGAGGTCAATGCCGTCCAGCGGACATATGCAGGCTTCTTGCTCAGACGTGTTCTGGCGAACCTTACATATATTATATTGAGGCAGACCAATATGATGCAGACCGGAACATTGTACAGCAGCCTCAGCAGGTTCCGGTACAGTCCGCCGTCAGAGATGATGTTCATGTCGCTGAAAGCGATGATGGCCAGTCTGAAAAGGAAGATGGCGCATACGACTGCGACAAGCCACGGAAGGTGTGGCGTCCTGGTAGTGTTGGAAACCAGGTGCAGCCGCTTGAGTATGTCCCCGACGAGGATGGTACACCAGCCTAAAAGTTCTGTAGTGAATGCAGTGGAGATGGCATGTACTGCCAGTTCGGAGCTGAAAAGCAAACCGATGAGGTCCGCTCCAGCTGTTCCCAAAAGATAGCCGGTAACATTGATGACGATGATTATCCCGGCTGTAAGTTCCAGGTTAAGGTTCTTCTTCAGGCAGACGAGAAGAATCATTGTCATTGTGAGCACCGTGAGAAACAGTTCATCCCCGATTCCGGCCTCCCGACACAGGATGGTCACGGCGGCGTGCAGAAGCGCGAATATATGTACAATGCCTGACGGCTTTATTTTCGACCAATTCATAAGCATAAAGGTAGAAATAATTGATGAAAACCCAAAAAACGTTTTTATTTCGTCGTCTGATTTTTTCCATCCGTCCGCCAATTCCGCCCGTCCGTCGGTTCTCATATTAAATATGAAATTTTAATTGATAAATTCGCAAACGTTTTATAACAATGATACGATTTGCGGAGCTGTCAGTTCCGCTACCGCATAAACAGGATAATAACACGGAAACCAATGAGTAAAAAACCGAAATTATCTTTTTGGCAGATATGGAACCTGAGCTTCGGGTTCTTGGGCGTCCAGATAGGGTATTCTCTGCAGAATTCCAATACGTCCACCATCTTCGAGTCACTTGGCGCCGATGTAAGTCATCTGAGCTATTTCTGGCTTGCTGCCCCATTGGCAGGTATGGTCATCCAGCCGATAGTCGGCATGTTCTCTGACGGGACCTGGACCAGGTTCGGCAGACGTATCCCGTATATACTCGGGGGTGCATTGATCTCGACATTGGCATTGATGCTCATGCCTAACTGCCCGACGCTTCTGGCATTGGCACCGCTCGCGATGGGCGCGTTCATCCTCCTCTTCATGGATCTCTCGTTCAATGTCACGATGCAGCCGTTCAGGGCGCTCGTAGCTGACATGCTGGACGATTCGCAGAAGACGGAAGGTTATGTGGTTCAGACATTTCTCATCAATATCGGTGCTGTGGTCGGTGCCGTATTGCCGCTGATCATGACTTGGTTCGGGGTGAGTGACGAGGCTGTCCCGGGACAGGTTTCATCTCACATCGCGTGGTCATATTATATAGGTGGAGCTGTCCTGCTTGCCACAGTATTGGTGACCGCGTTCAAGACCAGAGAATATCCTCCTAAGGAATTTGCAGAATACAATGGCCTCGCAGTGGAAGAAGGACCGGCAGAGAAGACCTCTTTCATGACATTGCTCCGGAATACTCCTTCGGCAATGGTCCGTCTGGGCATCACCCAGTTCTTCTCATGGGCGGCATTGTTCATCATGTGGACATACCTCAAGCCTGCCATCACAGGTTCCGTGACTGACGGGGGAGTGGTGCTTTCAGAAGGTGCGACGCAGACATGGGTAGGTGTGCTCAATGGCGTATATCCGATTCCTGCATGTATCGCGGCGCTTTTCATGACGAAATTGGCCTCCAGATTCGGCAACAAGCCCATCTATGCATCCTGTCTGCTTTTCGGTGCAGTCGGTTTCGCCGGGCTTGTGCTTTTTAAAGACAAATATGCGCTCATGCTTCCTATGCTGTGCATCGGTATCGCCTGGGCAGGTATTCTCGCCATGCCTTACGCCATCCTTTCCAGGGCCGTGGACCCGAAGCGTATGGGAGTTTACATGGGAATTTTTAACTTTACGATCACTATACCTCAGATTGTCATCGGACTTACGGGTGGAGTTATTGTAAAGTACTGTTTCGGCTCGAATGCTGTCATGATGCTGGCGCTTGCATGTGTCTTCATGCTGCTTGCGGCGCTCTCTGTCGCATTTGTAAGAGAAAAATAACAACAAGAAATACAATATTTACCAAACTAATAACAAAAGGACCCTATGAACAGATTTTTATCTTTTATAGTTGGACTGATAGGACTATTCCTCATCATTCCTGACATGTCCGCTCAGAACGGATATGAGATAAGGGGTACCGTCACGGACCAGACCGGTCAGCCAGTCATCGGCGCGACTGTTCTCGAGAAAGGTACCACCAATGGATTATCTACCGATATCGACGGCAATTACACCCTCAAGGTGTCATCAGCTGATGCTGTCGTGGAGGTAAGCTGCATCGGATACAAGACCGTGACATTCGTTGCGAAGACCAATCCGGCCAAAGTCGTCATTGAAGAAGATACGATGTATCTCGACGATGTAGTGGTCATCGGTTACGGTTCGGTCAAGAAAAGCGATATGACCGGTTCCGTTACTGCCATCAATGCAGAGGAAGTGAACCGTGGTGCCGTGACTTCTCCGAGCTCAATGCTTCTCGGTAAGGTTTCCGGATTGAACATCACTCCTGCCAACGGCCAGCCGGGAGCTTCTTCTACCATCAGAATCCGTGGCGCAGCATCACTTACCGCGTCAAATGATCCTCTAATCGTCATTGACGGCGTTCCTGTCACCAAGGACGGCGGCGCAGGTATGGGTGACCCTCTGGCTACTGTCAATCCTAATGACATTGAATCTTACTCTGTCCTCAAGGATGCTTCAGCTACAGCTATCTACGGTTCCCGCGCTTCCAACGGTGTGATCATCATCACTACCAAGAAAGGCTCAGGCAAAGGAATCCATGTAAGCTACAGCGGCAGTGTCTCAGCTAAGCAGAACAAGGATGTCATCAAGATGATGAACGGCGACCAGTTCTTCAACTACATACAGGAACATCGTCCTGAGGCAGTCGGCCTCCTCGGAGTGGACGGTACAATGTACGACACTGACTGGCAGAAACAGATTTACCGTATCGGCATAAATACCGACCATAACATCAGCCTTTATTCAGGTGGAGTGGTTCCGTTCCGTGTCAGCATGGGCTACAACCTCGATCAGGCCACCATCAAAGTCGGTGACAACCAGAGAGGTAACATCGACGTAAGTCTTTCTCCTAAGTTCTTCGACGATCATCTGTCGATCAATTTCAATGCAAAGGGCGTTTACCAGCATACCAACTGGGCCAACAACCCTGTGGAGAGCGCTCTTTTATTCGACCCTACCAAGCCTATCTATTTCACGGATGCTGACGGCAACATTGACAAGTCATCCATCTCCAACGGTTACTGGAACTGGTTCAGCGCCGGCGTGCCTAATACGATGGCTGCCGCCAACCCTCTTTCATCCGTTTATGACTATGTGAACTACGGACACACCTATCGTGGTGTAGGCAACTTGCAGATCGACTACAAGGTCCATGGACTTGAGGCGTTGAGGGCAAACCTCAACTTGGGTATGGATATCGCCAAGACCAACGGTACCAAGTACAATGAAATCGGTTCCCGCGGTTCTCTCACCAGTGCTCCGGACCTCTATGAGAAATACCAGAACTTCAACAAGAACATGCTTCTGGAGGCCTACCTCGACTACAACGAGACTTGGGGAAAGCACAATTTCAATGCGATGGCAGGTTATTCCTGGCAGCACAACTACATCAAGTACGAGAACTCCCAGTACTACAACAACGACAGGGAGACCGAGTACCATATCGCTCCGGTCAATGCCAAGGAGTATTATCTGATTTCATTCTTCGGACGTCTGAACTATAACTACGATTCGAGATATCTCTTTACTTTCACCGCCCGTGGTGATGCTTCCAGCCGTTTCTCTCCATCTAACCGTTGGGGCTTCTTCCCGGCAGCAGCATTTGCATGGAACATTGCCAATGAAAGTTTCCTGAAGGACAACAGGACTGTTTCAGCTCTCAAATTCCGTCTTGGATGGGGCCGCACAGGACAGCAGGATATCGGAGACGACTACTATCCGTACATCGCAAGATATTATGAATCAGCGTCTGTGACAATGCGGTATCCTATGGGACCGGACGGAAAGGCTTATCCGCTCCTTTCCCCATTGGCCTACAACCCTAACATCAAATGGGAGACCACCGAGACTTACAACGTAGGATTGGATTTCGGATTCCTCAATGACAGGATCACCGGTACGGTCGAGGCTTACTACAGAAATACATTCGACCTCCTGAACAATATCTCCATTCCTCTCGGTTCCAACTTCGGCAAGCAGGTGATTTCCAATATCGGATCCATGGTGAACAAGGGCATAGAGCTTTCAGCCAATTTCGTTCCTGTAGAGACCAAGGACTGGAACTGGAAAATCGGTGGAAACATCACCTTCCAGGATGTGAAGATCACCAAGCTTACCAACAGCGATGAAACCTACCTCGGAGTAGAGACAGGTCCTTCAATGGGTGCCAATGTCGGTTTCAGTTCACTTCACCGCAAGGGCTTCGCTCCTTATACATACTATATGTACCAGCAGCTTTACGATGCAGAAGGCAAGCCTGTCCAGAATGCTTTCGTGGACCGCAACGGCGACGGCAAGATCAATGCTGATGACCGTTACATGACCGGATGCAGCGCTACACCTTGGGCATACTACGGTATCAGCACACAGGTGAGATACAAGAACTGGGATTTCGGTATCAACGGACACGGCTCCATCGGTGCTGAGCTCGTCAACAAGGTCGCTCTCGGATTCTCTTCATCTTACAGTGACAACTGGACCAAGGGTTACATTGACAACCTTTGTGCAAAGTGGCTTCTTCCAGGCTGGCATGCTCCTAACAGCGAGAACCAGAAATACTCAGACCTTTGGATTGAGGATGCTACATTCTTCAAGATTGATGACATCAATCTCGGATATACCTTCAACGTGAAGAACAATCTCAAGATCCGTCTTGCAGGTTCTGTCCAGAATGTATGCACATTCACCAAATATTCAGGACTTGATCCGGAAATCAACAATATCGATGGTGTGGATAATTATGTATATCCTCGTCCTCGTCTCTACACTCTTCGTCTTAACATCACATTCTAAGCAGGAGGACCAACAATATGAAAATCATAAACAAAATATTAATACTTTCATTTGCGGCAATACTGTTTTCATCATGTCTGAAGGATCTGGACACCCTCCCTTTGAACACGACTGACTTCACGTCTGAAAACGCGTATGCCAATGAAGAGAACTATCTCAAGGCCCTCTCCTACATCAATGGCTATTATATGCTTGTAGGACAGGATGATGCTGGCAAAAATGACCTCGGATTCTCAGATTCAGGACAGTCGGAGTTCCTGAGACAGTGGTTCAACCTGAACGAAATGACCTGTGACGGCCTCAAGTGCGTCTGGGGTGACTCTTATCTTACTGAACTTCAGCACGATTCATGGGGAACTGGCTCAAACGACGCTTTGGTAGCCGTATATACTCGTGCAGTGAAGGCCATCGCTCTCGCTAACGAATTCCTTCTCCAGACCACGGACAGCAAACTCGACGCCCGCGGACAGTCAGGAATCAAGGGCGAAATTGCAGGTTACAGAGCAGAGGCACGTTTCCACAGGGCAATGTTCTTCTACGTTCTCATGGACGAATTCGGTAACCCTCCTTTCCCTATGCCTGAGAACATCGGTGGTGACAATCCATCCCGCATTACCAGGGCGGACCTCTTCAAATGGCTTGAAACAGAGCTTCTTGACCTTGGTTCAGACAATAGCGCAATGCCTGCAAAAGGTGCCGTTCCTTATCCACGTCCTACCAAGGGCTCAGTCTGGGCTCTCCTCAGCCGTATGTATCTCAATGCCGAGGTCTATACCGGAACAGCAAGATGGCAGGATGCCAAGGATGCTGCGCAGAAGGTGATAGAAATGGGTTATACCCTCGCTCCTAAGTATTCAGATATGTTCCGTCAGGACAATACCGAGAACGGTTCTGCAGAGAAAGAGTTCATCTTCGCAATTGCTTACGACAGAGTTTCTACCCAGAGCTGGGGCGGTACTTCCACCTTCGCTTCCGCATCCCTCAGCGAGGACGCGAACCTCAAGCTCGGAGCTGAGTTCGGATTGCCGAAGATCAATGCCGAGAACTGGGCAGGTTACCATGTGCCTGATGACTATGTGGCCCGTTTCGATCTCAAAGGCGTAGTCTGGGACAGCAAGACCAATGTCTTCGGATATGACAGGGCGACCAGCGACAAACGCGCGTTCTTTACGAATATCGGTTCAACTAAGGAGTTTGATGGAAATAAGGTTTCAACAGGCTGGATGTGCTGGAAGTTCTGCGGACTTGATTCCAAAGACAAACTCGCCCAGCAGGACGGTGTCCCTGGAAACTGGAAACTTTCTTCTGCCGACATGCCTGTTTTCCGTCTGGCCGAAATGTATCTCAACTATGCTGAGGCAGATGCACGTCTGAACGGCGGCACTGTCAAGGATTCCAAGGCATTGGGATATGTAAAGGAACTTCGTAACCGTGCAGGCGTTCCGATGCCGACGACGATCAGTCTCGAATGGCTGCTTGATGAAAGGGCCCGCGAGTTCATGTGGGAAGGTCACCGCCGTGTCGATCTCATCCGTTTCGGCAAGTTTACGGACGTGAACTATCCTTGGACACTCAAGGGCGGTATCTTGAATGGTAAGATTGCGCTTCCTTCATACAGGACCATATTCCCGATTATCCAGAGCGACCTCAGCTCCAACAGCAACCTCATCCAGAATGAAGGTTATTAATCGGATTGACAACATTATAAAATCGATATTATGAAATCATTGAAATATATGGCAATTGCCGCTGTTGCGGCTCTGGCTGCATCCTGCACCTTGGATTTGCCAATGGAACAGATTTCGTCAGATATGACGGCTCCTGTTCTCAGGCCGGTTTCCAATGTCCTCTCGGATGCGAACACCACCAAGGTGGAGCAGGTGATCTTCACATGGGATCCTGCTGATTTTGGAGCAAAGACCGAAATTCTCTACTCCGTATATGCGGAACTTGGAAAGGAGAAGGTTCTTGTAGGACAGAACTACAAGAATTCTCTCAGCATCAACAAGGGCGACTTTGTAGGTATGGTATGCAGTTCACTGAATGGTGAAAAGAATTCCGATGTTACCATCAGTGCCTATGTGGAAGCAACTCTGAAAGACGTGGTGAACTCACCGGTATTGACTTCGGAAAAAGTTTCTTTCATGGTTCATACCTATCTTCCTCCAAAGAAGAGCATCTGGCTTCCTGGAAAGTATCAGGATTGGAGCCAGTTCGGAACTGAAATCATAGAAGTCGAGGCAGGAACCAGTACCTACAAGATTCTGGTGGATGTGTCCAACGAGGCTGAGACTCCTTATTATTTCAAGATTGTCGATGAGAATCAGTCATGGGTCGGAATGAATGACGGATATAAACCGGAAGGCTGGGAAGTTGCAGATCCTGCAAATGGTGACGGAAACTTCTCTGTGACTGCTGAAGAGCCGATCATGTGGCTGACCATCAACACCAAACAAAAGACCGTCGCAAGGGAGGTCGTATCCAAAGTCGCTCTTATCGGAGATTTTAACGAATGGAAAGAGAGCGAGGAGCCTGAATTCACGTACAATGCTGCGAAGAATGTCTGGGAGTCTCCAGTTATCAGCTTCACAGAAGGCAAGGAGTGGCTTCTTAGACTGAACGGAAGTTGGGAACACAAGTACGGCAGCGCAGTTGCAACTACAGACATTGCCGGCGGCTTTGAAATCACCAAGGGTGGTGAGAACATTCCTGCTCCTGGAACAGGTGACTATATCGTCCGCCTGCACGCCAACAGGACACCGATTGTGGTGACTTATGAAAAACAATAAACAGGTTTGACTTATGAAATGGATTAGAAATATATTTGCAGCCTCTGCCGTAGCTATTGCGGCAGTAGCCTGCACCATAGAAAGTGAGGACACCTTCTCGACGAGTCCAGTCGCTCCGGTGATGGATGCACATTCGGATATCCTCATTACTAACGGAACCAAGGCGGAATCCGTGACTTTTACCTGGACAGCTGCGCGCTTCATCGATGCTGATGCATATCTCTATAACTTGAATGTGAAGAGCGGAGAGAAGGAAGCCGTCCTCAAACAGGGAATCAAAGATGCGTTCTGCACCATCTCCAAGGAGGAACTCAGAACCTTCCTCAAGACTAATTTCGAGTTGGAAAAGAATGCGACCCATCAGCTTTCATTCTCCGTGAATGTTGCTGACAATGCAGGTAATGTGTATTCTTCTCCGGCATTAGCCGTGAAGGTTTACTTCTATGACGATGCTGTCGCACCTGTATTGAGTGCACCTGCACCAGCGATTGTCCTCGACAAGGAAAAAGCTGCTGACGAAATCGAAGTCCTTGTTTGGGCTGCTGCCAGACTTGAATACGGTGAGGACGTTACATACAAGGTTACCATGAAGTGCGGTGACGGCAAAGAAACAGAACTTGCCAAAAACCTTGCCGGAACATCATACAGGTCCACTGTTGACGGTCTTAACGACGCTGTAATTGCAGCTGGCGCAGCTGAAGGCAAGGAAGCGGAATTGACATTCAAGGTATATGCATATTGCACGAGCCTTCCTGCAGGTGTCGTTTCAAATGCAGTGAATGTCAAGATTACTAATTATGGCCTGTCATTCCCTAAGAAGATGTGGCTTCCTGGAAGTTATCAGAAGTGGGATATTGCCAATGCTCCAGCACTCTCTCTCTCCGCCAAGCAGAAAGGAGTATATCAGGGCTTTGTGGATCTCTTCACTGAGGATGATTCTGATGTGGAATTCAAGTTCAGTGCGACTCCTTCATGGTCAGAAACTGATTTTGGCTTCGAGGATGTGACAATCACGACTAAAGGCAGTGAGGCCCTCCCATTTGCGTATGCGGAATCGAATACACTGGGCGGTTCCAACATCAAAGTCCCTTCAGGATGGTATTACATCAAGCTTGACAAGAAGAACGGAACACTCGTGATGGTTCAGGTGAAGAATCTCGAAATCGGCGGCAGTTTCGATGCTTCGGGCTGGGGAACATTCTTCTCGATGTCGAAGAAAGGTTCAAAATGGGCTGCGGCAACAGATTTTAAAATGAAACCGGATGACGAGATCAAGATCCGTTTCAATTCTGACTGGACATATTCTTTCGGAGGAGAGTTGGATAATGTCGTTTTCGGCGGAGGCAATATCAAGTTCACTAAACCAGCCGGGGAATACTCGCTCGTATTCAATACTGAGACATCTGATTTCAGGTTCGATCTCCTGAACTAAAGTGTGGATTTTCTGAATTTATAATCCGGGCAGGCCCTGCGCTAAGAAAAGGCCTGCCCTTTTTGAAAAATTCTCAAGCCAGTACTTGTGAAACTCTAATTTATCATGAAAAACATTACAAGATTTTTTGTCCTGTCCGTTCTGTGTCTGTCGGCACTCGTTTCCTGTAGCAAGGAAGAACAAGTCCAGCAGGGGAAGAAACTGCAAGTCACGCCTGACGCATTGTTCTTTACCAGAGCGGCAACATCTCAGACATTGGAACTCAAGACAAATGCGTCACAGTGGACGGCTACAGTCTCCAAAAATGACTGGCTTGAAATAGACAAGACATCGGGAACCGGTTCGTGCGATATCGTTGTCACAGTTTCTGAAAACAACAAGGAACTGAGGACAGCGACCATTTCGTTTTCCGCGACCGGATACAAGACCGCTGTCGTAAATGTGACTCAGCATCCTGTAGATGAACTTATAAATCCTTCTGCTACAGGACTTTTTGCGGTTCCTGAATTGCCTGAGGCTGATGCTTCGTGCGTGCTTTATTACAGGGCGGACCAGAAATCCCCATTCTATGATTACAAGGGAGACTTGTATGCCCACATCGGTGTGGTTGAGGCGGAGTGGATGTTCGTCCAGGCTGAATGGGAAGAAAACATTGACAAATGCAAATGGCAGCCGTGCGAGGAGAAAAATCTCTGGAAACTTCCGATCCAGCCATCCGTCAGGGAATGGTTCGGTTCCGGTGATACACCTGTAAACAAGATCGGTGTAGTCGTGCGTAGCGCCGACAGAAAGCTCCAGACCGAGGACCTGTTCGTCAAAGTGAAGGACGACAAATTCGTTTTCGAGCCTAAGCCGGTCGTGAATGAGACAATGCCTGCGGGCGCCCATTACGGTATCAATTATAATTCCGACGGTAGCGTGACCCTGGTGCTGCGCGATCTCGACAACAAGAACAAACGCCACGAATACTGTTATCTGACAGGTGAATTCTCCAACTGGCTGCGTTCCAATGACTATTCCATGAAGCGTGATGACGCGGCAGGCTGCTGGTGGTACACATTGACAAATGTGGATCCGGACAAGGAATATATGTTCCAGTACTACCTCGTGAACAAGGACGGCTCGGCTTTCCGCATACATGATCCTTATACTGAGATCGTTTACGACGGCTCGAATGACAAATACATTTCATCTTCGACATATCCTGACCTTCCGGCATATCCTAAGGGCACAAGCGGACTGGTATCTTCGTTCAAGGTGAACAAGGATGTCTATAACTGGACAAGCACCGGCTTCAAGATCGCAGATCAGAACGACCTCGTAATCTACGAGATGCACTTCCGTGATTTCTCATCTACCGGTGACATTCCGGGTGCTCTCGGAAAGCTCGACTATCTCTCTTCTCTCGGTGTCAATGCCGTGGAACTCATGCCGATACAGGAATTTGACGGCAATGACAGCTGGGGCTATAACCCATGCTCATATTTCGCTCTCGACAAGGCCTATGGTACGCGTAATATGTATAAACAGTTCATTGACGGATGTCATGCTAGGGGTATGGCCGTAATCGTGGATGTCGTTTACAATCAGGCGACCGGTGCACATCCGTATGCGAAACTTTACTGGGATTCGAAGAACAACAAGACCGCGTCCAACAATCCTTGGTTCAATGTAGATGCTCCTCATCCGTACAGCGTGTTCCATGATTGGAATCACGAGTACCAGCCTTTCCGTCAGCATGTGAAGGAAAGCCTGAAGTATCTTATGGAAGAATATCATGTCGATGGCTTCCGTTTCGACCTCACCAAGGGCTTCACAAACAAGAAGAGCGACGAAAGTACCTCTTCCAACTACGACCAGAGCCGCGTGGACATCCTTACGGACTACACGAAGAGCGTGAAGAGCTATAACCCGAATGCCGTAGTGATTCTGGAACATTTCTGCGAGACCAGTGAGGAAAAGGCTCTTGCCGAAGCCGGGGCGAAGGTCTGGAGAAATCTGAACAATGCTTATTGCCAGTCAGCCATGGGCAAGTCTGCCGGAAGTGGTTTCGAAGGCCTCTGGACCGGTTCTGCAATGCCGTTCGGCGCATATGTGGGATTTATGGAAAGCCACGATGAAGAAAGAACAGCCTACAAAACACTTAAAGAAGGCGCGTCAGGCATCAGCGGAGACTCGAACTTGGACGCCAGAATGAAACGTGAAGCGCTCAATGCAGCATTCTTCCTCACAGTTCCGGGACCTAAGATGCTCTGGCAGTTCGAGGAACTCGGCTATGACATCTCGATAGAACAGAACGGCAGGACCGGCAAGAAGCCTGTTCACTGGGAATATCTGGAAAATGCTGACCGTAAGGCCCTTCATGACACATACGCTTCATTGATGAAATTCCGCAAGGAGAATCCGCGTTTCTTCTCTTCCGATGCTGATTTCTCATGGTATGTATCCGGCGGTAACTGGAATGACGGCCGGTTTATCTACTGTACCGTTGACGGAAAGGCATTTGCGGTCATCGGCAATTTCTCGTTGGAAATGAAAGATATCACCGCATGGCTTCCGAAACCGGGGACCTGGAAGGTTTATCCTGGCTTCGGCTCTGGCTCTTACAATGTGACGACAGACGCTGACGGGCACAATTCCCTTACCTTGAATCTTGATTCCAGTGATTTTAAATTGCTTGTATTAGAGTAAACTGACCATTTATGAATAAGTTGATCAAGACATTGTGTGTATTGGCGGTTCTGTCCCTGTCTTCTTGTGGGGAGTATGATTCCCCTTCAGGAGGGCAGACCGCAAAACCGGCATTCGCGAAGGGAGCCGATATCGGCTGGTACACGGAAATGGAAAGCAAAGGCTATAAATTCTATTCCGCTTCCGGTGTGGAGATGAATTGCCCTGCTCTGATGAAGTCGCTGGGATTCAACTCGTTGCGATTCAGAGTCTGGGTGAATCCCGAGGAAAGATGGAACGGCAAGGAGGACGTCCTCAAGAAATGTCTGAGGGCTAAGGAACTGGGCATGAAGATAATGATTGATTTCCATTATTCTGATACCTGGGTTGATCCGGCTCATCAGGATATCCCTGAGGCATGGAAGTCTTATGACCTGGCTGCTATGGCAAAAGCCGTGGCTGAGCATACATCCGACGTCCTCAATACATTGAAGGACAATGGCGTGGATGTTACATGGGTGCAGGTAGGAAACGAGGTGACCAACGGTATGCTCTGGGAAAAGGGTCGTGTCAAGGACCAAAGCGCTGCCAGTTTCGCAAAACTGTTCAAGGCCGGTGCTGACCAGGTAAAGGCGGTTTATCCGGGAGCATCGGTGATTCTTCACATTGACAATGCCTGGAATATGGATACCCTCCAGTGGTTCTATTCTCTCATGGCGGATACCGGCGTTAAATACGACATGATAGGCCTTTCGCTGTATCCTTCATATTGGAAAGATGAAATTAAGGCATTCGAACCGTGGGAAGAGAAAGTGAATCAGGCGGTTGCCAATATTCCTCAGCTGATCAAGTCCTACAACAAGGATGTGATGCTGGTTGAGTTCGGAATGCCGGCTGCTGAACCGGAGAAGGGCAAGGAGGCGCTTGAGACATTGTGGAACGGTCTTAAGGACGTGAAGCGTTTCAAAGGCATCTTCTATTGGGAACCTGAGTCCGAGCTAGCACGCAACGGCTACGACCTCGGTGCTTTCAAGGATGGCAAGCCGACCGTGGCAATTTCACCATTCGCAAAGAGATAATTGCTCCCGTCGTATATGAGATTTGCTAAATAAATGATTATGAAGAAGATATTGATTGCGGCCCTTGCGGTCCTGGTGTTAGCGTCATGTGCGGAAAAGTCCCCTCATGCCGCCTGGACTTACGATGCCGTCGTTTATGAAATGAATGTGCGCCAATACACTCCGGAGGGCACTTTTGCTGCGGCTCAGGCTCAGCTCCCGCGCCTGAAGGAACTCGGAGTGGACGTAATCTGGCTTATGCCGATTTACCCTATCGGAGAAAAGGAGCGTAAGGGAACTCTCGGCTCCTACTATGCCGTAAAGGACTATTGCGCAGTGAATCCGGAGTTCGGTACAATGCAGGATTTCGAGGCTTTTCTTACTGAAGCCAAGTCCCAGGGATTCCGTGTGATACTCGACTGGGTGGCGAACCATACATCTCCGGATGCGGTGTGGATCGACTCGAAACCGTCCGACTGGTATGAGAGGGATTCGCTCGGAAACACTGTCGTTCAATATGACTGGACCGACATTGCCGCATTGAATTATGACAATGCAGATGTCTGGGATGCTCAGGAAAATGCAATGCGTTTCTGGATGTCCAAGGGCATTGACGGTTTCCGCTGCGATATGGCGTGCGAGGTGCCTTTCGAGTTCTGGACGAAGACAATCTCCTCACTCAGAAAGGATTGGCCGCAGATGTACATGCTTGCCGAGGGCGAAGACCCTAAGCTTCATGAATCCGGTTTCGATGCGTCCTATGCATGGGAACTTCACCATCTGCTGAACGACATTGCACAGGGGAAGAAGGGCATTCCTGAACTTCTGGAATATGTAAAGCATGATGCCGAGCGCTTCCCTCAGGATGCTTTCCGTCTGATGTTCACTTCGAATCATGATGAAAATTCATGGGCCGGAACTGAGTTCGAAAGGATGGGCGATGCTGCGAAAGTAATGGCGGTATTGACCTTCACGCTTCCTAATGGCCAGCCTCTGATCTATACCGGTCAGGAAATAGGCTGGAACCATCGTTTCCAGTTCTTCGAAAAAGACCCGGTTCCTGCGTGGGAAGTGAATGAATTTACTCAGTTCTATCAGGATCTTATAAAACTCCGCCATGAGCATCCGGCATTGCGTCCGGGTGGCAAGGGTGGACGTTTCGAAGTGGTTTCAGCGGAGGACAGCACGCTTGTTTTCAGAAGGGTGCTGGGCAATGATGTTGTGACTGTCACTGCCCGACTTTGTTCTCCATGGAATTGGAATTTGGAAATTAAATGATATTTTTGCATATGAAAAGAATAGTTGGAATTATGACGGCAGTAATGCTTACGGCGTGTGCCGGAAACGCAGCTTTTGTTACCGATTCTGTTGCTGATGCGGATTCGTCGCAGGTAAGCAGAGTAGAACCGCTTTCGTGGTGGGTGGGGATGAGAGCCCCGCTCCAGCTTCTCGTACAGGGCGAAGGCGTTTCAGGGTACAATGTCGCTATTGAGGGCGGCAACGGGGTGAAAGTCAATAAAATTCACAAGGCTGACAGCCCTAATTACCTGTTCATTGATGTCAACATCCTCAAGGATGCTGCACCTGGTACATATTATCTCGTATTCAGCAAGGACGGTAAGCCTGCGTTCAAGTATCCGTATGAGATTGCGGCCCGTGAATCGGGATCCGTCCAGAGGAAGAGCTATACTGCTGCGGACATGATATATCTCATTATGCCTGACCGCTTTGCTAACGGCGATCCGTCCAATGACTCCACTTCTGACACCGCTGAAAAATCTGACCGCAGCGGATATTTCGGACGTCATGGCGGAGATATTCAGGGAATCATTGACCATCTGGATTATATTGAGGATCTCGGCGCGACGGCGATTTGGTGCACTCCGCTGCTTGAGGACAATGAACCGGGCGGTTCTTACCACGGCTATGCCTGCTCGGACTACTACCATATTGACCCGCGCTTCGGTTCCAATGAACTTTACCGCGAGATGGTGGCAAAGGCTCATGAGAAGGGCCTGAAGGTGGTGATGGATATTGTTACAAATCATTGCGGTACAGCGCATTGGTGGATGAAGGACCTTCCGTTCGCTGACTGGATCCATCAGTTCCCGGAATATACCGGTACCAATGTCTGCTTCTCGACCAATATGGACCCGAATGCGTCGAAGTATGACCTGAATCTTCAGGAAAGCGGCTGGTTCGTGCCTTCCATGCCGGATATGAATCTGGACAATCCGTTCACTCTCAAGTATTTCCAGCAATGGGCCATCTGGTGGATTGAATATGCGGGTTTGGACGGTTTCAGGGGCGATACCTATCCGTACAATGAAAAGGAACCGATGAGCAGATGGTGCAAGGCTGTCCGCACGGAATATCCTAATTTCAATATCGTAGGGGAGTGCTGGACGTCATCCATTCCGCAACTTGCTTACTGGCAGGCTGATAACGAGAACAAGGACGGCTTCAATTCGAATCTTCCGTCCATCATGGATTTCCCTCTGTACGATGCGATTTGCGCCGGCGTTCCGACGGATTCTGTTCAGTGGGGTGCTGGCATGACCAAGGTATATGACTGTCTTTCACACGATTTCGTATATCATGACCTTTCCAAGATGATGATTTTCCCTGGAAACCATGATACTGACCGTATCGGTGACGTGGTAAGGCAGAATCCTGACAGGATGAAGATTGTGATGACCATGATGGCTACCATGCGTGGTTTCCCTCAGATTTTCGCAGGTGACGAGATGATGTTCGTCTCCAAGGACAAGAGCCAGGGACATGGCGGTCTCCGTGTGGATTTCCCGGGCGGCTGGGCCGGAGACAAGGAAAACTGGTTCACTGAAGAAGGCCGCAAGGCAGCATTGACAGGAACCGACGGTAAGCCTGTTGCGGCTGGTCAAGTCGCTGACCTTCATGATTATACGCGCAAGCGTTTCCAGTGGAGAAAGGGGAAGGGCGTGATTCCAAGCTTTTCCAGTGGAGAAAGGGCAAGGGCGTGATTCACGACGGCAAGACCCTGCATTTCTTGACCAGGGACAATACTTATGCTTATTTCCGTTACAATGCTGATGAGGCGGTGTTTGTCTTCATCAACAATTCCCGCGGCCGCAAGTCGATTCCGTGGTCGCATTATGCGGAAATCGCTGACGGACTGTATGATGGACATGATGTCATGACCGGCGAAGCAGTTGAGGTCAATGATGCTACGGTAGTGGGTCCGCGTCAGGCATTGGTAGTAGAGTACAAACGTAAATGAACATTGATATGAACCTTTTCAGAAGAATTCTTTTTGCAGGTGCTGCCCTTTGCGCGGCATCTGCATTGATTCAGTCCTGTGGCGGCTCTGGACGTGCTGCGGCTGAACTTTCCGACGTCTCTGTCCTGAAGTCTCCGGACGGAAACCTTTCCATGAAATTCGGCATTGCGCAGGATGGAAGTCCCATGTATTCATTGAGTTACGGGGAAACGGCAGTCATCAGGCCGAGTCATCTCGGATATGAAATGCGTGGTGTGCTCAAGGCTCAGAAACTGGTTTTCGGGGACAAGGATATCGAGAAAGTGGACAAGAAACCTTGCTGGTCTTTCCATGACGGCTTCAAGGTGGAGAGCATTGACACTTGCACTTTCGATGAGACATGGCAGCCTGTATGGGGCGAGGAGTCGGAGATACGCAACCATTATAACGAATTGGCTGTCAATCTTGTGCAGACTGCTTCCGATAAACGGATGACCATACGCTTCCGTCTTTTCGATGATGGTCTCGGTTTCCGTTATGAGTTCCCTGAGCAGAAGGGCCTGACTTATTTCGTGATCAAGGATGAACTGACGGAATTCGCTATGGGTGGCGATTACACAGCGCTCTGGATTCCAGGTGATTACGATACGCAGGAATATCAATATACCGTATCCCGTCTGAGTGAAATCAAGTCCAGGATGGAGAGTGCGTTTTGCGGCAATTCTTCGCAGACTCCGTTCTCGATGACCGGTGTGCAGACTTCTCTCCAGATGAAGACTGACGAGGGGCTCTATGTGAATATCCATGAAGCTGCTCTGGTGGATTATGCGTGCATGCACCTCGATCTGGACCCTGCGACATTGACTTTCCGCTCTGAACTTACGCCTGACGCCCAGGGCTGGCGAGGCCGTCTCCAGACTCCGTGCAAGAGTCCGTGGAGAACTGTCCAGGTGGTGGACAATGCTTGTAAACAGCTGGAGTCCAGGCTCGTGCTGAATCTCAATGAGCCTTGTGCCTACGATGACGTTTCGTGGATTCATCCTGTGAAATATGTCGGTGTATGGTGGGAGATGATTTCCGGAAAAGGCTCTTGGGCATATACCGATGACTTCTCATCCGTGCATCTCGGCGTTTCAGATTATTCAGCGGCCAAGCCTAACGGCAAGCATTCTGCGAACAATGCGAATGTGCGCCGCTATATCGACTTTGCTGCCAAGCATGGCTTTGACGAGGTGCTGGTGGAGGGCTGGAATGTCGGCTGGGAAGACTGGGCGAACTGCAACAAGGATTATGTCTTCGATTTCGTGACTCCTTATCCTGATTTCGACATCAAGGCGCTGAACGAGTATGCTCATTCCAAGGGCGTGAAACTCCTCATGCATCATGAAACTTCCTCATCTGTACGTAATTACGAGCGTCACATGGATGCTGCCTACAATCTTATGGAGAAGTATGGTTACGATGCGGTGAAGAGCGGCTATGTAGGCGATATCCTGCCTTTCGGCGAGTATCATTACGGCCAATGGATGAACAACCACTATCTCCATGCCATTAAGGAGGCTGCGAAGCATCATATCATGGTCAATGCCCATGAGGCGGTCCGCCCTACGGGATTGTGCCGCACCTATCCTAACCTTGTCGGCAACGAAAGTGCGAGAGGAACTGAGTATCAGGCGTTTGGCGGTACTGAGCCGATGCATGTAACCGTTCTTCCGTTTACCCGTCTGAATGGCGGCCCGATGGATTTCACTCCTGGTATCTTCGAGATGGATCTCTCCAAGTTCTGCTCGAATACGTCCAAGGTCAAGGCGACCATCGCCAACCAGCTTGCGCTCTACTTGACAATGTATTCGCCGCTCCAGATGGCAGCGGATTTCCCTGAGCATTACGACCGGTTTGCTGATGCGTTCCAGTTCATCAAGGATGTCGCAGTGGATTGGCAGAAGAGCAAATATCTTCTTGCCGAGCCTGGTGATTATATAGTTGTTGCTCGTAAGGCAAAGAAGTCAGGTCAATGGTTTGCCGGTGGCGTTACTGACGAGAACAGCAGGACATTGGATATCCCGATGAATTTCCTCGACCCGGGCAAGACATATGTGGCGAAGATTTATGCAGATGCTCCTGATGCTGACTACGAGAAGAATCCACAGGCTTACGTGATTACTGAACAGGATGTCACATCTGAGAGTGTGGTTCCTGTGTTCATGGCCCGTGGCGGCGGATTCGCCATCGAGTTCCGTGAAAAATAAGATTCTGTCCGTCATATGAAAAGCGGTGCGTGATTTCGTTTCACGCACCGCTATTATTTTATGCTGCTGCCAATCTTGTCCCATCATAGCGATGTTCGCCCTGTACATTGGGCGTGACGCGTAATTGGCTATGTATTAGCGTTTTAGGTGATTTCAGAGTTGTGGAAATACTAACTCTGAAAATGGCTAAATGCTTGTTGCTCAGCTATTTTCAGGTCACGCTATATGCCGCTGAACTCCTGGTCTGTACGGCAACAAGAAGCCCCTCAACTCTTTTGCTCTCACGCCCGAAGGGTTAGCAGGCATCTTCAGATGCCGGGCCGAAGCTGGCGGGCAGGGAAAGCCATTGCGGCGATGGAAAGCCCGTAGGCCCTGATCGCCCCTTTGAAAAGGGGGTTGGGGGGATTGAGATAAGCAAGTCCCCACAGGGGCAACCTTGTTGCCGGCTACAATGGC
>HF996021.1:0-11589 GCA_000432515.1 Bacteroides sp. CAG:545
GTTATGTTGTGCACAACATAATAGTTCAACGTCAAGAGACGTCCTCATCACACGGTTGTCGTCAGTGCAGATGACGAGCTCTGCTCCTGAATAGTTGCCCGGCCTGAGCATCATATTGAAATCCGAACCAGCGGAAACGAATTCGCCTCCATTGGTACAGTTCAATGTGACGAAGTTAGCCGTAGTGTCGGATCGATCCAACCCTTCTTTTGTCTTCAGGAAGAGTCCGGCCATGTCAGAACCTTTTTTCTGAAGTTTTACAGATGCAATCTTGGCAGAGCCGCCGATATGCAGGGAAAGGATTCCGACTGCATCCTTCATGAACAGCTTGTTGCCAGTTGCTTCACTGTAGTCTGCAAACATAGGAAGAAGTTTCATCGCTCCGTCAGAGGCGAACTGGCTTGCAGGAACCGCAAGGTTGATGGTCGGAGAAGTTCCGAACCACTTGGTCCCATCTTCGAAAGCAAGAGAAGCTGTATAAGTTCCTTGTGCATTGGCAAGAGCATCAATATATAAATTTCCGCTCTCATCAGAAGCCACATCATACTTGGTTCCGTTTACATAAACCGAAGAAGCTGCACTCAGCAGATCAGAGGCTGCCACCCCTGCCTTCACTCGTGCCGCATCGGTATCGATGTCAATGTAGAACCTTACTTTTCCGTCAACGATGGAAATAGGTTCTCCGGGAGCAGTATCCCTGTCAACCGGATTCACACCAGTACCTGGTTTGTCATCTCCTTTGCAGGAAATTACTGAGCATAATATGAACATCATGCTCAGAATAGATAACATTTTTCTGTTTCTCATATGTGAATAATAATTGGTATTAGTTCTTGTGGTCCAATGTCCGGCAACACACCGCTTATCGGACAAAACAAAGATAGCACGCAATATCTCAAATCGATTTAAATTTTGTCGCAATCGGATTATAAATTTGTATCAAACTTCATTACAACTCGAAGTCAACAAGAATCGGTCGATGGTCAGACGGATGATAGAAGCCCGACGGATAGGTGCTGTCCGCTCTGAGTGTCGTGTAGGAGTCAATCAGTATCATGGCGTTCCTTACCTTCGAATACATCGAAGGTGAAGCATACATATTGTCGATACGTGAACCTCCTGCTGTAGAGCTCATGAAGTATCCCTTATAGTAATTGCCGATAATGTCCACGAGAGTGGTGTTATCCCTGATTACGTTCTGGCAGAGATATTTGGTAGGAGTTTTCTCTAGCATCCGGTTATGCCACTCGTCAAGCATTGACGGAGAGTTGAAGTCACCCATCATAAGCCATTCCGTCTGAGAAGAGAATTCAGGAGCATTGACAGTGTGGTCAACTATATATTTCATCTCGAATTCACGATACTTGTCTCCTTCAAACTTGGCTCTGCTTTCCTTCCTTTCATCCGGTGCAGCGGTAAAGCACCACTGCTGAGGCCAAGTGTGCAAAGTAATGAAATTGATTTTCTTTCCGTTCACATCCACCTGCTGTACAGCTGCACCGTGAGATACCGGTCTGCCAGGCTGATCAGTATCCGTAATCTTGAGGAGTGTTTCAATAGGATACTTGGAAGTGATCACCTGCGGATAGTTGTCACGATGTCCGCCGATTGCAGTATAGGCATGACCATACTTTCCTGCAAGCTCCGGCCATCCTGCAGGAAGATATTTTTCCTCTGCAGGAGCTTTCTGTCCTGAATGATCCTTATATATGGAAGCCGCCTCGCACCATACACATACGTCAGGATCATATTTTTTCACCCAAGCGATGAAGTTCTTGTAACCATTCGGCTGGTCCGTCCACATTCCGTTCTGAATATTCCAGTAAAGCACACGGAGCGTAGAACGCTGCACCTCGCCCATGTCGGTCACCTCTATAGAGTCCACAAAGAAACCGTGGTTTGAGGAATCGGCTGACACTCCTGCCAACTTGAGACATGAAGAATTGGATGCATTCCTTACGTTCAATTCCAATTTGTGCCATTTATGCTGTTTCGCCTTCGAGGATGGACGCGGAAGCATGTCCTTGGTCAAACGGAGGTTGGCGCTGTTGACTATATATTCTATAAGGTTATCCGGAATTGTCTTTCCGTCAAGAGTGGCAGAAGTAATGGTCCCGCCGTTGATTACAGAGAAAAGAAGCACATCATCAAAACCGGCATCGGGACGGAACCTTACTGAGATCTTCACATTATGAAGACCTTCGATTTCCGTAAATGGCGGAGCTTCAACAACCTCTCTTGCAGGGCCACCGACGTTCAATGACAGAATACGGGAAGAATGCTTCTGGTTTTCAGCTCCCAGACAAACAACATCCGAGCATAACATAAACATTATGCCCAACATTGACAAGGATAACAAATTTCTGATTTTCATATAGTGACTATAATTGGTATTAGTTCTTATGATTTGCAGTTTTCATGTTACTGAATCACGCACCCTACAAAGTTAATACGCATTATGAATACTTCTGTTTCAATTTTGTCACAACAAATCGAAAATAAAATTATAAATTTGTATCAATAATGCTAAAACAGCCCGCGAGGCGGCCAAAACGATACACAATGAAACGACCACTATTGATATTGACACTATTCCTGATCTGCTTATGTGGAGCATCAGGCCAAGACTCATTTATCCGCCAGCGACTCACCCAATTTTCCGTCAGAAACGGGATGTCATATAATACTGTTGTTGACTTTGAGCAGGATTCATCCGGTAACATATGGTTTGCAACAGCTGACGGACTCGACAGGTTCAACGGGACAGACTTCACGATCTACAGGCATCGGCACAATGACAAGAACAGTCTTAAGAGCAACAATGTCCATGACCTGTTCATTGACTCGAAGGAAAGACTATGGGTGTGCACTTCCTCAGGACTCTCCTATTATAGAGAGGAGACCGATGATTTCCAAAGAATCAGCATCAAGGACGCAGTGACAGTAGAATGCCTAATGGAAGTAGCCGACAACAAGTATCTTGCGGCCACGCGACATGCCACATTCCTGTATGACCTGGATACTGACTCTTCCAAAGAGATCAAACTTGAAGGCAAATCATTGACCTACTACTCAATCTGCAAGGACGGTGACCGTATAATAGTCTGCACAAGGGACAAGGCCATCGAGTCTCTCAGGTTTTCATGCGACTCTCTCATACGCAACTTCGAACCGGTTGAACTGCCGAAATTCGGAATCGTACCATATCCGGCAGGAGACGACAGATACTACGTGGGCACCAAAGGCAACGGCCTGATGCTGGTCGATTTCAAAAACAGCACCAGCTCGAAAATCGACACGGGCAGCGACAAATGGCTCGAAATATTCGCATTCTGCAATGATGATGACGGGAAATTGTGGATCGGCTCATCTGAAGGAGTGATGATTATGGACAAGGACGGCAAGATAAGCCGATATGCTCCGGGAATCATGCCTGACAATAATATCCGAAGTCTGTTCAAAGATTCTTCAGGAGGGGTATGGATAGGCACAGAGTACAGCGGAGCAATGTATTGGCACAAACAACGTGACAAATTCCGTTCTTATGCCCAGGACAGGTTCCAGCTTCAGGACAAGATCATAACCACATTGAAACATGACGATTTCGGCGCACTCTGGGTAGGCACGCGTAACGACGGACTCTATCGCTTTGGTGCAACCGGAAAGGTTTCACACTATGCTCTCAACAATATGCGGAGTGTCCAGGTAAGCGGGAACGGGAAAAAGGCATACGCTGGAGGAGAGGTTCAAGGCATGCATGAGATAGATATAGAAAAAGGAACGACACGAAAATTGAAAGCTCCGCTGGATATAATGTGCATCACCCCGGCCAATGACGGTAAACTGTGGCTAGGCACACTTATAGGGCTATACCTCTATGACATCGATAATAATGCCTCCGCTAAAATCAACCTGAAATACACCAGTCCCGAAAGACTGACACGAATCCTGTCGCTGTGCAAGGATAAGGACAACCAGCTCTGGATCGGGGCTAAAGAGAGCCTTTCCAAATATGTTGTCAATGAGGACAACACTCTGGACAAGACCGGCGGCTACAAATTCAATGATATTGTACAGACGCAGTGCATCTACCAGTCATTCGACGGGAAAATATGGATCGGAACCATAGATGGTCTTGCCTGTATTGACGAAAAAACCGGAAAAGGGACAGTTGAGCATCCGGACGGATTCCAGAACAGTACGATTCGAGGAATCGAGGAGGACAATGACGGAAACCTATGGATCAGTTCAGATGACGGACTTTACAGATATGCTCCATCCAAGGGTGAAATAAGACGATTCGGAGACGATGACGGTATCAGATGCGATCTTTTCAGTACAGGCGCACACACAAGAGATACGACCGGAAGAATGTATTTCGGAGGCATTTACGGCATGGAGGTATTCAATCCGGAAGACATTGTCCCAAACACCATAGCGAAGAGGCCTATTATCGACAGACTCATAGTCAACAACATGGAAATCAAGCCTGGAGACAAGTCCAGGATACTCAAGAAGAATATCAGCATTACTGAAAAAATTGTCTTGAAACATTGGCAGAACTCACTGACCTTAGGTTTTTCGTGTCCTGATATGATTTCGGAGAAGAGTTGCAGATATTCTTATATGTTGGAAGGAATTGACAAGAACTGGAACGACGCCAGAGGCACGGAAGCGACCTATACCAATCTTTCCAAAGGACGATACACATTCCTTCTGAAAGCAGCGAACAGCGACGGCATCTGGAACGAACACGCGCTCAGACTGGAAATCAGGGGTAAGGCCGATATGGTACAAAAGCACATTTGCGGAAATTCTGGCCCTGCTTCTGGTAATTTCCGGAATCAGCGCCCTAGCACTGTGGTACATCCGTAAAGTAAAGAATATGAAGGATGTGAAAATCGCCCAGCTCACCAAGAACTATGAGGAGAAGGTACAGAAGAGCAAAATCGAGATGTACGTGGATTCCACATATAACATGAAGCATGATGACGAACGGTTCCTGCTTTCCGCAATCAACTGCATAGAAGCCAATATCGGGAATGCCGCATTTACTGTGGAAAACTTGGCGGAAGGCAGCTGCTGCTCAAGAGGAAATCTTCATCTGCGATTGAAGAACATAACCGGAAAATCACCCGTTGAACTTATCAAGACATTGAGGATGAAAAAAGCCTGCGCATTGCTCAAAGACACTGAAATGCCAATCTCTGACATTGCTGAACAATGCGGATACCAGACTCCGGCATATTTCATCACTGTCTTCAAGAACACCTTTGGTGAAACTCCAGGCAAATATGCAGCAAGGATACACGGAAAATGATGGGAAATACAGATTTTTCTTTCTATTTTTACGAGATGGAATATAATAAATGACATATATGAAAAGAATACTGACATTGGCATTGGCCATTTCCTTGTCTGCGGGCTTTCTCTGCGGTCAGGAAACTCCTGAATGGATCAGGAAGAACAGCATCTCCCCTGACGGCTCCAAGATAGCGTTCAGCTACAAGGGAGACATTTTCGTAGTTCCGTCAACCGGAGGCAGGGCGTTGCAGATTACGACAAACAATGCCTATGATTCTGAGCCGATGTGGACCTCCGACAGCAAAAATATCGTGTTCACATCATACCGCGAGAAGAGCAAGGACATCTTCATTACCTCCTGCGATGGCGGAACCCCCAAGAGGCTTACATTCCACCCGGGACACGAGACTCTGCGCGCCGTGCTTCCTGACGGAAAGATAATCTTCTCCGCAAATATCCAGCAGGACGTGACTTTCGACGGATTCCCTGGCGAGGCACAGTTGTATTATACTGATACAGAAGGCTCCAGACCTGTAAGAATCACTTCCCTGCCGATTTCAGAAATCAGCATAAACAAGAAAGGCGACATCCTTTACGAGGACTGGAAAGGATATGAGGACCAGTTCAGAAAACACCACACTTCAGCTGTGACAAGAGACATCTGGCTCTACAGAGGCAATTCTGCCGAAGGCAAGTTGAGCATCAATGCAGAGGGCACGTTCAAGAAGCTCAGCGACTATGCAGGCGAGGACAGAAATCCTGTCTTCGGCCCAGATGGAGACACATTCTATTACCTGAGCGAGCGTGACGGAAAGGCCATGAACATCTACAAGAGTTCCATTTCCGCTCCTGAAAAGTCCGTACAGCTGACATTCGAGACCAGAAATCCGGTAAGATACCTTTCTGTCGCTGACAATGGGACATTGACCTACTCCTATAACGGAAGCCTTTATACACTGAAGGAGGGCGGCAAGAGCGAAAAGGTGGCTATTTCAGTGTATTCAGACCAGGATGAGCGTGATATTGAGAGACTTACATTATCAGGCGGAGCATCTGCAATAGCTGTTTCTCCTGACCAGAAGGAGGTTGCGCTTGTAATAAGAGGTGACGTGTTCGTAACCTCAGCCGACTACAAAACGACGAAGAGAATCACCAACACCGCCACTCAGGAAAGAGGAGTAAGTTTCTCAGAAGACGGCAGGACAATCTACTATGCGGCTGAAAGAGACGGCAACTGGGGCATCTGGAGAACCTCGCTTGTGAACAAAGAAGACAAGAGATTCGCTTATGCCACAGAATTCAAGGAAGAACTTTTCTCCGACAAGGGTGAAACATGTTTCCAGCCTCAGGTATCTCCTGACGGCAAATATGTAGCCTACCTCAGGGACAGGACCGAACTTGTCATCAAGCCTACCAAAGGCGGCAAGACCATTTCTCTTCTGAAAGGCGTCAACTATTCCTATTCAGACGGCGACATTTCTTTTGAATGGAGCCCTGACAGCCATTATCTTCTGTCCACCTACGAGGCAGAAGGCAGATGGAACAACTGCGACATTGCCCTCATAGACATTGACACTAAAGAAGTTACGGACCTGACGGAGAGCGGATACAATGACGGCGCCTTCCGCTGGGCTCTCGGCGGCAAGGCAATGGTATGGCAGTCCGACAAGGACGGATACAGGAGTCACGGCAGCTGGGGCGCTGAGACAGACATCTACATCATGTTCTTCGACGCAAAGGCAATGACTGAGTTCCTCCGCGACAAGGAAGATGATGAAATCGCAAAACTCATGGCCGGCGACGACAAGAAGGCGAAGAAAGAAGAGAAGGCCGAGAAAAAGGACAGTACGGACAAGAAGAAAACTACGAAGTTGAAACTCGATCTGGAGAACAGGGCTGACAGGACATTCAGGCTGACAAGATTCTCAGGACGTCTCGGCGACCACTATCTCTCGAAGGACGGCAAGAAACTGTTCTACGAAGTACGTCTGGAAAGCAGTTACGACCTCTGTGTCCGCGACATGAAAGAAGGCAATGTAAAAGTCCTCAAGAAAGGTGTCATGGGCAATATAATCCCATCATCTGACGAGAGTTACATCTACATTCCTTCTGCGGGCGGCATCAGCAGGATGAGCGTGAGCGGAAGTGAAGGCAAGACCATCACATACTCAGGCGAATATGAATTCAAGCCTAAGGCAGAACGAGAATACATTTTCGACCATATGTGGAAGCAGGTCAAGGAGAAATTCTACGATCCTGAACTGCACGGAGTGGACTGGGAATACTACAAGGAGAACTACTCACAATTCCTGCCTTATATAAACAACAATTTCGATTTCCAGGAACTGATGTCGGAGATTCTCGGTGAACTCAATGCATCGCATACTGGAGCACGTTTCCAGTACAGGTCAGGCCTGAATATGGGAAATCTGGGAGTTCTTTACGATGAGGATTACGAAGGTGACGGTCTGAAAATCAAGGAAGTACTTCCTGACGGAGCACTGTCATTGGCTTATCCTGAGATCAAGGAGGGCGACATCATCGCTTCTATCGACGGCAAGGAAATCAAGGCCGGCAAAGACTGGTACCAGCTGCTCACAGGAAGGGCAGGCAAGAAGACAGCCATCGTCATCAAGAAAGGAGGAAAGAAAGAGCAGGAGATTTTCGTGGAGCCTGCATTCACAGACTACAAGCTGATGTACAACAGATGGGTCAAGCAGAGAGAGGCCAAGGTGAAAGAGATTTCAGGCGGCAAAGTGGGCTATGTACACGTAGAAGGCATGAATTCGCCAAGCTACCGCGAGGTATATTCCAAGGCTCTCGGCAAATACCGTACTGCTGACGCTCTCGTAGTGGATACACGTCACAACGGCGGCGGATGGCTTCACGATGACCTTGTAACATTCCTCAGCGGAAAGGCTTATGTGAATTACCAGCCGAGGGGCCAGTACATCGGCACAGACCCTTACAGCAAATGGGTAAAACCGTCCTGCGTTCTCGTATGCGAGGACAACTATTCTGACGCCTGCGGCTTCCCTTACGCTTACCAGTCATTGGGTATCGGCAAGCTCGTGGGAACCCCTGTAGCAGGAACAATGACTGCCGTATGGTGGGAAACACAGATCAATGGCAATATCGTGTTCGGCATCCCTCAGGTCGGGTCCTGGTGCATAAAGGAAGGCCATTACAACGAGAATCATCAGGTAGAGCCTGACATCCTTGTTTACAATGACCCCGCATCAGTGCTCAGAGGCGAAGACAAACAGCTGGAGACTGCCGTAAAGGAAATGATGAAAACATCTGAAAAATAATCAATATGGAAGACAGAAAAATAGTCATTATCCCTACCTACAATGAGAAGGAGAACATCGAGGCAATTATCCGCAAGGTGTTTTCACTGGAAGGAGGGTACGACATTCTTATCATAGACGACGGCTCTCCTGACGGCACTGCCGCCATCGTAAAGGGACTGCAGACCGAATTCAGCGAAAGGCTCTTCATGATTGAAAGGAAGGGCAAACAGGGACTGGGGACCGCCTATATCACTGGTTTCAAATGGTCGCTTGCAAACGGATACGACTACACCTTCGAGATGGACGCGGACTTCTCTCATAATCCTGAAGATCTGCCACGACTCTACAAAGTGTGCAAGGACGGAGCTGACCTAGCCATCGGTTCCAGATACTGCGACGGCATCAGCGTAATCAACTGGCCTATAGGCAGAATCATCATGTCCTACTACGCATCCGTTTATGTACGCACGGTACTCGGCATGAAAGTCTATGACTGCACTGCCGGATTCAAGTGCTACAGCAATAAGGTATTGAGAGCCATTGACCTGGATGATGTAAGAATGAAAGGCTACGGATTCCAGATTGAGATGAAATACACCACCTACAAGCTTGGATTCAAGATCACTGAAGTTCCGATCATTTTCGTGAACAGGAAGGCGGGCACATCCAAGATGAGCGGCGGCATATTCGGTGAAGCATTCTGGGGAGTCCTCGGGCTCAAGTTCAGGAAGATTCACGCCAAGAAGACTGAATAAGATGAACAAGAACAGAGTACTTCTGACAGGAGCGTCCATTGTCACGGCAGAAAAAGCCGGACAAGGGGCGCTCCTGATTGATGGAGAGACAATCGCAGGAGTCTGGTTCTTCGATGAAGACGGACTAGCAGAATATGAAGGCGAAAAGGTCAGCCCGGAGACTCTTCAGAGCAGGGTCAATGCAGATGTCACACGGGATTTGAGCGGAAAGCTCCTGATGGCCGGTGCCATCGATGCACATGTGCACTTCCGTGAACCGGGAATGACGCAGAAAGCAGACATTGAGACAGAATCCAGAGCAGCCCTGCTTGGAGGTGTCACATCATTCATAGACATGCCGAACACAGTTCCAGCTACTGTCAGCCTGCAAGAACTGGAAAAGAAATGCAGCCTCGCAGAAGGACGCTGCCATGCAAACTGGGGCTTCCATATAGGAGCAGACAATGTCAATGCTGACAATATCAAGGAATATCTGGAACGCTGTCATGACAGCAGGGCATTCGCAAGCGTCAAGGTATTTATGGGCTCATCCACCGGCAATATGCTTGTGGACAGACAGGAAACCCTCGACAAACTGTTCAGCATAAGCGGCTCACGCATTTTCATTCACAGTGAAGACGAAGCCATCATAAAGGCGAATCTTGCCGATGCCAAGCAGAAATTCGGCGAGAATATACCGATGAGAGAGCACGAGAACATACGCAGCAGACAGGCCTGCATACGCAGCACGATCAAGGCATTGGAACTGGCGATGAATCACGGTACAGCTCTTCATATCTGCCATGTCTCCACAGCTGAAGAAGTCGAAATGATACGCGCGGCCAAGCAATACAATCAAGAGATAACAGCCGAGACATCAGCCAATTACCTATGGTTCTGCGACGAAGATTACGACAGGCTTGGAAGCCGTGTCAAATGCAATCCGGCAATAAAGACCGCCACGGACAGGGCCGCGTTGCGCAATGCATTGAAAAACGGCGTGATAGACACGATCGGCTCAGACCACGCTCCACATCTGAAGGAAGAAAAGGCGAGGCCATATCTCACCTGCCCGTCAGGAATGCCTTCCATACAGCAGGAAGTCGCCGTGCTGCTCACCGTTGCTGATGAAGAGCAGATTCCATTGACCAGAATAGCGTCTGTACTGTCTGAAAAGATTTCAGATATGCTGGGAATCGTAGGCAGAGGAAAGATTCAGACAGGGTACAAGGCAGACCTCATCATCATTGATCCGAAAAAGGAATTTACAGTCGGCGGCAGCGACGAAGGCAATGCCGGACTCGCTTACAAATGCGGATGGTCCCCTTATGAAGGCTCCAGACTGAAAGGCATGGTGGAAGACGTGTATCTGAACGGCAAATTAACTGTTCAGAACGGCCACCTCATCACCGAAAAGGCTGCAGGTCAAAGACTTGAATTCAGAAACCGTTAAAGGGATTTCGGCTTGGACTTCGTGTATTGTGAGAATACGACTCCGATGCAAGCCACGAAAATACCGGCCCACTGAAGCGGCGTAAGAAGTTCTTGTCCGAGAATCCAACCTGCCAATGCCGTGAATACAGGAATCGTGGACAGGAATATGCTGGACTTCGCTACACCGAGATGCTTTATCGTATTGGCCCACAGACCGAAAGCGATGCTTGAGCACAGCACAGCAAGACAGAGAATCGGCTTCCAGACATCCCACGAAAAATACAGCTCTGCATCGAAGTTTTTCAGGCCCGGGCCTGCGAACAGCGGGAAAAGGAACACCGAACCGATGAGGAACTGATACATCACGATGACTGACGGAGAATAAGAATCTGTCAGATATTTCGTCAATGATGCGTGTCCCACCTCCGCAAGCACGGCGACAACGAGCAGGACAATACCCAAGACGAAGTGCTCACCCATGGACTCAGAGCACAGTGTCACCATCACGATACCGCCCAGGCACACAAGGATGCCGAACATATTGAACAATGAGAATTTCTCATTGAAAATCGCCATTCCTGCAATAACGGAGAAAATCGGGGCGGCAGCAATCAAGAGAGAGCTGATGGTCGGCGACTCCGTAAAGCGGATACCGTAAGTTTCGCAGACGAAATAGATGAACGGCTCGAAAAACGCAATGAGGATGAATTTGAGCACATGCTTCTTCTGCATCCGGATATTCTGTCCGGTAGCAAGGTTGAAAACAAGCAGCACCACACCGGCGATACTTATTCTGGCAAATACGATATATTCCACAGGAATGC
>HF996021.1:11715-21849 GCA_000432515.1 Bacteroides sp. CAG:545
ATTCCTGCTTTACCATTCATTGTTCCTTCAGCCATCTTATTACAATTACATTACAAATATAATTGTTTTCAAGTAAATCAAGAACAATCTGAAAGGAAAAATCTATATTTTCTTAATTTTTGTGAAAATTACTGCTGATTATCTTACTAATCTGAGGGATATTCTGCGTCTGTCCAAATCCACGCCAATAACCTTCACTGTCACGTGCTGATGCAGTTTCAATGTGACCTTACCATCTCTTCTGCCCATCTGGGAAACGTGGATCAGACCGTTTTCATGGACACCCAAATCCACGAAGGCACCGAATGCGGTAATGTTGGTAACAATTCCCGGGACCTCCATTCCGACCTGCAGGTCCTCTATCGAATGTATGTCGTCTGCAAATGAAAACTCCTGCGCCGCCTCACGCGGATCCCGTCCAGGCTTCGCAAGTTCCTTGACAATATCATTGACAGTAGGCAGGCCGAATTCCTTCTCAACATATTTCTCAGGCTCGATCTTGGAACACAGCTCCTGGTTTCCGACAAGCTGCTCAGCAGTGACACCGAGATCGGAAGCCATTTTCGAGACGATATGATAGCACTCCGGATGCACAGCCGAGTTGTCGAGAGGATTCTCTGCTCCCGGAATACGGAGGAAGCCTGCACATTGTTCAAAAGCCTTTTCCCCGAGACGCGGTACAGACATCAGGTCCTTTCTGGAGCGGAAACCGCCCTTGTCTGAACGGGTCTTGACGATGGCGGAGGCCAATGCCGGACCGATTCCGGACACATAGCTGAGCAGATAACTGCTCGCCGTATTCAGGTTCACACCTACAGTATTCACGCAGCTCTCCACAGTATTGTCCAGTTTTTCCTTCAGAAGAGACTGGTCCACATCATACTGGTACTGCCCCACTCCCAACGATTTGGGGTCAATCTTCACCAACTCCGCAAGCGGGTCCATAAGACGCCTTCCGATGGACACTGCACCTCGCACAGTCACATCCTCATCCGGGAATTCCTCTCTTGCAACATCCGACGCCGAGTAAATGGAAGCCCCGTCCTCGCTGACCACGAACACCTTGCATCCGTCAGGCAGCGGCACACGTTTTATAAAATCTTCAGTCTCACGGCTCGCTGTTCCGTTTCCTATAGCAATCGCCTGGATACCATAGTCTTCCAGCATCGATGATATAGATGTGATAGCCTTGATCTTCTCATTCTGCGGAGGATGAGGATAGATGATTTCGTGATGCAGAAGATTTCCGTGCTCATCCAGACAGACCGTCTTGCATCCGTTACGGAATCCCGGATCTATCGCCATTGTCCTTTTTTGGCCCACAGGTGCAGCGAGAAGCAACTGGCGCAAGTTTTCTCCGAAAACACGGATAGACTCCTGGTCAGCCTTCAGCTTGAACTCCTTCAGTATTTCACCGGTGATGGACGGTTCTATAAGACGCTTGTAGGCATCATCTACAGCCATACGGATCTGCTGTGCAAGTTCACCTGCAGGATATCTGCGCTCCTGACAGAAGTCATAATATATCTTGTTTCCGCATTTCTCAGGATCAGCGTCGATCTTCACGTTCAGCCATCCCTCCGACTCCCCTCTCAATATCGCCAGAAGCCTGTGAGCCGCAATTCTCGAAAGCGGTTCCGCATAATCGAAATAGTTCTCGAACTTCTGGGACTCAAGATTCTCCTTTCCGGCCTTGGTCACCTTTGACACCACACGCCTTGTACGGAATACCGACCTCATCGCCTCCCTGACCTTGGCTGATTCCGAAAGCCTCTCGGCAATGATATCGCGGGCGCCTGCCAATGCCGCCTCAACATCAGGCACCTTGTCATTGACATACTTGGCAGCCTCTGCCTGCAGATTACGGACCTCTACAGCATACATCTTGTCCGCGAGCGGCTCCAGCCCGGCTTCTTTGGCCACAGTGGCACGTGTCCTTCTTTTCGGCCTGTACGGCAGATAAAGGTCCTCAAGTTCATTGGCATTGACACAATTCTCGATCGCGGAGCGCAGCTGGGGCGTCAGCTTGTCCTGAGAATCGATGGTCGCGAGTATCGACTCCTTCCTCTTCTCCATGTCCGAGAATACTTCGGTCCAATGCTTGATAGACGCAACTTGCTCATCATCAAGACCTCCGGTCCTTTCCTTACGGTAACGGCTGATGAACGGGATAGTACATCCCTCCTCGAAAAGAGCAGCACAATTTTCCACCTGCCAGTCCTTGACCAGCAACTTTTCTGCTATAAAATCAATGTAAATGGATTTCATCTAAGTTATTAATCTTGAGACAATTCTTTCAATTCTTCCCTGTATGCGGAGAATATCTTGGATTTGGAAACGAACCCCACATAAGTCCTGTCCTTCTTCACGACCGGCAGGTTCCAGGCATCCGTATTCTCGAACTTTTTCATCACACTGTCCATCTTCTCGCCCTCATAGACATAGGCAGGAGAAGATTTCATATAATTGTAAACGTGCATCTTATCATACAGCTCCGTCTGGAACATATCCTTTCTGACATCCTCAAGCGAGACATAGCCCTGCAGATGCCCTCGTGAATCTACCACAGGGAAGATATTGCGTGCCGAACTGGAAATCGCCTGCACGAACTCGCCGAGCGTAGCATCTATGCATACCGGTGTAAAATTCGTCTCCACCACATCGGAAATCTTCAGAAGCGTAAGCACAGCCTGGTCGCTGTCGTGGGTGAGAAGATCACCCGTCATCGCAATTCGCTTCGTATAAATCGAATATTTCTCGAAGAGACGTATGGTACCGAACGCTATGGTAGATGTAATGATAAGCGGGATGAAGAGTTCATAACCGCCTGATATTTCGGCAATAAGGAAGATTGCCGTCATCGGGGCCTGCATCACTCCCGCCATCAGTCCGGCCATACCCACCAGCACGAAATTCTGTTCCGGAACCACAAACTCAGTCCCGGCCATCAGAAGATTGGTCACCCTCGCAAGCAGGAAACCGGCGATTGCGCCCACGAACAATGTCGGACCGAAAGTACCGCCGACACCGCCTCCCGCATTGGTCAATGTCATTGAAAAGACCTTGAGAAAAAGTATCAATGCAAAGAATACAGGGACCAGCCACGGCTTGTGCAGCATGAAAGAAAGTACAGTCTCCCCGTCATAGGAAATAGGCTGGCCGTTCAGGAGCGGACCGAGCGCGTCATAGCCCTCACCGTACAAAGGCGGGAACAGGAAAATGAGAAGTCCAAGACCAATTGCGCAGAACGCCCATTTGACGTAAGGATTCTTCATCTTTCCCAACCTGTCCTCGAGTTTCAGCGTGGTTCTGAGGAAATACAATGAACAAAGTCCGCAGAAAAAGCCGAGGAGCACATAGAACGGGACGTTATGGATTTCAAACGGGGTCAATGTACACTCGAACGGAAGGCTGTCGCCAAGAAATATATATGACACCATCGTGGCCGAGACCGTAGAAAGCAGCAGCGGCATCATTGACGTCATGGATATATTGAAAAGGAGAATTTCCAATGTGAAGAGCACACCGGCAAGCGGCGCCTTGAAAATTCCGGCCACTGCACCGGCCGCACCGCATCCCAGCAATATGGTAATGTTCCTGTAGGACATCCCCATATACCGCGCGAAGTTCGAGCCGATCGCCGCGCCTGTATATACGATAGGAGCTTCCGCACCGACAGAGCCTCCGAAGCCGATGGTCAATGAACTGGTCAATATGGATGACCACATATTATGGGGTCTGATCCTGGACTCGTTCTTGGATACGGCCACCAGCACCTTGGTCACTCCATGACCGATATTGTCCTTGATCACAAGACGCAATATGAGAAGCGACAGGAGCATTCCGACTCCAGGATAAACCAAGTACAGGAAATTGTCCCCGGCACTGTCAAACCAGCTGGTCAGGCCACGATGAATGGCCCTGACGAGAGTTTCAAGCAGCACAGCGGCCAAACCGCTGCTTATACCCACGACAAGCGACAACAGAAGAAGCTTGTTCTTTTCGGGCAAGCCTCTCAAAAAAAGTTTAAGTTCTGTCAGCCATTTCATCATCAGTACAAACTTACACAAAAGCGATGACAAAAAAAACCGGAAACGAAGAATTCGTTCCCGGCATAACTCTCATTGTACTTTTCCTAAGCGTCAGACGCATCATCATCACTGGAAGAATACTGGGAGATATTGTCATCCGGCAGTGTCTCACCTCCTGCTGTATCAGGAGCCGTGGTATCTCCATCCTCTGAGGCATCTTCCTCAAGCCATTTCTCGATGTCGTCAGGATTGTCCGTCTTGATCTTGATCTTCACAAGATAGATAGCATCCGGAACTTCGACAGTCACAGCATAGAAGCATGTGCCGTCCGGCTTGTCATACTTTATCAGGTCAGGCAGATAGTCACTGAAACCCTTCGGATACTTCTCTACAAACGCTGCCGCAAGCTCCTTGGACATCTTCTCGTAGCTCACAACCGCTCTCTTTTTCTGATTAGTCGCCATATTATTTGTACCGTTACTTTTTATATAGTCTTTCTTTCTTCTTATTTCGCGATGCAATAATAGGACAATTTTTTCTAATACAAATATGTTATCTTACTTTTTTTTGAAGAAAAATGATTTTTGCATCTTTTTCTTGTCAGGATCGCGCTCCACGAAGACCGGTTTCATCGTTCTCGGGTCCAGTCCGGAATAGAACATGACCGAGGAAGTCGTCATCGGAGTAGGCGTAAAGTCCTGCACCTGGTCCATATAGATTCCCTTCAATGCCGGATTCGAAGCCAACTTCTGCATATCGCTCATATGACATCCCGGATGCGAAGAAATAAAATACGGGACAATGCCGGTACGCAGCCCCGCATCCGAAGCGATCTTGTCGAATTCCTTGCGCAGACGGCAGAAAAGCTTGAACGACGGCTTGCCCATGTAATAGAGGACATTGTCCTCAGTATGCTCAGGAGCGACCTTGAGTCTGCCTGACGTATGGTCCAGAATCAGTTCCTTCAGATACGGATAGGAAGTCTTGTCCACGAAGCCGTTTTCCGACAGGAACAAGTCATATCTGATGCCGCTGCCGATGTACGCATGACGGATTCCCTTGACCGAAGTGACATCGTGATAGAGTTTCAGCACCCTCTCGTGACTTCTGTCCATATTAGGGCAAGGAGCAGGGAAAAGACACGATTTGCGCCTGCACACGTCACATAGAGCCGGATTCTTTCCCCTCATACCGTACATATTCGCAGTAGGCGCTCCCAAGTCAGAGATATTGCCCGCAAATCCCGGAACTTTCAGAAGACCTTTCACCTCCTTCAATATGGACTGCTCGGAACGCGACTGTATGAACTTGCCCTGATGCGCCGCAATCGTGCAGAAATTACATCCTCCGAAGCATCCGCGATGAGTATTGATGGAATACTTGATCATATCGTAGGCAGGAATCCTCTTGCCCTTGTAGCGAGGATGAGGCATCTTCGTGAACGGCAGGTCCCAGAACGAATCCATATCCTTTTCGTCCGAAGGCGGATAAGGCGGATTGATCTGGACATAACCGTCTCCGGTACCTTCCAACAAGGTATCAGGATGCATCATATTCGCATGAATCTCAATATGATGGAAGTTCTCTGCAAATGCTCTCTTGTCCCTCTTGCACTCTTCGAAGGAGTGAAGAATAAGCACACCTTCCTTGGGCTTAGGCTTTCCGCTCACATAGAACGCTATCTGCGGAATCTTGTGCATATCGTGACGGCTTCTGCCCGCCTCGATACCTCGGGTCAGTTCCAGCATCGGCTTCTCCCCCATTCCGTAGCACAAATAGTCCGCGCCGCTTGTCACCAGTACCGAAGGCATCAGACAATCCTTCCAATAGTCATAGTGGGTAAGCCGCCTCAACGAAGCCTCGACTCCGCCAATGACCACAGGCACATCCGGATACAGTTTCTTCAGGATCTTGGTATAGACAGTCACAGCGTAATCCGGCCTCTGTCCGAACTTCCCGTCAGGGGTATAGGCATCATCGTGCCTGAGCCTCTTGGAAGCCGTATAGTGGTTCACCATCGAATCCATGGCCCCTGCATTGACACCGAAATAAAGACGCGGCGCACCCAACTTCTTGAAATCCCGCAGGTCGTCGCGCCAGTTCGGCTGAGGCACAACAGCAACGCGCCAGCCCCATTTCTGAAGCCAACGCGCTATACATGCAGTTCCGAAAGAAGGATGGTCCACGAAAGCGTCACCGGAAAACAAGATAACGTCAATGTAATCCCAGCCTAATGCCTCCACCTCTTTCACAGAGGTCGGAAACATATATGCTTCCTTCTGTTCAGCCATATTGTCAAATTACATTCTTTCAGGAAGTACGATACCGAGCAGTCCCATTGCCTTCGTCAGCACATCCGCCAAAGTCTGGATGAGGACCAGCCTGAAATTCTTCACGAGCACATCCTCTTCCGGGAGAATGCGGGTTTCGTGATAGTACTGGTTGAACTCCTTGGCAAGGTCATAAGCATAGTTCGCGATCACTGCCGGCGAATATTCGGCTCCGGCCTCCGCCACCTTCGCAGGATACAGGTTCAACATCTTGACCAGACGGACCTCCTTCGCAGAAAGGTCAATGTCATTCCTGAGCGAAGCGGCATCGTGGCTGACACCCTGCTCATCAGCCTTTCTCAAAATGGATTTGATACGGGCATGAGTGTATTGGATGAAAGGACCGGTGTTACCGTTAAAGTCAATGGACTCCTTAGGATTGAAGAGCATCGTCTTCTTCGGATCGACCTTCATGATGAAGTATTTCAATGCTCCGAGACCGATGGAGTGATACAGTGCATCTCTCTCAGCCTCAGGCATATCCATAAGCTTTCCTGACTCTTCAGAAGTAGCTTTCGCCTCCTCGTACATCTTCTCTATAAGGTCATCGGCATCCACCACAGTTCCCTCTCTTGACTTCATTTTTCCTTCAGGCAGTTCTACCATACCATAGGAAAGGTGGAAAATGTCGTCCGCCCATTTGAAGCCGAGTTTCTTGAGAATAAGCTTGAGCACCTGGAAATGATAATTCTGCTCATTTCCTACCACATAGACATGCTCGTCGAGATTATACTCTGAGAAACGTCTCTCTGCTGTTCCCAAATCCTGGGTCATATACACTGAAGTTCCGTCGCTACGGAGAAGAAGTTTTCTGTCAAGGCCGTCAGCAGTGAGGTCACACCAGACTGAGCCGTCCGGGTCCTTCACGAAAACGCCCATATCCAAACCCTTCTGCACCAGTTCCTTACCGAGAAGATATGTATCTGATTCGAAATATGTCTTGTCGAAAGAAATGCCGAGGGCCTTGTAGGTCTCATCGAAACCTTCCATAACCCATCCGTTCATCTTCTTCCACAAATCACGCACTTCCTTGTCGCCCTGCTCCCACTTCACAAGCATTTCATGAGCCTCTTTCAGGCAAGGAGCCTCTTTCTCGGCTTCTTCCTTGCTCATTCCGCCGCTTACGAGAGCATCCACTTCTTTCTTGTAGATGTCATTGAACATCACATAGCAGTCGCCTACCAGATGGTCGCCCTTCTTGCCGGAAGACTGAGGTGTCTCGCCATTGCCGGCCTTCAGCCAGGCAAGCATCGACTTGCAGATATGGACGCCGCGGTCATTGACCAATGTCACCTTCATGACATTGTTTCCGCAGGCCTTCAACAGTCTTGAAACGGAGTCTCCCAAGAGATTGTTCCTGATATGGCCGAGGTGAAGCGGCTTGTTGGTGTTAGGGGAAGAGAACTCCACCATAATGTTCTTTCCTGTGCTCGGCAGTGTTCCGAAATTCTCTGCTGAAGCTATTTCAGCAAAAAGCTCGTTCCAGTAAACCTGCGAGAAAAGGAGATTCAGATAGCCCTTCACGCTGTTGTAACCTGCAATCTCAGGAACATTGGTCTTGAGCCACTCTCCTATCGCATTTCCGGTATTGTCCGGTGAAGCATGTGTAATACGCAAAAGAGGGAAGACAACTAACGTGTAGTCGCCTTCGAACTCTTTTCTTGTAACCTGTATCTGGAGGGAAGATGCATCGACATCTGCTCCGTAAACGCTTTTTATGGCCTCAGCGGCCTTATTCTGAATAAATGATTCCGGTGTCATCTTAAAGCAAACCTAAAATTATCCAAGATACCCTTTGAGGAGTTTGCTTCTTGACGGACTCTTGAGCCTTCTGATAGCTTTCTCCTTGATTTGACGTACTCTCTCCCTTGTGAGGCCGAACCTCTCTCCGATTTCCTCGAGCGTCATTTCCTGACATCCGATTCCGAAGAAAGATTTGATGATCTCACGCTCCCTGCTGGACAATGTAGACAGAGCCCTCTCGATTTCAGTATTGAGAGACTCATTCACCAGTCCTCTGTCAGCACTTGGAGAATCTGTGTTAGGAAGCACATCCAGCAGACTGTTGTCTTCTCCCTCAACGAAAGGAGCATCCACCGAGACATGTCTTCCTGAAACTCTGAGCGTATCAGATATCTTGTCCTTAGGGACATCGATCATCTCTGAAAGCTCGTCGCTTGACGGCTGTCTTTCATTTTCCTGCTCGAATTTCGACAGTGCCTTGTTTATCTTGTTGAGCGAACCCACCTGGTTCAGAGGAAGTCTCACGATTCGGGACTGCTCAGCCAATGCCTGAAGAATCGACTGACGGATCCACCATACGGCGTAGGAGATGAATTTGAATCCCCTCGTCTCATCGAATTTTTCAGCAGCCTTGATAAGTCCCAGATTTCCCTCATTGATAAGGTCAGGGAGACTCAAGCCCTGATTCTGGTACTGTTTCGCAACAGAAACCACAAATCTCAAGTTCGCTCTTGTAAGTTTCTCCAATGCTCTCTGATCACCTTTTCTGATTCTCTGGGCAAGTTCCACCTCTTCTTCCGGTGAAACCAGCTCCTCTCTACCGATCTCCTGGAGATATTTGTCCAGGGAGGCACTCTCACGATTGGTGATCGACTTAGTAATTTTAAGTTGTCTCATATACGTTTTTTACTCTTTGCCGAACGCAAAGTAGGACGCCTTGCCGTTTCTGGTAACACCTTCGACATAGATAGCCCTCTTCGCCTTCTTTGCTATGTTGATTACATCTTCAGGGTCGCTGACAGGCTGATCATTGACATAAAGGATTACAAAGCCTTCCACAGCGCCTGCATCCTGGACCTTGCCCGGTCCTACAGACACTATTTCCACACCTCTCTTGAGTCCCAACTGGCTTCGCGTCTCATCGGACAGTTTTTTCAACTTGGCGCCATAGAATGCCACCGAGCCGTCAACGTCCTTGGAGCCGGTTTCCATAGATGTACCCTGGAATGTAACCTCTACCGTCTTCTCCTTACCGTCCCTGACAATGGTTATTTCAGCCTTGTCTCCCGGATGGTACGAGCTGACTTTTTCCTGCACAGAAGAAGGAGTGGTAATCTCTGTGGAATCCACTGCGACGATGACGTCACCCTTCTGAATTCCCGCCTTGTCAGCTGCTCCTCCTTTCACGACCTCCTCTATATATACACCTTTTGGAGAAAAAAGTTTCAAATCTTTAGCTCTTTTGTCATCAATTTGTGACATTGACACTCCGAGCAACGCTCTCTTGACACTTCCGAAATCGATCAGGTCCTCAGCAATCCTCCTCACGATATTTGAAGGCACTGCGAAAGAATAACCGGTGAAAGATCCTGTCTGTGAGATAATTGCGGTATTCACGCCTACAAGTTCGCCCTTCTGGTTCACAAGCGCACCGCCACTGTTTCCAGGATTTACGGCAGCATCTGTCTGAATAAACGACTCAATCTTGAACTCACCCTGCGGATGAGGCATCTGACGGCCCTTGGCGCTGACAATGCCGGCCGTAATGGTAGAACGCAGGTCATACGGACTGCCGATGGCGATCACCCACTGTCCAAGTCTCAACTTGTCAGAGTCGCCGAAAGGAATGACAGGCAGGCCTTCCGCATCTATCTTCAAGATTGCAACATCCGTAGCCGGGTCTGTACCAATGACTTTTGCAGGATAAGTCTTGTTGTTGTTCAATGTGACTTCCACTTTGGTAGCGCCGTCCACCACGTGATTGTTGGTCACGATATAACCGTCTGCACGGATAATCACGCCTGAACCGC
>HF996021.1:21858-22716 GCA_000432515.1 Bacteroides sp. CAG:545
GGATAATCGCGCCTGAACCGCGCGCCTGCTGGTCTCTGGACTGCGGAGCCATCTGGTCACCGAAGAAGAACTTGAAGAACGGATCTGCAATCGCAGATGCCTGCTGGTGTATGGTCACTTTCACATAGACCACAGCATCTACGGCAGACTCGGCCGCATAAGTAAAATCAGGATATTCCGTCGCTGACAAATTGACAGTTCTGTATGCTGAGCCGTCTGCTGCCAATGCAGCGGTCTCACCTTCGGATACAAGTTTCGGTGTACAAGCCTTGACTACGCCGAATGCTGTCAGCGCGGCAACACCGACTGACGCCAGAAGATTTAGCAATGATTTGTTCATATTCATTGAGTTTTAAAATTTCACATTCAAAGACACGCTGCAGAGAAAACCGCAACGATGTCCGTAACCGGGCAGATGAAAAATCAAAATATATGCCACAATTCCAGAAAATTACCTACCTTTGTAAGAAGCCTGTCCTTCTTCCTGAGAAGGAAGGTCAATGACGGCTGACACATATTAAAAGATAATTAAAATAGCACGTATATGAAATTTGTCACATCAAGCTCAGAACTGCTGAAAGGACTCATGTCCGTATCCAAGGCAATTCCTGCCAAGACCAATGAAGCAATACTTGAGAACTACCTTTTCGTACTGGGGAACAACAGCCTCGAAGTGACCGCCTCTGACAAGGAAATCACGATGAAGACTTCCATCACTGTGGAAACTTCAGGCGCAGAGGACGAAGGCAGAATCGCGGTGCCGGCAAGACAGTTGAATGACCTCCTGAGGGAACTTCCTGACCAGCCGCTCACCATCAGGACCATCAGCGACAACCAGTTCGAATGTATCTGGTCGAA
>HF996021.1:22754-24445 GCA_000432515.1 Bacteroides sp. CAG:545
CGGTTCATCCACATTGCCTTTCTTCAACCCGGACGACTATCCGGAGTGCAAGAGCGTGGAAGAGGGCTTCAAGACTGTGGTATTCACAGGAGCAAGCCTCGTGGACGGCATCAGCAAGACCATCTATGCATCCTCAGATGAGGACAACCGTCCGGTGATGAACTCAATATTCTTCGACATCAAGCCGGAGGCAACTACTCTTGTAGCATCTGACCTTCAGAAACTTACATGCTACACTGCTGACGACGTGAAGGCAGCGGAACCTTGCTCGTTCATACTGAACAAGAGACATGCGGCCATATTGAAATCAGTAATCGGCAGAGACATGGAGGAGATTACCATAGAGTTCGATTCCAAGACAGTCATCTTCAGATTCGACAACACCACGGTCATCTGCAGCCTTGTTGTAGGCAAATATCCTGACTACAGGACCATCATTCCTCAGAACAACTCCAACATCCTCAGAATAAACAGGCTCGTGCTTCTGAACACGGTACGCCGTATCTCCGTATGTTCTCCAAAAGGCTCGAACCACATCAAGTTCGACCTGACGCCGGGCTCTCTGGAGATTTCCGCGCAGGATCCTGGATTTGAGATCGCAGCACACGAAAAGGTTTCCTGCCAATATGACGGAAGCGAGCTTACCATCGGCTTCAAATCCACCCACATCATCGAGATGCTCTCCAACATGTCATGCGACGAGGTTGTCATGAAGTTTGTGGACAAGCGCAGATCCGCTCTTCTCCAGCCTTCTGAAGAAGAACTGAAGACCGAGAAAGTATTCGGAATCGTAATGCCTATAATGGTAAAGTAAAATGGAACTGAATCTTGAAAAACCGCTCCTGTTCTTTGACATTGAAAGTACAGGACTGAATATCGTGTCTGATGCCATCGTGGAACTCAGTTTCGTCAAGGTATTTCCTGACCATCATCATGAGGTAAAGACATGGCGGGTATGTCCGTGGGACTACTCTGCCGGAAAGCAGAAGAGCATCGATCCGGGTGCCAGCCAGGTGAACGGCATCAAGGACGAGGATGTCGCAGGTGAAAAGAAATTCATCGAGATAGCTCCGGAAGTGGTTTCTTGGCTGAAAGACAGCGACTTGGCAGGTTACAATTCCACCAAATTCGACCTCCCTATGCTGGCTGAGGAAATCGAAAGGGTAAGAGCATACTGCAACAGCAGGCTGAAAGACCCGAAATGCAGCGAGGAGAAAAAAGCCAAAGCCAGACAGACCCTGGAGGCAATCGACATTGACCTGCACTCGAAACTGATGGTGGACGTGCAGACGATCTATCACTATATGGAGCCGAGGAACCTGAAGGCCGCTTACCGCTTCTACTGCGGCGGTGAGGATTTCGAGAATGCTCATTCTGCGGAAGCAGACACATTGGCAACATATGAAGTTCTCAAAGGTGAGCTTGAAAAGTACCAGGAGGCTGACAAATTCCATGAAGTTCCGCTCAAGAACAATGTGGACTTTCTTTCATCAGTAGGCGGACGCCCACGCACAGTGGACTATGCCGGAAGACTTGTGCTCGGAAAGGACAACGAGCCGGTCATCAGTTTCGGAAAACACCGAGGCAAGACTGCCAAAGAGGTGTTCGAGATGGAGCCGGCGTATTTCGCATGGATTGAAAACGGCGAGTTCACGATGGACACCAAGCGTCAGTTCGCACGCTTGAGAGAG
>HF996021.1:24477-35763 GCA_000432515.1 Bacteroides sp. CAG:545
GAGAGCGGTTCGAGCAGGAAAAGAAGGAGGCGATGAGCAAACCGCTTGAAGGTGAAGCTCTTAACGATGCGCTTAGCAAACTGAAGGGAAAATTTGAACAGGGCAAATAGCCTCAATACTCGCGCTCAAAGGACATGAACATCATCGTAAAGACCGCTTCAGGCCATATCATCGTCAGGCCGGACACGACTTGGGAAAAGGACAACGAAGACATTTTTCCTCAGGATTTCATTGACACCCTGACATTTGCTCCGGTAATGTTCGCAAGAGTGTGCAAGCCGGGAAAATGCATAGGGACAAGGTTCGCTGACCGGTATTACGACAGTGTGAACTTCGGCGTGCTGCTCTATCCTGAAAATCTGATAGGGACTGGCAGTGAAGACTTTGCAGCCGCATCCTGCATTGACCATACATCATTCCTGCCTGCGCCTCTCTATCAGAAATGCGTTGCGCAGAACACCGAAAACGAGTTTGTGCTGATGCGGGAAGGAAGTGAGATCTTCAGGATCAATGCGAGCGGGACAGGCAGTTTGGAGGCGGCTCTTACGGAGGCTTCCGGCAGAATTTATCTCAGGACCGGCGACCTTGTGGCAGTAGAACTTTCGTCACGCAGCCATCTGTGGTCGAGAGAAGACGGTATTGTCAATGTCCAGGGCACATTCTGCGAAAACCAGATCATTGACTTCAACATCAGGTAGTTATGCATTACGACATCATCATTATCGGTGGCGGCGCGGCAGGTCTTATGGCCGCTTACGGGGCCAGAACCGCATCGAAAGAGCGCCCGTCTGTCCTTGTCCTCGAGAAAATGCCGAGACCGGGCAGAAAGATAATGATTACCGGCAAGGGAAGATGCAATTTTACCAACGTCAAGAGCTGGAGCGATTTTTCCTCACACGTAAGGTCTAATTCCAATGTCCTGAGACCGGCATTCTACAGCCTCCCTCCCGATGCGCTGATAGATTTTTTCAATGCCAACGGAATGGAATCGGTGGTGGAACGTGGAGACAGGGCGTTTCCGGTTTCGCACAGGTCCATGGATGTGGTGGATGCGCTTTATAGTGCGGCACGGAATGCTGGCGCGAGGGTTATGACAGATGCGCAAGTCACCGGAGTACGCATGGAAGAGGAGTTCGGAAACCGTATCTTCGCAGTGGAAACCGCTGACGGCCAGAGTTTTTCATCAGGCAGGCTGATTATCGCCACTGGTGGTCTCTCATATCCGAATACAGGCTCTACGGGCGACGGATATACATTCGCCAAGTCACTCGGGCATAGCATAAAACAGTGTTTTCCTTCATTGACGGCACTTGTTCCGAAAGAGTACAAGCTTCCGCTGGAGGAAAATAGTCCTGAACTTAAAGGGCACGTGGACAGGAGCGCCGCGCTTTCCGAAACCGGAACCGCTCTGTGCGGCAATTCATTGAAAAACATAGGGATAAGACTTTTCGTGAACGGAAGTGAGGTTCAGGAAATGGAGGGCGACATTGACTTTACTGACGGCGGTCTCGAGGGTCCTGCAGGGTTTGCGATAAGCCGTAACGCCGTGAAGGCAATTCTGAACGGCAGCAAGGTGAAAGTGGTGCTGGACCTGAAGAGCGGAGTGCCTGCCGAGGAGTTCGAGAAAAGAGTCGCCGAACTGTGGAAAGAAGTGGGGGCGGACCCGAGAAGCAAGGGCAAAAGCGTACGGCAAATGGCCAAAGTGCTTCTGGGAAAGCTGATGCCATGGGAAATAATTCCGGGCTTCATGAAGTGCCATCCCGAAATAATAAGCGGAAGCAAAGGAAAAGAGACGCTCAAGATGCGTGCTCTTGTCAATGCTATCCGCAACTGGGAATTCGACATAGCCGGATATGTGGGCTATGAGCGCTGCGTCATCACGGCAGGCGGCGTTTCCTGCGACGAAATCGTGCCTAAGACGCTCAGTTCCAGAAAATGCCCCGGTTTGTATCTCTGCGGCGAAGTGCTTGACATTGACGCAGATACTGGCGGCTACAATCTTCAGATCGCTTTCTCCACCGGTTATCTTGCCGGAAGGTCCGCTGCACTGTCGCTTTAGTTTTTCAGAACAGCTTCTCAGGCGCTGCTCTTATCGCTTCAAAGCTTTCATCAGAGACTTCACTACCCTCTGCGCCTTGCGGCTCGGAAGTATCCAGACATATGCTGTCAATGCAGCCAAAACCACTGCGCAGATGGTGTTCAGCACACCGTGCACGAATATTATATCCAGGACGAAACCGACCAGGAGGACAGCCATCACCACTCCCCTGAGCATCGTGCTGCGGTTGCCTTCCTTGAATGTAGCCGCATAACGGTGAGGATCAGACTCACCACCGTCGGCGCTCTCCAGATGACAGGAGATGTATCGCACCCGCCAAATGCTGGACCAGTCCAGAAACAGGTCGCACTCGCCTGTTGACTCCGGAAGTTCCGCTTCAGACAGATCAGCCGGCTTCAGCACCTTGCCATAGACTTCCATTTCTGCTTTCACCTGTCCTAAAGTGTCTCCAAAGTCGCTTTTGGTTTCAAACAATACCATTCCCGCATCCAGCATCTGGACTTTTCCGTCAAACTTTTTCATATCTCGCATCGTATCAATTCTGTTTAGCCAATTTCTTATAATAATGCAAAGGGGCATCCTGAATCAGTCCCGGATGCAGGATTCTTATCAAATCTGAAAGAATCAGATCAGGACGGACAGCTCCGCTTTCCCAGAAGTCGTTGCCACCGCGCGGCGTAGTGCGCAAAGTATTGTTATATACATTGTCAGCGCAGCCGAACTTTCCGAAAACCGGTGACGAGGCGTATAAGGCATCGAGAGAGTCGAACCATCCTGTATTCAGCCACACCTGGGCATCTTTCGACAGCAGATACGCCTGCTCCACGGAAACCGTTCCGGACTCTGATTTTCCAGCAACGGCACCGAGCACCTCTCCCCCGGCATCATGTATAAGCCGGGACATATAATTGTCGCCGCCCGGGATGTACCAGACATCTGAATACGGGACATTGACAAGGACTTTTTTTCTCCCATTATCCTGATTTACAGCAGCTTGCACTATAGCAGAGAGCGAATCATAATCTGCACGGACCGCCTCATATAAAGAATCGGCCACAGCCGTCTTTCCTGTCAATGCACCGAAAAGTTTTATATACGAAGCCCTGCCGAGCGGATTGTTCTCCAGATAATCATTGAGCACCAGTACATTGACACCCAACGAACGAAGCTTTTTCACGAAGTCTGAACCCGGCAGGCTGTAGGCCGTCACGAGGTCGGGCGACATTGACAATATCCTTTCATAGTCAGCCGCCACATCCGAACCGACATCAGCAACTTTGCCTTCGGCGAAACGCCTCTGTATCAATGTGTCAGAAATGTATTTTATACCTGAGACACCGCATATCAGGCTGTCGCATCCGATCGCTGAAAGGCAGGCGATGTGACTGGAGGACATGCATACGAGCCTCTTAAGCTTCCTGTCCAATGTGATGCTGTCCTGGATGCTGCCGTCCGGATGGTACGTCCATATCCGGCACGCTGTTCCTGACGTGTCTATCCGATAGAGTACGCCGCCAGGCTTTTCCGTCTCCGTGCGGTGTGTGCACGAGGCGAAAGCGAGCAGCAGAACTGCAACAGACATGAACCGGAACAGTCTCATAAGGCCTAAAGCGAATCAGGATAGTTTATATCCATACAGAATTTAGGGACTTCCGGATTTGCATCACAATGGCTGTCCCTGACTGCGGACCACATTGACCTGACTATCTCAGGGTGCGAAGCAGCAACATCGTTCTGCTCCTGCGGGTCTTCATTGAGATTGTACAGTTCCATTTCGGAGTTGCCCTTCAGTACTTTGCGCACGATGCCTTTCCATTCTCCCATCCTGACTGCCACCCAACCCTTGGATGCCGGAAATTCCCAGTAAAGGTATTCGTGGTCGCGCTGCGGTGCCAAGCTCATGTCATTGGCCTTGGCATAACGCTGTCCGCCACGAGTCTCCGCCAGAACGGTCGGCGCGAAGGAAACGCCGTCATTCTCAGGGGCATTGACACCGGCGATTTCCGCCAATGTCGGCATCAGGTCGGCGAAACTGGACATGCGTGTTATACGTCCGCAATTCTTGTTGTTGCCCCAGTGCAGGATGAACGGCATCCTGATTCCGCCTTCGTGCAATGATGATTTTCCCCAGCCTTTACCGCATTTGAACGGGCCGCCGCTCTGGAAATACTCCATCGGAGAGTTACCGTTGCTTGCCGGGCCATTGTCTGAAGATACTATAAATATGGTGTTGTTCCAGACTCCGAGGTCCTTGAGTTTCTTGACGAGATTGCCGACTTGCGTGTCAATGTGGGTAACCATAGCAGCATAGGTCGCGTGAGGGTATCTGTTCGGAAGGTACATTCCAGGGTTTGTGCAAGGTTCCTCGTCTCCGAGTTTGTCCACATAGTACTTCACCTCATCGGCCGGTGCCTGGACTGCACTGTGCGGGACAGTTGTAGTCCACATCAGGAAGAACGGTGAGGAGGCATTGTCCTCCACAAACTTGACCATCTTGTCATACATCAGGTCACAGCTGTAATTCTTACCTCCGTATATTTCGTAGTTGGCCGGATCGTATCTGTCCAGCGAGTCAGGAAATCTGCAACCCTGCACGACGAGTTCATTGCCCGTCTCGACTTCCACGCCGTTCTCCCATAGCTTCACAGGGTAGTATGAATGCGCAAGTGCCTGACAATTAAATCCATAGAAATAGTCAAATCCCATTGTATTCGGCAGAGATGCGCTTTTCGGAAAGCCAAGTCCCCACTTTCCCACCATTGCTGTCCTGTAACCGGCCGACTGCAGCATTGTCGCAATCGTCTGAGTTCCTTCTTCGAGAGGAAACTGGCCTTGTTCTTCCGGATTCAGGAACACTCCGTTCCATCCGAGGCTGTCTTTAGGGACATAATGTTCTTCATTTGCGCGTATCTGGCTGTGGCCCATATGCTTGCCCGTAAGAAGACAGCATCTGGACGGAGATGAGAGCGGCGCTGCTGAATACATATCCGTGAACAGCAACCCCTGCGAGGCCAATGCATCTATGTTAGGCGTTTCGATTTTCTGCTGCCCGTAGCATCCCAAGTCGCCATATCCGAGGTCGTCGAAAAGCAGGAAAACCACATTGGGTTTCTTCACGTCCTGTTTCCCGCAGGCGCACAGGCTCAGTGCCGCTGTTGCCGCTGTTACAAGTTTTTTTCCGTTATTCATCAGTCTGTCAGTTTAGTGGTGTCATATTATCGTCGGGACATGTCCGCAGGCGGGCAGGAATTTGTCCAGCAGATCGGATTTGTCCAGTTTGATGAAGCAGGTGGCAGTGCCGTCCGTGCAGCAGAAATGGCCGTTTTCGAGGACCTGCCTGTCAATGATGATGTGCACGTCTTTTGCAGATTCCAGACAGGCGCTCAGGACCGTAGTGGCGCCATGCTCAGTCCCGGCTATCTCCATAAGCTTTTCGCCTGAGGCAAATGAGACTCTTGAGATTCCGAGAGCATGGCCGAACTCCTTGGTAATGAAAGGTTTGTCTGCAGGCATGGCATACAGATAGAAAACAGTCTGCTGACGGTTGCACAGAAACACGGTCTTGACTATCCTCTCTCCGATTGCCGCATCGATATTTCGGCAATCCTCCATCGTTATTCCCGGATCGGTATCCACCCGCCCGAAAGGTATATTGTTCTGAGCCAATGTCTCATACACCTTCTTCTGCAAGGGGGTCGCAAACACTTCCGGCGCCTCTCTCTTTATTTCACTAACGTAAAACACAGCACATTCTCTAAAAAAACAACCTTTAAAGTTAATGAAATAATTTGAGAATTGCTCCAGCAGCACCGGTTTTTGCTGAGGGCGTTTTCCGGCGTGTCAGAATGTTATTGAGGGCGTGGAACTTTGCCCTTGCCGGAAACGCACTTGAACTTGTAAGTGAGGGTTCCTGTCACAGGCTGGGCAGAGCGTTCGTCACGCAGCACCGAATATCCCGAAAGATACAGGATATCATCCCCCTCCAGCCTGACATTCATCTTATAGAAATAGCCTTGGCAGCGATCGTCATCGGATATTTTCCCATAATAAGGGTCAATGCCCAGATCATAATTCCCTGACGAGTCCACGGAGAATGTCGGCGTATAAACACGCTTGTTCCAAAACGCGCTTGAAGTATTCAGGTAGATATCTTCTATCAATAGACTGATTCTCACGGTGGTACGATACGGCACCGTCATGTCTATCTCTATTCCGGTTTCATCTGTCAGGTCCGGCACCTCTTTCAATTCATCAAAAATCGAAGCGGAAGCCACACCGTCGCCATTCAGGTCCACCGGTGCCCCGTCCCATTCCGCGCCGACGAGTTCATACTCACCGACAAGCCTGTCCATCGCGGCACGTGCCGCATCCGTCATATCATACGAGACCTTGTCCTTGTCACACGCTATCGCGGCCATAAGGGTCAATGCCAATGCAAGAGCAAAATTTATCTTGTTCATTACTGTTATCTCTTTTTAAGATCAATACAGAAATCCGACGGAGTCATAATCGAAACCATGCCGGTACCGCCGCTGACATTGCTCGGATAAGGAATTTCATCAATGAAGTTCCAGGAACCCTGCTCCGAATTGTCGAATGCGTAGTCGTTCATATAAGTATAGGTGCTTCGGGACATTGACAATACACGGAAACAGATTTTCCCGTATTCGGCCGGCACATATTCGTCACGCGACCATGAATTCGGATAATAATTATGCAGAAGTGTCTTTTCCACAGCCAGTTTCAATGTGTATTCCTTGTCAGCGAAAGTATTGTCAGTAAACAAGTTATATTCATTGGCATAATAATTATCCACGTCACTGGAATTGTCTTCCATACCTATTTTCAGATTCCTGTACAGCAGGCTCTCGTACTTGTTGTCGAAGACGATGTCCCTGGAGGCCCTGCACAAGAACTGGCCTTCCTTGTATGGACTGCCGGACGGCACTTCTGAAGCCCTGTACTCTGATTCATAAGACATTACCATACGGTAGAAATTCCTTTCTCCGGCAACGTCCTGCAGATGGACCTTGGTCATATAGAATCCTGTCAGTTCGCCTCCTTTGTTCTTCGCCATGAATGACGACGTATCCACGGCATTGACAACAGGCGCCTTGGGAGCGACACCGGTCACCTCGGCATGGGCGTCGCCGGCATCTACCGTGATCCTGACCTCGTCACCGGCATTGAAAGGAGCCTTGAACCGGACGGCATTGGCATAGTACGAGAACCGGTCCGGCTCGGTCACCTTGTCCGTAGATGTCACCAGTTTGCCGTTCACGTAGCAGTCCAGATGGGCTGCCTCGACGGGTTTCACATCGTCATACATGCCCCAGGTAAGATAAACCGTATGCAGCGTGTCGCCCGCCACCAGATTGCCGTTCACCACGAGCATCTTCTCCGGGCCCTCCCTGCGCAGGTCAATGTACTCTTCACATGCGACAGACATCATTGCCGCAATTATTATCAATATTGACTTCTTCATGATTTCTAGAACTTATATGTGTAACTGAAAGAAGGAAGGAACAAGAGGAAGGTCTTCTTGCTCAATGCCGGGATATACGTGGTTTTTCCGGTGTCAGGGTTCTTCACTTCCCTGCTGTCCAAAGTTACCCAGTTAGGATTTTTGGCGCCATAGGCATTGTACATTCCGAAATTCCAGATCCGCTCGCCATGACGTTTCTTCTTGTGGATATTGACACTGAAATCAAGCCTGTGGGACGGCGGAAGCCTGTAATTGTTCCTGCTTGAAATATAGTCCACCATCGACATTCCCTTTCCGTCCGGCGAAAGTGTGAGAGTAGATCTGGTGGAAACCGTCATCCAGTTTCCGGAGGTGATGGTCCATATTGCGCTCAGGTCCACTCTTTTACCGAGTTTCTGATTCAGGCTGACACAGAAGTTGTGCCTGCGGTCATACACGAACGGGAAGCGTTTTCCGTTGTTGATGGTGCCGTCGCGGAAGATGCGGTCGGTCTTGGACAATGTATATGAGACGGTTCCGGTGGTGCGGCCAAGCGTCTTCTGGACATAGAGTTCCACGCCATACGACTGGCCCTGTCCCATCTCCACGTTCTCCTCCCAGTCAGCGGCTGAAGAGAATGACATCTTGCCGTCTTTATATTCAAGGACATTGTTCATCTGCTTCCAGTAGCCCTCCACCGAGAATTCCCATCCTTTCAGGCCGCTGTAATATGTGCCGAGCGAGACGATGTCCGACGTTACAGGCTTGATGTTCTTGGTAATAGGAACCCAGAGGTCAGTAGGGAGACTCAGGTTGCCAGATGTGAGCTGATGCACGTATTGCGACATCCTTGAATACGCTGTCTTGACAGCCCAGCCCTTGCCGAATGAGACCTTGACCGCAGCACGTGGTTCCGGACAGAAATATGTACGGCCATTGACCAGAAACAGGCTCAGATGCAATCCGGGATTGAACGAGAAATGCTCGCCGAAGGTCATATCATCTTCAATATAGGCCGACAGTTCATTGCCATACAGGTTCGGACTGGCGTCGTTCACCTTGTCGCTTGTTTCCTTATTTCCGCCAATGCTGTTGATGCTGCGTGACCTCTCCACTTCCGGACGGTAAAGGTGGTTCACGAATTCGCCGCCGAATTTTATCAGATGGGTAGGCGCAGGAATATAGTCGAAGTCTATCCTTGCGCCCAGGTCACGGATGCCTGACGTGTAGGAATATCTGTACTGCTTGTCGTAGTTCTCCGTCTCGGATTTCAGAAGTTCCCTGGTATTGGTGACCATGTTCATCTTGTATGTATTCCACGAAACCGAGGTATTTGCAAACAGTTTGCTGTTGAAGACATGGTTCCACCTTACCGAGGCCAATGTGTTGCCCCATTTGAGGTTCATTTTCGTATTCTCCTCTTCGTACTTCGTATATGGTTCATAGTCAGGGCCATAATACCTCGAACTGGACTTGTCGGAATCGGAGTATCTGAAATAATCGCGTCCCGTATAGAATCCGGCGAACAGTTTGTCAGAGTCGCTGAAACGGTGTGTTACCTTGGCATTGATATCATAAAAGGCATAATTGGCAGGACTGCCGAAAGCCTTTATCAACCTGTCGAACAGGAAGGTGTGCATTCCGCGTGCGCTGAAGGACCATGTGGTGTTTTCACTTGCGATAGGGCCTTCGAAGTGGAGTTTTTCCGAAAGGAGTCCTGCTGATACCGAGCCGTGGAATCCTTTGGCATTTCCGTCATTGGTCCTGACATCGACGATGCTGGATACTCTGCCGCCATATCTTGCCGGGAAGGAGCCTTTGTAGAATGTGACTTTCTTGACCGCTTCCGGTGTAAATACCGACAGCAGGCCGAGGAGATGGCTGACATTGTAAAGCGGCGTTCCGTCGAGCATCATAAGGTTCTCGTCCGCGCCACCGCCTCTCACATAAATTCCGGAAAATCCTTCCATGCCGCCCTGCACGCCAGGCATCAGCTGAATGGTCTTGATGACATCGGGTTCGCCCAGCACCACCGGCATGTTCTTGATCATCTCCTGCGGGATTTCCAATGCGCCCATATAAGTGGACTGAATTCCGGCATCCTTACGGCCGACAATAGTCGAGGCCTTAAGTGAAGCCGCCTGGAGCAATGAGATATTTATAACCGTATCTCTCTGAAGGTCAATGTTTTGTTTCACATCCGCGCATCCGACATAAGAATATGTCAGGTCAATGTTTCCGCACGGTATGGTGATAGTATAGTATCCGAATTCGTTGGTGACGGCGCCAATGATTTTCGAGTTTGCCATCGATGACTTGGCTTTTGTCGCCGCTGAGGCATTTGACTCTGGTGTCGCCGCTGAGGCTTTTTCCTCAGACTTTGTACCTGAAGCACTCGCAGCGGACATTGCCCCTATAGCATTTACCGCGGATGTCGCAGCTGAGGCTTTCGTCCCTGACGCAGCATCCGTCACCATCACCATAACTCCCGCTCCGATGAGCGTCTCCCCCGTAGCTGCATCCCGGATATATCCGCTGACTGTGCACTTGTTCTGCGCAGAAAGACTGACAGCAAAAAAGGCGGTCAATGCCGCCAATGTAAATTTTCGCATTAAATCATATTTGTTTAAGGATTCCTTGTCAAGCAATCCTCCTCATTATAACCAATCAACTCCCTGTCCCTCCTCCAGACTGTCCGAAAAGTCCTCGCGAGACTGAAATACTCCGTACCCCTAACAAGGCCAGAAGCGGATTTTCGATTCTCACTGAGGAATATTTGACTTTTCAGACAGTCTCCCCATCAACCATCCATATAGAGATGCAACTCTCATAAGCATTGTTGCATCCCCACTTGCATTATTCTGCCGGATAGTGCTTCCTGCCGTGCATTTTTTGAACAACCTGCATGTCGAACTTTTGGCAATACTGCTAATTATCAACAGTTTACGCGGATATATGAAAGTCAGGTTACCTATTTTTTCATGCAACCTGTCTTTGGCATTGCTTGCCAACATGCTATGTATCAGCGCCTTAGACGATACACGTAGAGCCAGGTTGTTCAGCTTTTCTCTGTCAGCCATACCTAACTGTATTGGAAATTATTTGTACAATTGCTACCTTGTGGAGAAAATGTAAAACTTTATGAACTACTGCCCTAACTGTGGAAAACCTGTTACAGGAGAAACTAATTTCTGCCCTGAATGCGGAGCGCCACTTAAAATCGCGAATTATCAAAACCAGCCGGCTTCAACCAATGAAGACAGATGGCTTATCGCATTGATTCTTTGCATTCTGGTAGGTTCATTGGGCGTTCACCGATTCTATACCGGAAACATAGTTACAGGTGTATTGATGCTTATAACGCTCGGCGGTTGCGGAGTCTGGACCATCATTGACCTTATTATGATAGCCGCCAACACCTACCGCGACGGTAACGGCAATACACTGAAATAAATATAACCAAAATCTATGAGCTTTTGTCCAAAATGCGGAGCGCAAGTTACAGATGGAACTACGTTCTGCCTTAATTGCGGATACAAACTGAGCGAGGCCCAGCCTGTATCGACGCCACCTCAATCGCAACCTCAACAACAATCACCATCACAAGCTACGACGCCGAACTCCAAACCTTGTCCGGACAACTATCTTGTCTATGCGATTCTAACGACACTGTTCTGCTGCCTTCCTTTCGGTATAGCGGGAATTGTAAAAGCAGCTCAAGTATCAACCAAGTACCAGGCTGGTGACTACGAAGGAGCGGTTC
>HF996021.1:35799-41446 GCA_000432515.1 Bacteroides sp. CAG:545
GGAGCGGTTCAGGCAAGTGCAGATGCCAAGAAATGGAGCCAGATTGCTCTCATTTGCGGAATTGTGTGGTTTGTAATATACTTTCTCATAACATTGTTGTAGTTGCAGGAGTTTCATTGTACTAGAAAGACAGTCCTGACATTGGCGACACTGCTGGCAGGACTGTTCGTTTACATCTATGCCACAGTCAGCCCGGAATCAAGCAACTTGTTTCCCAAGTGCCTGTTTCTGCAGCTGACAGGTTTTCGTTGCCCCGGGTGCGGTTCACAGCGGGTTGTACATTCATTGCTTATAGGCGACATTTCCGCAGCATTCAGGTACAATGCGTTCATGGTACTTATGATACCGTACATCATAGTTCTGCTAACCGCATATCTTCTACGCAAGAAGCACCCGAAGTTATATCTTGTCGTGTGCCACCGGTCGATAATCATTACAATGTTCATCTTGGTAATCCTCTGGTGGATTCTCCGTAACATCTACGGCTGGTAATCCCACATGCAAATGGACTGCGTGTCACAGACCGGTCGGCACAAAGGATTGGCTTTTGCGGCTTTCTTGTGTTGATTGAAATGAAATTTTGGTACGCGAGAATGATTTTTCGCTCCTACGCGCCAACCAAATGCTTTTTAGGTAAGGGAAAGGTGTCGGTGTTATTAGAAGGTTACAGGTTTCCGCCGGCTATTACGATTTTTATTATATCTGCTTGCGGTGGTTTTTTCGAACCTATGAGCATATCGCCAAAGCCATAAAAGTACTTGTAACTTATTGAATTATAATTTATTATATAGATTTAAGCTTGTTTTTCAATATGCTCACTCCCATAAAAAAACAGGGTGATGAGCATATTTACATTCCGCTTTAAATCGGTATAGTCAATTGGATATCAGTTCGTTGTGTTGATATTCTTAGGTTCGTCTGGATGCTCATTGGTTCAGAAATCACCTATGACGATGCCCTTTTTATCCTCTATGAAGTTCGCGTCATAGGCAATCACGCAGATGGAGACATGGTTCTTCTGAAGAAATCGTGTCACGAAATTACGCTGCTCAGATATCGCAGATGGAGACAAGGTTCTTCAGAAAAAATCATGTCACGAAATCACGCCGGCAGCGGCAAAAGCCCGCTCCGCTCAGGTGCTTCGCAATTCGCCGCGGGCTATGTCGCTGACTGGCTATCCATCGACAAGAGAATGTCCTGCACGATATCTGATGATGCCTTGTCAATCCTTGCCTGACACACGGCACCGCAGCCGGCAAATACGCCGGCCGGCTGCACAAAGCAAACTGCGCAGCTCGGCCCAGGGCTGCTCCGCTTGCTTTGTGCCTCGAGCGCACTATGAAATGCAAACCAACCGGGATTTTACGTTGACCCGTTGGTCCCTCATTAGAGTATGTTCGTGACGGAGAAACACAAAAAAGCCCCGGAGTAAAACTCCGAGGCTTCGTGATCCCAATAGGATTCAAACCTATAACCTTTTGATCCGTAGTCAAATGCTCTATTCAGTTGAGCTATGGGACCATACCAGGTACTAAGACCTTGTTATGCTTCTGCTGGTGCGTTTTCTTCCTTAACCATCACAAGCTTCTTCTCCTTAATTCTGGCCTTCTTACCAGAAAGCTTTCTGAGATAGAAGATTCTCGCTCTGCGAACGTGACCAACCTTGTTGACCTCAATCGACTCGATAAATGGAGACTGGAACGGGAAGATTCTCTCTACACCGACACCACCTGAAATCTTGCGGACAGTGAATGTCTTGGTGAATGGGGTAGCACCGCTAATCTGGAGAACTACGCCTCTGAACTTCTGGAGTCTCTCTTTATCACCCTCTTTAATCCTATAAGTAACGGTGATGGTATCACCACCTTTGAACTTAGGGAAAGATGCAGCTTTGTCGTTTACAAATGCCTGCTCTACTACTTTAATCAAATCCATTTTCTAAAATAATTTTGCGCAACGTTACTTGAATTACAACGACAAGTAAGAGGTTACCTCGTTAATGGGACTGCAAATGTACGTACTTTTTTTGAATCTGCAAATTATTTTAGAAATTTTCTTTCATTTTATCGAAAAGATTTCTGTCTTCCCTGCTGAGATTAGGCACGAAGGAGTCACTTCCGCGCATTGATTCAAGTGCAATGGCCTTTCCTCACCTTGTTTATTATCACACACTTTCAGCCCAGTTTGTCAAAAAAAACATTAAATTTGAAAAAAGATCCCACTGAAACAAAATAATATGGCAGAGTTAACTATAGCAAAGTCGCTTAATAAAGCATATCGCCAGGTCCCTGTGGAACGGCCAGTCTTTAACATCTTCAAAGCCCAACTCAGTAACTACTACAAGCAGATTTCCTCCATCGATACGGAAGAAAAGCTCAAAGGAGACCTGATGGACTTCTTGAAATTCACGTTCTACAGCCAGAATTATAAGGTTTCTCCCAATGGGGATATAGACTGTGCCATTCACCTGGGTGTCAATGTTACAGACCCGGTTGGCGTTATCATCGAAGTAAAGAAGCCCACCAACGCAACCGAAATGATTACAAAGGAGGACCTCAATCGCAAGGCTCTACAGGAACTCCTGCTGTACTACCTTCGTGAGCGACATATCAAAAAGAACATCCAGCTCAAACAACTGATAGTCACCAATGTCTATGAGTACTTTGTCTTTGACGCTCATGAGTTTGAGCGCATTTTCTACTCAAATAAAAAGCTAATCAAACGCTTCGAGGAATTTAACGCCGGTGCCCTTACCTCCGAAAAAACCGATTTCTTTTATAAGGAAATTGCAGCTGATTTCATCGCCAATGTCCTAAACCAGATTACCTACACATGGTTCGACATCCGCAAATACAAACAATTCCTCGACACTGGCAATGACAAGCGAATCATCGAACTCTTCAAATTCTTCAGCCCTGAACATCTGCTGAAAAAGCGTTTCCAGAACGACAGCAACTCTCTCAACACCAAGTTCTATAGCGAGTTGCTCTATATCATCGGACTGGAGGAAGTGGTGGAGAAAGACAGCAAGAAGCACATCATCACCCGTTGCAAGGAGGTAGAGCGCAATCAGGCCTCTTTGCTTGAAAACACCATCACCATCCTTGACAGCGAGGATTGGCTTGACAACGTGAAAGATCGCTACTCTTTTGGGAAAAATCGACAGGAGCAGTTGTTCGGCGTAGCCTTGGCGCTCACCATCGGATGGGCAAACCGAATACTCTTCCTCAAACTTCTGGAGGCCCAGCTTGTCAAGTATCATAAAGGCGACCAGAGCTACGCCTTTATGCGACCATCTGTCATCCCAGACTACGATGAGCTCAATAAACTATTCTTCCAGGTTCTTGCAAAGCGCATTACCGATCGGTCTGAAAGCATCAACACCAAATACGGTAAAGTCCCCTACCTCAACAGCTCACTTTTTGAGATTAGCCCGCTGGAGCGCCAGACCATCCGCATCAGCAGTTTGGACAACAGCGAACTGCCCCTATTCAACGGCACGGTGCTCAAAGACGGTCAGAAGCCGCGTTACGACAAACTCCCGACGCTCCGTTACCTATTGGAGTTCCTTGATGCCTACAACTTCTCCAGCGAGGGTTCCGAAGAAGTACAGGAACAGGCCAAGACACTCATCAACGCCTCCGTGCTGGGCCTCATCTTCGAGAAAATCAACGGCCACCGCGACGGTTCCGTATTCACCCCCGGTGCCGTCACGATGTATATGAGCCGCGAAGCCATCCAGCAGACCGTCGTCCGCCGCTTCAATGAGGAAATGGGATGGTCCTGCAAGGACTATGAGGCCTTGAAAAACAAGGACATCGAGGACTATGTCCAGGCCAATGCGGTAATCGATTCCCTCCGAATCTGCGATCCTGCTGTTGGCTCCGGCCACTTCCTGGTATCTGTCCTCAACGAAGTCATCTACACCAAATACGACCTCGGCATCCTCATCGACGGTTCCGGCAAGCGCATCAAGAAACAGGACTACAGCATTGACATAGAGAACGATGAACTACTTATTTCCGACGAAGACGGCAACCCTGTAAGCTATATTCCCGGCAACCAGGAGAGCCAGCGTATTCAGGAAACCCTCTTCAACGAGAAGCGCAAAATCATCGAAAACTGCCTCTTCGGTGTGGACATCAACCCCAATGCTGTCAATATCTGCCGCCTCAGACTATGGATAGAGCTACTGAAAAACGCCTACTATACAAAAGAAAGCGATTACACCGAACTGGAAACCTTGCCCAACATTGACATCAACATCAAGGTAGGCAACTCGCTCCTGCACCGTTTCAATCTTGGACAGGACATCTCCGAAATCCTCCGAAAGAGCGGCATTTCCATCAGCGCTTACCGCAAGGCTGTGAGCGACTATAAGAACGCACACAGCAAAGAGGAGAAGCACGACTTGGAGGATTACCTGCGCCAAATCAAGGGGAATCTCCGCACCCAGATTGGCCTAAAAGACCCCAAAGTGGTTAGCTTGAATAAACTGAACGCCGATTTGGACAACCTTCTGGCGCCCCAGCTCTTTGAAATCAGCAAAAAAGAGCAGGCCCAACGCGACAAACAGACCAAGGACCTGCAAGCAAAGATTGCCAAGATACAGGCCGAGGTGGATGAAATCAAGGATAACAAAATCTTTGTCGGCGCCTTTGAATGGCGCATCGAGTTCCCGGAAGTCCTCGATGAGGATGGCCGCTTCGTCGGCTTCGACTGCGTGATTGGCAACCCGCCGTACATCCAGCTCCAGAAGATGGGCACCGATGCAGATACCCTCCAGAAAATGAACTACGAGACCTATGAGCGCACTGGCGACATCTACTGTCTTTTCTACGAGATGGGAATGAAACTCCTGAAGCCTGGTGCGCTGCTGTCGTTCATTACATCAAACGGATGGATGAAGTCGGCCTACGGCAAATCATTGCGAACTATGCTGACAAGCCTGTATCAGCCATCACTTTTGATAGATTTCGCCGGATATAGAGTATTTGATTCCGCAACGGTAGATGCCAACATCCTTTCCGTAATCAAGTCCAATACCCACTATGAAACTATCGCATGTTCCATAAAGAAAGACAATTTTGAGGTTGAGAAATTGAGCGATTATGTGCAGACACACGCGGTTTCCTCCAGTTTCTCCTCATCTGAATCATGGTCCATCCTATCCGAAATTGAGCGTTCCATTAAGGAGAAGATTGAAGCCGTCGGTACTCCCTTGAAAGATTGGGATATCCAGATCAATTACGGCATCAAAACCGGTTTTAACGACGCCTTCATCATCGATTCGGTCAAGCGGAATGAAATTTTGAGTGCCTGCCAAACTGAGGAGGAACGTCAGCGAACGGCGGAAATCATACGACCGATATTGAGAGGCCGCGACATTAAGCGGTATGGCTATGAATTTGATGACCAATACATTATAGCGACCTTCCCATCAAGGCAGTATAACATAGATGATTATCCTGCACTTAAAGAGTTTCTTCTGTCGTTCGGCATTGAGCGTTTAGAGCAAACCGGTAAAGAATACATCATCGATGATGAGAAGGTCAAAGCTCGCAAGAAAACAAACAATAAATGGTTTGAAACACAAGATAGCATCAGTTATTGGGACGAATTTTCAAAGACAAAGATCGTTTGGATA
>HF996022.1 GCA_000432515.1 Bacteroides sp. CAG:545
TGGGGTCCCAGAACTCCTGACGAGGATTGAACAGCACCCAGTTGCCCGGAGCCTTTTCAAATAAATCCACCACATCCTTCTGCCAATCGACACCGCTTCCCATGTCGATAGTCCCAGCCAAAAAGACTGACTTATAAGATTTCAGGTCAATGCTGTCGGGCATCTCCTCGTGAGGATGAAGCACCAATGTCGGAAGTTTTTCCTGGCTCCTGCCACAGGAAACAATTATCAATGATAGAGTTAAAAGTACAAAGATTTGGATTCTCTTCATATTGACGTCATATTAGATACATTGACACTATCTGTTCAAGATACTCCTTGTCCACTTCGTCGAATGTTGCAAGTTCCTTACTGTCAATGTCAAGAACCGCCACAATCTGGCCGGATTTCCGGCATGGTACGACTATCTCGCTCCGGCTTTCGCTTGAACACGCGATGTGCCCGGGAAACTGCTCGACATCAGGGACTACAAGTGTGCGTTTCTCGCTCCATGAAGTGCCGCAGACTCCCCTGCCCTTCTTTATCCTGGTGCAAGCTACAGGTCCCTGAAATGGCCCGAGCACCAGTTCATCAGCCGAAACGACGCGATAGAACCCTGTCCACCAGAAGCCGAATTCAAAGTGAAGCAAAGCTGCCATGTTGGACATCCTTGCAATTTCATCAGTCTCCCCTGCAAGGACTGACTGGATCCGCGGAATCAGCGCCACATATTTATCAACCTTTGACATAATCATTTCATTTTGAACAAAGGTAATGCATTTGCCCTAATCCGCCCGCAGTTTATTGCAGGAAATGACGTAACTTAGTAACATAAGTC
>HF996023.1 GCA_000432515.1 Bacteroides sp. CAG:545
TCGTACCTGAAGTTCAGCACCCCGAGGAAATACACCCCGTCCAGCTTGTAGTCCCACTCTTCCTTGATGCCGGTCTCCTCATCCCGCTTCGCCTTCTTGCCCTGTTTCATGATCGGGAAGGAAGTGTAGTACAATGCCCTCTCGAAAAAGTGTTTCTGCGTCGCACACTGCATTTCAACAATGAACTCCTCCCCTTTCTTCGTCCTGCAGATCACATCGAACACAGCCTTCCTGTCGTCTTCCATGATTCCCAGCTGCTCTGCCGGAATATAGGTGATGTCTTCAATCTCATGCTCCGGAAAGATGACTTTCAGAAATTCAATGAGAATGTCTTTGTTCACTTCGCTCCCGAAGAGCCGTTTGAAGGACCAGTCGACCATCGGATCGATGTACCTCGCCTTGATCTTTTCATCCATAAAGGTAAAATTTTTTAGTTGTTAAACAAAATTTGGACACAAGATTCAAACTCAGTTATCGGTTTCTCGTGTCAATCAAGGCTACAATAGTATGCAAAATTTTTCCGAAAA
>HF996024.1 GCA_000432515.1 Bacteroides sp. CAG:545
AATCAGGCACAACGGTGGCAAAAGCGCCGAATCTGTACACGTGGTTCAAACGACGGGGGCAGAAACCCGCAATCTGCACCCGTGACAGTTTCAATCAGGCACGACATCTGAACCACATCCTGCAAATCTGTATCCGTTTCCAGAAGAAGTGCCAGATGTAGTAGAACGGGGCGGAGAGCGCGTCGCTTTCGTAATGGCTCAACAAGTGGAGATTGCGCCTTGCGATTTCGACAAGCTTTCCGGCACGGGACGTCGGGTGGCGGAACCTGGTATCACCATGCCCGAAGTTCCCTCCCGCCATTATTTCGTTGAGCAGAAATTGTCCTTCCGCCTCATCAGCATTCCAGAGTGACGGAATCTCAGGCAATGCGAACACAGTCCGGAGCACCCACATTGACGCGGAAGCGAAACGGGTCATGCCCATATCATTGACATTCTTCATAAGCCTGGCATCCATCCCGGCATCGCGACGCAGAATCGCAAAATAGATGTCCATCATCTGACGCAGACCGATTCCGCCGGAAATGAGGTGCCTAAACGCATGATGCAGCAGGTAAAACAGATGTATGTAGTCGGACGGGCAGACAATTTCCCCACAAGGCAGTTCAGCCTTCCCTGCAAAAAAATCCGCCACATGACTCCCCCAGAACCCCTGTATCTTCCTGTTCTTGAAAAGATTATGAGAAATGCTCAGCCTATAGTGCAGCTCCACCTCGGCATCATTGAAAATCATCGGATGCGCATGCACGTAGTCCCAACCGCCATTGTCAATGCCCTTCTTTCTCAAGTATTCCAATGCCTTCTCCCGTCCGCATTCCACATATACGTCAATGTCCCCCGCCTGTCGCAGACCACGTAACTCTTCATCATAAAGAGCCGCCACGCTCTGCCCCTTGAACGTAGTCAGACGCATTCCGTCCCGGTCGAACATTTCCTGCAGATCGACGCAATGCCGGTTCATCACCTCATTACGCTTCTGTATATTGGCCGCTGCTCCCAACCATCTCATTTTCAGTGCTGCCGGCAGGTTCACCGCCTGCTCTGGATGGGCACTGCATACCATCTTCACCCCGGCAAAGCACACCCCGAGCAACGTCTGCTTCTGTGCCTCCCTATACATTGCCGACCACTCCTCCGCCGACGGCACCACCGGCCCGAACCCGTCAGCCGTGCCTACCGCATTCTGTATGAGCCTGAAAAATAAATTGTCT
>HF996025.1 GCA_000432515.1 Bacteroides sp. CAG:545
AAACCGTTACGGCACAAAGATTCCTTAGCCTTTTTCTCGTCAAACATAATGCTCTTCATACATTCAAATGCATTTGGAGCAAATTTACAAAAAAGAATGTGATGTTTCGACATAATAAACGTTTATTGTTGTATAACAATAAACGTAACGGGATGGTATGAACATACATATCATAACATTATGGCTCATTCTGAAGGCCTTTCAATGAACAATATTCCATATAATAATGCAGAATCCAAGCAGCGACAGCACATAGGCAATTCCGGCGGACCACCAGAATACCTTCCGGGATAGCCATACGCCTTTGTTGGTACTGAGGTCGGCCAAGAACTTTTCGTTGTGTTTCTGGATGTCTCGAAGGTATTCGGCCTGTGTCTCTTTCATCTTTCGGCTTGTCTCATTGAGGGCATTCTGGCAGATTGTATTGAGTTTGGCCCCTACATCATCCGGAAGAGAAAGAGGAACGGATTTCTGGCACATTTCTACGACCTGACTCCTGACCTGCTTTTGAAGGTCGAATAGCCCTTCTGTTTCGCTGGAGAGCATTGCATGCACCTGGTCCATAACATCAACCACTGTCCTGAGCCCAGCCTTATCCTTGTCAATCTTTTCAGACACTTCTTTTATGGTTTCAATTATGGATTGAAGGATTTGAACTTCCTGACTGAGTTCATTCCGACTATTAATGTGCTCCATTATCTGGCTGATGGGATTGTCCTGAGAGCTTTCTTTGGAATGGAACGGAGGCAGTTGCGCCTCCGCTCCGAAATTCTTGTGTCTCATATACTATCGTCTATAAGTGCGTTTTCTTGTTGTAATCATATCATGAGCCATCCGGGCACATCTACGCGCCCATTCCAGGTCATCTTCATCCTTGTCCCGTCCCCATCCGGAAGACGGAGAAGTGCCGCCGCCACCGCAATTCTCCGCAAAATTGGTCGCTTCATTGATGAAGTTTGCGAATAGCAGTGCAGCTGCTTTGGCTGTATGAGAGAATGCCTCCGATTTGGGATCAGCTTCCATCTTCCGTATCTCATTCCCCATTTCGGCAGCAACATCATAGGGAATCCTGATCTCACAGGCATTGCCTCCAATCTTCATGCGTATGATGTTGATCTTCGTATCCGTCTTCGCAGGTTCCTGTGCTGTCTCAGTATCCGGCTTGACTATTTCATCCGTTGTTTGAGGATGAAGGCCAGCCCAGGTACCCTCAATCTTCGAAGGCATCAAGTTTCTGCCGTGACCAAGAAGAGAAGACTTGTAAATGGAATTGCCCATCCTGACGGAATACCCGCGAACATTCCCATCATTGTCATGATGCAGCTGTATGTCATAGCCTCTTTCCGTGAGCCTGGTGACATACTCGTTCCAATCGAAGCCGTTCATGTCCTTGAGAACAGCGTAGCAGTCATTGCTGATTTGCTCTCTGTTTTCGGCTGCCCGTTGCTCGGCCTGAATCCATCCCCGTTCTCTGGTGACCTGGTTAGCGGCAAATACTGCTCTTGATCCAATCAGATAATCATCGTTGAGCTCACCGTCCATGTCGATCCGGTTGCAATCAAGATGCATGTGCAGGATTCCGGATTTGCTGTCCCGGTGAAGTGTGGCGAGGTACTGCGAGTTTGCAAGATAGAACTTGTGGCCACGGAACCTCGGGTCGTTCTTATCGGCAGAGTCGAAGGCCCTGACGAACTGCTCCAGCAATTCCCTCCATTGAGTGAGAGTCCAGTCTTTGCTATCATCCCTTTCTGGTGATATCTCAATCCGGATCATATCGTTCTTAATAGGATGTCCTTTATCCCTCTTGTCGAGGTGAAGCAATTGGTGTGCTTTCATGTGAGACCAGAATGCCTGGACTTCAATATCGGAGGGAAGATGGTTCAGCTTCACAATCTCGGCCTTTCCAAGTCGGGTGATGTAGTTTATGGACACACTTCCGTGTGCGATAGATTTTCCCTGTGCTATCATATCATCCTTTGGCTAAGTGTTCTTCAATTTCATAGAACCGGCGAATCAGGTAGTCGGTCGCCTCAATCCACTTGCTCATATAGACCGGATCCCGGAAGTACCTGAGCAATTCTTCCTGACTCTTCCCGCTGAGAGCGTTCTTGATATGGACCAGGTCAGCCCTGGCATCAGCCAGGCTGATATACGCCTCTATCTCCAGCTCGGACAGACGTGCCTTGGGCCTGTGGTTCAAGGCACGCTCACGGATATATTCACTCTGTGAGATGCCGCATTCACGGGATTTCTGGAAGATGATCTGACGTTCTTCTTCAGTGGCTCGGAACCCCATTCTGGTCTCTTTATTTGCTTTCCCATCAGCTTTGATGGCAATGACATTTTCTTTAATGTGAATGGAGAGAAGATGAACGCTTGGAGTA
>HF996026.1 GCA_000432515.1 Bacteroides sp. CAG:545
ATATAAAAAAAGAGACCAACCCTTTTGGGTCAGCCTCTTTAGCCTAAAACGTTATTTTATTCCTTTTACGACAGGAAATGTCGGATTTCTTACATTATCCTGCTCCTTTTCCTCCGGAAAACCCTATTTTTTCTCCGGTTCAGCCGTAAAAAATTTATATTGGAACAGTACCAAATAGAAAGCACCTACGGTGACGCAACTGTCCGCGAAGTTGAATACCGGCTCGAAGAAGCGGAACGGATGTCCTCCTATGAAAGGCATCCATGTCGGCCAGGTCGTGTCGATGAGCGGGAAATAGAACATGTCCACCACTTTGCCGAACATTACAGGCGCGTAACTTCCCCCGAACTGCGCCACCTCATATGGTGTCGAAGCAGAGAAAATCTGGCCGTAAAGCAGACAGTCCACGATGTTGCCCAAGGCTCCCGCTGTAATCAATGTCAGGCCGACAAGGACTCCGGTAGGCACAGGCGCATACCTGAGAACCTTCCCTGCGGCATCGATTTCAGCCGGCCGTCCACGCCGCACGAGGCGGGTTATCCACCAGCAAAGGAATCCGAAGAGAGCCACGCGGAACGCGGTCAGCACGAATTTGCCTACCATTCCGCCGAACTTCATCCCGAATGCCATTCCCTCATTTTCTATGAAGAGAATCTGGAACCAGTTGCCGAAAACGCTGAAATGTTCGCCCAAAGTCATATTGGACTTGACCAGCAGTTTTATCACCTGGTCCACTACCACGAGAAGAATTCCTAGAATCAGCAGCGACCTGCCTTTGGAAATCCTGAATCTATTTTCCGCCATTATTGAGTTTTTCCTTCGCTTCTACTGTAAGGGTTGCGTGAGGTACCAGACGGAGACGCTCCTTAGGGATGAGCTTTCCGGTCACGCGGCAGATACCGTAAGACTTGTTCTCGATACGCACGAGCGCCGCCTCAAGGTTCTGTATGAACTTGTACTGCCTCTGAGCCAACTGGCTTGCCTCTTCACGTGAAAGCTGCATTGCGCCGTCGTCTTCTACAGTCTTGAATGAAGGGGTGGTATCCTCGATGTCATTTGTACCGTTGTGCATCACGACATACCTGAGAGTATTGTACTCTTTCTTGGCCTTGTCGAGCATCTCCAATATGATCTTCTTGAACTCCTCAAGTTCTTCATCACTGTAACGGGTCTTTTCTACAGGCTCGAGGTTTGCTTTATTTTCTTCCATAAGCGTAAGTGTTATCTGCGTGTTACCGCAATCATTATTGTATTCTCGTTCCACTCCACTTCTGTTGCCTTGCCAGTCGCCTCGCCCTTTCCGGCCAATGTGACTGACAATGACAATGTCTGTGCGGAAACGTATTCTTTATATGTTTTTAAAGAGGATTCTATCTCTGCAGCGTCGTCGCCGTCCGCGTAAATGACTACATCTACCTTGTCGGTAACGTCGAAACCGCTGTCCTTGCGGATGTTCTGGATTCTGTTCACGAGTTCGCGCGCCACGCCTTCGTTCTTCAGTTCAGGACTCACTTCGATGTCGAGGGCCAATGTAAGAGGGCCTTCTGATGCCACGAGCCATCCCGGCATATCCTCTGACGAGATCATGTAGTCTCCAGGATTCAGCTCCACGTCACCGCCTTCGAGTTTCAATGTATATGCAACAGACTGAGCCTCAGCGTTCTGTATGGCATTGATCTCCTGCTGCGGTATGTCGGCGAAAGCAGCGGCAATCTCTTTCATTCTCTTGCCGTAAACTTTTCCGAGCGTCTTGAAGTTAGGTTTGATCTTCTTGGTGATGATGCCTGTCGTGTCGGAAATGAATTCCGCATCCTTGACATTGACCTCACCCAAAAGCAGGGCCTTGACCTTCTCGAGCTGCTCGCGGACCTTGTCTGAAATGACAGGGATCACGAGTTTGCTGAGCGGCTGACGCACCTTGATATTGACCTTCCTGCGGAGCGCAAGCACCATTGACGATGCTCTCTGAGCGAGTTCCATCCTCTCTTCGAGGTCCTTGTCAATGACGGTTTCGTCGCATTCCGGCATCAGCACGTAGTGCACGGACTCTTCTCCGTCCGGAACCAGGTCGAGGTAGAGCTGGTCCATGTAGAACGGCGCTATCGGAGCTCCGAGCACGGCTACGGTCTTGAGCACTTCGTAAAGTGTCTGATATGCAGCGAGCTTGTCCTCATTGTCAGCACTTCCCCAGAAGCGCTTTCTGTTCAGACGCACGTACCAGTTGCTCAGATGGTCGCATACGAAATCCTGTATCATTCTTCCTGCGGAAGTCACGTCGTAGTCCTCGTATGCAGACTTCACGTCTTTTATCAATGTGTTGAGGAGGGAGATTATCCACCTGTCGATTTCCGGTCTGCGGCTGTACGGAACTGCCGGAGCCTTAGGATCGAAGTTGTCCACATTGGCATAAAGCGCGAAGAATGAATATGTATTGTAGAGCGTGCCGAAGAATTTTCTTCTGACTTCATCCACGCCGTCTTCATCGTAACGGAGGTTGTCCCATGGCTGGGCATTGGTAAGCATATACCATCTGAGTGCGTCCGGGCCGAATTTGTCGAGCTGCTCGAACGGGTTCACGGCATTGCCGAGGCGCTTGCTCATCTTGTCGCCGTTCTTGTCGAGGACGAGACCGTTGGAGATGACGCGCTTGAATGCAGGTGTGCCGCTTACCATGGTATGAATTGCATGCAGGGTGTAGAACCAGCCACGTGTCTGGTCAACGCCTTCCGCAATGAAGTCTGCGGTGCAGCCGAACTTCTTGTCGCCCAAGGCGCGGAGGCCTTCCTGTGCATATGGCATTGAACCTGAATCGAACCATACGTCGATAAGGTCGCTTTCGCGTACCATCTTCTTGCCTGAGTCAGATACGAGGAAAACATTGTCCACATAAGGTCTGTGGAGGTCGATCTTGTCGTAGTTCTCCTTGCTCATGTCTTCCGGATCGAAGCCTCTGTCCTTCAACGGATTGGACGACATTACACCGGCTGCGACAGCCTTCTCGATTTCTGCGTAGAACTCTTTCAGGCTTCCGATGCACTTCTCTTCCTTACCGTCCTCTGTACGCCAGATAGGAAGCGGAGTTCCCCAGAAACGGCTTCTGGAGAGGTTCCAGTCCTGGATATTCTCCAGCCACTGTCCGAAACGTCCTGTGCCGGTAGATTCCGGTTTCCAGACGATGGTCTTGTTCAATGCCACCATCTGCTCCTTCACGGCCGTGGTCTTGATGAACCACGCATCCAGCGGATAGTAGAGCACCGGCTTGTCGGTTCTCCAGCTGTGAGGGTAGCTGTGGACGTGTTTCTGTATCTTGAACGCTCTTCCCTCCATCTTCATCATCATGCACAGATCGATGTCCAGTGTAGGCGCATCTTTCGGAAGGGAGTCGTCAAATGCATTTTTTACGTAACGGCCGGCGTATTCTTTATATTCCGGTGAAACGTGTGTCTTAACATATTCAGGGTCAAGGTCTTCCAGCGGATAGAATCTTCCGTCGTGATCGACCTGAGGCTGAGGGTTGCAGTTTCTGTCCAGCACCATCATCGGGGCAATGCCTGCTGCGGCTGCGACTTTCTTGTCGTCCGCACCGAATGTCGGGGCAATGTGGACAATACCTGTCGTGCCTTCGTCCGTGGAGACGTAGTCGCCGGTGATTACCCTGAACGCGTCGCCTTCAAGCGGCTTGAACCAAGGAATCAGCTGGTGATATCTTACGCCTGCAAGCTCGGAACCTTTGAATGTTCCTTCGAGGACCTTGAACGGAATCAGTTTGTCTCCCTGCTTGTAGTCGTCGAGGGAGAGTTCCGCCGCCTTAGGATTGAACCAGTCTGAGACCAATGCCTTGGCTACGATGTAGATAGCCTCCGCACCGGTGTACGGGTTGAATGACTTCACTCTGACATAGTCAATGTCAGGGCCGACGCAAAGTGCTGTGTTTGAAGGCAATGTCCACGGTGTGGTGGTCCATGCCAGGAAATATACAGGAAGTGTCTCCAGTCCGAAGAGCGGCTGCGACTTGGCATCCTTGATGACTTCGAACTGTACAGTGGCCGTGGTATCAGTAACGTCCTTATAGCATCCAGGCTGGTTCAGTTCGTGTGAGCTGAGTCCTGTTCCGTCGGACGGAGAATACGGCTGTATGGAGAATCCCTTGTACAGGAGTCCCTTGTCATATATCTTGCGGAGAAGATACCACAATGTCTCGATGTAGCGGTTGTCATAGGTGATGTACGGGTCGTTCATATCCACCCAGTAACCGATGCGCTCGGTCATGTTCACCCACTCACGAGTGTATTTCATCACCTCGTGACGGCAAGTATCATTGTATTCTTCTACCGATATCTTCTTTCCGATGTCATCCTTGTGGATTCCGAGTTTCTTCTCCACACCGATCTCCACAGGCAGTCCGTGGGTATCCCAGCCTGCACGACGGTTTACCTTGAAGCCGCTCTGGGTCTTGTACCTGCAGATGGCATCCTTGATGGAACGCGCCATAACATGGTGAATACCAGGCATTCCGTTTGCAGAAGGAGGTCCCTCGAAGAAAATGAACTCCGGAGCGCCTTCTCTAAGTTCGAGTGATTTCTCAAACGCATTATGTTTCTTCCACCTGTCCAGCACTTCACTGCCGACAGTTACCAGATTCAAGCCCTTGTATTCTTTGAATGTCATAGTTTTTTATATAATTTTGCAGTCTGCAAAGATAGGAATTTTTAATTAAGAAGAAAAATATATAATATAATAGGTATGAACACATTGGATATCATATTGATTATCTGTCTCTCCGCCGCCCTGATCGAAGGTCTAGTCAGGGGTTTCACGGAGCAGATCATCGCATTGGTGTCCATCATTGCCGGTACCTGGGCAGCGTTCAAGTTCTCGCAGCTTGTCTGCTCCATGCTCCAACCGTATCTCCAGATTTCCGAGAAGGTCCTGTACGTGATTGTCTTCGTCCTGATGATTGTCGTGGTCATTCTGCTGCTGCGGCTTCTCGGCAAAGTCATCAAGGCCAGCATCAAGTTCGTGATGCTCGGATGGCTGGACAGGCTGCTCGGCGCGTTGTTCGCATTGATAAAGGTTTCATTGATCATAGGAATAGTAATTATACTTTTCAATACGATAAACTCCTCGTTTCATATTGTCTCTGAGTCGGTTATGGAGAATTCCGTCATATACGCGCCGATGAAGAGGTTCGCGTATGGAGTTTTCCCGTATTTTAAAGAACTTCTTTTCAAGAATTAGAAAATATGTCACGTATATTATTTATAGAAACATCTACTGCATTGTGCTCCACCGCCCTTTCTGAGGACGGCAAGATAGTCTCCGTCAGGGAAAACGCTGAGCGCAAGCACGCATCGCTTACGGCTCCGTTCATCAAGGAGATGCTCGATGAAAGAGGTCTGAGAGTGAAGGACTGCGATGCCGTATGTGTAAGCAAGGGTCCCGGGTCATATACCGGTCTCCGTGTGGGGGTATCTACTGCCAAGGGCCTGTGCTTCGGCGCGGGCATTCCTTTGGTCGCCATAGGCTCGCTGGACACTCTCGTCTGGCAGGCTATCGGGGAAGGTCTTCTTCCTGAAGGGTGCAAGTACATTGTCCCGATGATAGATGCGAGAAGGATGGAGGTCTATACTGCCGTTTTCAATGCTGATGGCAGCCAGGCGAGCGAAACTGAGCCGAAAATCATTGACTCGGAAAGCTTTGCCGATATTCTGAGCGAGGGTCCGGTCCTGTTCATCGGCGACGGTGCGGACAAATGCAGGGAGACCATCCTGTCTCCGAATGCGCACTTCGTCCAGGCTTGTCCGAAGGCTGAGTCAATGCTGGTTCCGGGATCGAGGCTGCTGTCTGAGGGCAAAACCGAGGACGTGGCTTACTTCGAGCCGTTCTATCTGAAGCAGTTCGTGCCGACTGTGTCCAAGAAAAAGATTCTGTAGTTGATTTTTTTTCTGGGATAGGTTTCTTTCGGAAGAGGCAGTGCAGCGGGTATGCACGGCTGATGAAAAGGAGCTGGACCGGAAAGACACGCAAAGATCCGCATTCTGTTTGCGGAAGGTGTAGCGAAAAATGTTCCGCTGCGCTGTAATAGTATATATAATCAGTTGAAAATGAAACGAACAATTTACCAATCTCCCGCAATTTCTGTCGTGGAGGTTTTCGCAGAAGCATCATTCTGCCAGTCGAAAGACGTTCATCAGAATTCTTTCGTTTTTTCACCAAGTGAAGCTTTCGGTCTTTTGGAAGAGGAGGACTAGGGATGAGGAAGATATTGACCTTCGCGGCCATTTTGGCTGCCGCCATTTCCTGCAACAAAGCGGAAATCATCGTCCCGAACAAGCCTCTCGGCGATTCGGTAACTCTCACTGTTAAAAGCACTAAGGTCGGCATTGACGGAAACTCCTATGTATTCGAGCCGGGCGACCGGATTTTCGCTAAGGCTTCGAACGGAAGCACTGCCACGCTGAGCAACACGGCCGATGCGCCGGGCACTTTCTCCGGGACTTTCAGCGAACCGGTCAGCGATGACGCGGCCATCGATCTGTCCTACAACTGCGACGGTTTCACGCAGAACGGCAAGCCATGGCTCTCCGCCCACGATGAACAGTTCTCAAGGGATTCCGACGGCAGGATTCTTCTCAATGCTGAGTTCAGCGCGCCTGCGGGCGTCCGTGCCATAGCCATAACCACCGGTTTCGACGCGACTGTCGATTTCCACGCCAAGAGCCCTGTCTCCGGTTTCGACGGCAAGACGTTCTCCGGCAATGCCTCAGTTACCGGCTTAAGTGTCTCCGCCTCCAACGGCTTCACGACTTTTGTCAATGTTCCTGACGGTCTCGAGGGTGGTTTCTACTTGAAATTCTCCGACAGCGAGGCCAGGTCAATGTTCAAGAGCTATGCTTCCGGCAGCGTCATCAGCCAGAACACCAGGGTCTCTGTCAATGAATTTGTGCCAGCGGATGTGCAGTTTGACGTGAACATCTCGGGTTTCCCGACTTCATACAGTTACTATGCTGCGAACGAGGGCATCGAGGGCATCTCCGCAAAGGATGTAGCCAAAGCCAACAGCATTTCCAACGACTGGATGGGCTCAGGCTCAGCGTCTTACGTCATGACATCAACGGGGATTCCGTCCAGGCTCCTGACATTCGAGTCCTTCACGCTGAGTGTTGACGGCAAGGAATATGTCAGCTCTGAAGCAGGATCTTCACGAAAGGAGGCAGGGACGCCAATCGTGGTGAAGGCGACTCCGGGCCACACGTGGGGCCAGAAAGACATCACCGCCACTGTGAGGTACAAGGACGTGGAAGGCAATGAATACACTGCCACCAAAACCATCACGCGCCACATCACCGGCCTGCCATACGTTGCAGCGCCACCGAAGGACAAGGGAGACAATCCGTGGAAGAGCAATTATGCGTGGGGACTTAATAACGTCACATTCGGAGCTGACAACGTGGCCCTGTCAGCGACTTCCAGAGCACCGTCCATCACATCCCCGGCATTCCACATCCCTGAGAAACTGGATGTGACTGTAAACACCAATCACAGTCTGGCGTACAAGAATATTGCCGGCGTAAAGAAAACAGTCTTTAAGGTAGAAGCGAATAAAGAGACCATAATCTCAAACGGCGACGAGTGCACCAAGTTAGCCATGTCCGGCAACGGCAGACTCTCCCCTTCAGGCAACGGAAAGCTCTCCCCTGCCGGCAACACGGTCACCTGCAGAAGCACCTACACCATGATCGGCCCGTCCGTCACGATCTTCTCAGTCGCCATCAACTACCGATAGCGAATACCGACAGCAAATACCGATAGCGAATACCGATAGCGAACGCTCACACGCAGAATGCCTCCGCTCAACATGGGCGCATTTTGGAACAACCTGAATGTCATACATCTTGGCAAACAGCTACCAATCAAGCGATTACGTCAAACACTCAAAGCCAGGTTACCCTAAAAAACATAGGACCTGGCTTTCTGCATTTTACGCAACCATCAGAGGCTCAACTACTTACACGAATTCTCTACTCGCAAGTTGTTCCAGTTTCTTGTTTCCCATGATAATCTGTTCTTGACATTTCCATGGGCAAAAGTACGGAACCGCTAAAAACGCGTCAATACGTAACCGCGGAGACGCTTACCATCGTACTGAAAAAAGTTTACGGCATTGACCGGCGTGCGCAACCCATAAGTTACTGTTTATTAAGCATTTAGCCGAAATCAGAGTTGTGGTTTTCGCAACTCTGAAAATGCTTAATGCGTTAATACACAGCCAATTACGCGGTGCACATCATCAAAGTTTGAAACGTTTCGATATGAAAGGCGCATATTATAGATTATTTTTAGTACTTTTGCTCAAGTAACGTAAATATTATTACGCATAACATTAAAACGAAAAAACTATGACTCCTCTATACATCGCAGGCCCATGCGTGATCGAAACTGAAGAACAGTGCCGGACAATCGCCAACGAGATCAAATGATTAAACGCCACTCTAAAAACAAATATCATTTTCAAGGCATCATTTGATAAAGCAAACCGGACGTCTTTTCAGTCATATCGGGGCCCCGGAATCGAAGCCGGACTTGAAATCCTATCGAACATTAAAAAATCTTTAGGTTTAAATATCACAACAGACATTCATGAAACTTGGCAGGCGGACAAGATTGCTGAAGTGGCCGATGTTATTCAGATACCTGCATTTCTATGCAGGCAAACCGACTTGATAAGAGCAGCTTCAGAAACCGGTAAAATCGTAAATATAAAGAAAGGGCAATTCATGTCTGGTGATGATATGAAATTCGCTGCAGAGAAAACAAGACATTTCGGCTGCAGGGAAGTGTGGCTGACCGAGCGCGGAAATTCTTTCGGTTACAATAATCTGATCGTGGATTTCAGGAATATCAGCATCATGAAAGAATTTGCTGATAGAGTAATTATGGACTGCACACATTGTGTCCAAAGGCCAAATGCAAACAATGGCAAATCTGGAGGAGACAGGCAATATATTCTTCCATTTGCTTTGGCAGCAAAAGCATTTTCTGCAGACGGATTCTTTTTCGAAGTGCACCCTAAGCCTGAAGAAGCACTTTCAGACGGAGCTAACAGCCTCGAACTGAACGATTTGGAAAAATACTTAACTGAATTGAACTAAATTATGAAAAACATTGCATTGGAATGTTTATCCAAAGAGTTAAGTAGTCTGAAATCATTGTCGGCATTGGTGAATGATACCTTTTCAGACATTGTCAGAAACATTCTTGGCTGCACAGGTAATGTAATTTTCTGCGGCATCGGCAAAAGCGGGAACATCTCCGAGAAAATATCAGGAACATTGGCATGTATAGGGATTCGCGCATTCTATCAGGACTGCACGCATCTTGGACACGGGAATACCGGAGCAGTGCGAGCTGACGACATCATATTCTGCATATCGAAATCAGGAAACACATCCGAGTTGGTTGATAGTATTGCTCATCTGAAAAGAGTAATGCCCAACATACGCGTCATCTCGATCACCTGTGCAAATGATTCCAAAATAAAGAGCCTGTCAGACATCTATGTTGCGATTGACATTAGGGAAGAGGCAGACATGACCGGACTGATACCGACGACATCAACAACAGCTTGCTTAGTATATGGAGATATGCTCGCATGCGCAATAGAGAAGGAAATCGGCTATACGCAGAATACACTCGCAAATACTCACCCATTTGGAGAAATCGGAAAAATCACGAAATAATACACTTAAAACTAAAAGATATGTACATTTCTAAAAAGGCACAAGTACTAAGAAGCCTGCTGATTGTATTTCTATTGACAATTTCCGCTAATTTGGATACAAGCATTGCTTCTGCACAAAAGAGTCCTTCTTATTCGAGGGATACCATTCTGAACGAATTAAGTGAAGTGCACAGCACTCAAGAAGAGTCACAAGAAAACATCTCAGGCGGACAGGCCAAAGACAGTTCGGACAGTACTCAAGCTGAAAATCCTTCAGAATACAACATCCTGTCTAATATTGCTTACGATACGAATAGAATCTTCAATAAAGACAACTGGGATTCGTATGGTATTCTTGCATTGGCAATCTCGATATTCTCTATTTTAATCGCGATATTCTCCTGTATATTCACGAAACAAACGCTAACCGCGCAAAAAAAGACAGAAGAGCATACCCAAAATGCTCCTCTACAAGCACAAATAGGCATATTAAAGGACTTGCCTCGTCATTTATACAGAAACCTCGCCTGCACATGCGCCGCATTGTTAAAATTCAGAGCATCAACAAACAAGAAGAAAGGCATACGACTTAAATATCCATCAGAATCGAATATGCTGAAACTTCTGGTACTTCCAGATGATTTCATATTACCTATCGACGCATCAGATGAGAAGACTTATTGTAAAATGCACGAAGAGAAATTGCTTTTCAGAAACTATAATCTAGAAATCCAGACTGCCGCTGAGCATTTTGCAAACAAAAGTATTCCGGACTCGTCTTTGCAGAACGACTACGACAACCTTCTTTTTAAACCTGTTTTCCTGGTCACCAAAATGTTTGAACTTCAGGACAGGATTTTAGTAGATAAATCAGGCAATCCCAGCCAGGAGAATAATATAGCATATACCATCTACGCTTTTATTAAGGAGCATCTGGAAAAGGTTGACTTTTTACAGTTGGCAAAGAATTCCGACAAGGAACTGGAGACATTAAATAAAATAATGAAAAATGATTCTTTTCTCGAAGCTATCAGCATCAAAAATGACAGTATCGAAAGAAGCGTTATAAAAGCACTCAGTTATTGCACTTCTTCTGAATCAATAGCTTTTTTACATTTTAGAGAAAGCACAAGCGATACAAAAATTCACCAAAGAGCATATATCTCAAGAGATGAATTCTTCAAGTACTTTTTTAAGAAATATGCTGAGGAGAGTCCTAAACGCAGTGCGGTAAAGACTAAAACCAGTAAAACAGATTCTGATCAAAATAAAGACATATCCAATGATTTCAAACCGATAGGGAAAGGCGACACGCTTTTATATATTATCAAGAATATAACATCAGAAGAAGACTTCAAAAGATTTATCAAAAGCCGAGATAATAACGATGAGATTAAAGATGCTCAAATCAGCAAATGTTATAAAGAGATAAAAACATATTTCGGCGCTTTCCAAAGTGATGATTGGAATGTACTAGATACCATTTATAACATTCTGAAAATAGACACTTGTTTAGAATTGAATAAAATAGGAATGATTGATTACAGTTAATGCCGCTAACCTGCCGAAGCAGGTAAGAATCACGCCAAACACTCAAAGCCAGGTTACCCTAAAAAA
>HF996027.1:0-1971 GCA_000432515.1 Bacteroides sp. CAG:545
ATACGTGGAGGACGCAAAGGCCGCGCGGAGCGTCAGGGTTAGGGGGATTGAGACAGGGCATCATCAGATGCCGGGCCGAAGCTGGCGGGCAGGGCTGCCTTTGCGGCGATGGAAAGCCCGTAGGCCCTGATGTGCCCCCTTGAAAAGGGGGTTAGGGGGATTGAGACATGACAGAGTCCCAATGAAAACATATTTAGGGGGATTGAACCTTTAGGAGGATTTAACACTATTTTACCACCTTGTAGTAATTCACCTTGTAGTAATTCTCTATTTTACCACCTTGTAGTAATTCTCTTTGCGCGGGAGAGGTTTCGGGAGCGGGATGGAAGAATAGCCTAAGGACAATGCGCCAATTCCCATGTAGCCTTCCGGCACACCCAACTCACGCATAAGCGACTGGCCTGCAGGAGTTGAGAACATTTCTCTCTCACGGTTTATCCAGCATGAAGCGAGACCTATGGAGTGGGCGGCGAGCATCATTGTGCCGAGGACCAGAGAGCCATCCAGAACGGCATTCTTGTTGATTTCCGGAAGCGGAACAAAAACCAGGACTATCGTAGGCGCTCCGTAATAGGGATTCCCCTCTTTGCCCATGATTTCCGCGTTCATCCTTACAAGACGCCCGACAAGTTCCGGGGACTGGACTGCCACAATGAACGGAGACTGGAGATTTTTTCCGGTCGGGGCATATGTTCCGGCCTCAAGAACAGTCTGCAATTCGTTATCGGTAATCTGTTCCGCCTTGTACTTTCTGATACTTCTGCGACCCTTTATCGCATCCAAAACTGCATTTTCCATAATCATTCTGTTTATTGAGAAGTTGTTTTAAGAGACAGTGAGACTGGCCAGGAAGGCTCTCGCGCCTCATATGGCGAATATAGCAACTTTCAAAGAATATCCGTCAATATTCCGTAACATCCTGCAAAGTCCAATGAATGACCGGAACCACTTCCAATGAATGACAGGAACCACTTCCAATGAATAACCGGAACCACTTTCGATGAACGGCCGAAACCACTTCCGATGAATGACCGGAAATCATTTTTCACGTAAAGTGTAAAAAATTGGAACAAAGTGGAATAAATTGTAAATGTTTCACTATATTTGCGAGGAAAGGGCGGACTGTATCCCTGCACGAGTCGAACCGTCAAGTGAAGCAGCCCGGCCTGAAAGCGTGAAACCCTATTACCGATACTTGAAATGATGACATTCATCGGAGAATATACCGCAAAGACAGACGACAAAGGAAGAATTGTTTTTCCTTCGGCGTTCAAGTCGGTATTGCCTGCCGAAGGAGACATGCGTTTCGTTCTCAAGAAGGACATCTTCGAGGACTGCCTCGAAATGTACACCTATGAAGAGTGGGAGCGACAGAGCATGGAAGTCAAATCAAAGCTTAACATGTTCAACAGGGAGCACGCCGCTTTTTGGAGAGAATATATGAGAGACAGAGCCGTAGTCGAGCCTGACGGCAAGATCGGCAGACTCTCGATCCCCAAGAAGCTATTGGAATCAATTGGTGTAACCAAGGAGGTTGTGTTCTCTGGCAACGACTATAAGATCGAAATCTGGGCCAAGGAGAAATTCGAGGCCAGTCGCATTTCCAACGATCAGTACATCGCTCTTGCCGAGAAGATCTCTCAGCAGTAAAACAGGAGCAATGTCAGAATATCATACACCGGTGCTTTTGGACGAGAGCGTTTCAACCTTAATCACCAATCCTTCAGGAATATACATAGATGCCACATTCGGAGGCGGTGGACATACCGCTGAGATTCTTTCACGCTTGTCTCCATCGGGAAGAGTCATCGCCTTCGATCGTGACAGCGACGCGATAGGCAACAGGATCAATGATCCGAGACTGATTCTCATCCGCGCCGACTTCAGATACATTCACAATTTCGTAATGTCCAAGACGCTGGAAGGTGCTGTCGGAGAATTCGACGCATCATCATCCGACCTGCAGGAATG
>HF996027.1:2009-9921 GCA_000432515.1 Bacteroides sp. CAG:545
GCCAAAGTGGACGGCATTCTTGCAGACCTCGGGGTTTCTTCGCACCAGTTCGACACTGCGGAGAGAGGCTTCTCATTCAGGTTTGACGCCCCGCTGGACATGAGGATGAATACAGAGGCGGCATTGACAGCGGCAGAAATCGTGAACAAGTATGAGCAGGCGGACATCGAGCGGATACTGAGACTGTACGGCGAAGTGGACAATGCCAGAAAAATCGCTGGCCTGATAGTTTCCGCACGCAATGCCGGAGAAATCCGCACTACAGGAGAGCTGGACAAGGCCATAGAGCCCGCTCTTCCCGGATTTGCCAGCCACAAGGTACTCGCCAAGATATATCAGGCGCTGCGCATAGAGGTAAACCACGAGATGCGTTCACTGGAAAAGTTCCTGTCCGGGGCTGCGGAATCATTGAAAGAAGGCGGTATCCTTTCAGTCATCACCTATCATTCGCTCGAAGACAGGATGGTGAAGAACTTCATCAAGACCGGCAATGTCCAGGGCGAGGTGAAGAAGGATTTCTACGGGAACATCCTCGCGCCGTTCAAATCATTGACAAGAAAACCTGTGCTGCCGCAGGAAAGCGAAATCGCATCCAACACGAGGGCGAGAAGCGCGAAACTCCGGGTAGCGGAAAGAGTCGAGGAGGGGCAATGATATGAAACTGAGAGACTTCGGAAAGAAATTGAAGGACTTCGTGATAGATTCCCTTCGCGGCGAACTGCCGGTAAGACTGGGTGCTGTAAAATACTTCTTGTCTTACACTGCCCTGTTTCTGATGGTATGGCTGATGATATTGGTCAAGATCGGCATTGAAGGGACATTCGGGCGTGTGGAGAAAAACAAGGCTGTCCTCAACGAGCTCAAAATCTACCACACTGAAAAGATGGTGCAGCTCGCCAAGATGGGCAGAATGTCCACCGCATCGGAACTTCTGAAGGAAAAGAATTCCACAGTGGGTTTCCCGGTAAAACCGGCGGACAGGCTGGATGCCAAAGAGAAAAACTGATGAGGAGACGGCTATGAAAGAGAACAAAGAGAGAGAAAGCAATATCCTCAGAGTAATGTACGTGATATTCTGTGTTACCTGCATATGGATTGCAGCACGGATCGTGTACCTGCAGTGCAACTTCATTGACAGCGACCCTTACCTGAAATTTTTCCGCGCAAAGAGCAGGAAAGTGGTGGCGGAACCTACTCGAGGGGCCATATTGTCATCTGACGGAAGACTGCTGGCCATATCCGTGCCGATGTACCAGGTTTATATGGACTGCACCGTCAGGAAAGAGGAATTTTCCACCAGAGACAAACACGGGAAGCTGATTGACAAGCATGGAGAGGAGCACGAAGAGGAGTGGAGAGCATCAGTCGCCGACCTTGCCAAGGGACTGTATGCCATCTACGGCAAGAGCAGCGAATACTGGAGAGCCACCATCCTCAACGAAAGGAACAAGGGAAACAAATACCTGAAAATCGGCGGCACGATAGATCATGAGACGCTGCAGAAAGTGAAGGCCCTGCCACTATTCAACCAGGGCGGCAACAAGGGCGGCATCATCGTGACCAAGAAAGACACCAGACAGTACCCTTACGGCTCGCTCGCACGACGGGTCATCGGCTACGTGAAGGACAATGACAAGTCCAACGGGAACAATGCCATCGGACTCGAGGGCAAATACAACTACATCCTCCACGGAACAGACGGATACCGCTGGACCAAGAGAAGCGACAAGAGCCAGATTACCAACAGGGACAGTTCCTGGGTCAATGCGAAAGACGGATACGACATACGGACCACCATTGACATTGACCTTCAGGACATTGCGGACAATGCAATGCGCAAATACCTGAAAGAGGAGACGGTGATCGAAGGCGGCTGCGTGGTAGTCATGGACGTGAAGACCGGAGCCATCAGGGCGATGGTCAATCTCGTGAGGGACAGCACATCAGGGGCATTGAACGAAACCTACAACTATGCTATCGGACGTCGCGGAGAGCCAGGTTCCGTATTCAAGACGGCAACCCTGATGAGTGTAATGGAAGACTACAGGGTGAAGCTTTCTGACGAACTGGCGACCAACGGCGGAAACCTTCCGTATTTCGAGGGAAAGAACGGAGACAGCCACATTAGGGATTACGAGAGGACTACGCACAAGAAGACGATGTCCGTACTGCACGGATACGAGATTTCCTCCAACTACATTTTCAGGAAACTCGCGATGGACCACTATACGGACAATCCGAAGAAGTTCATTGACAATCTGTACATGTACAAACTCGGGGAAAGTTACGATTTCGACCTGAACGGATTTGCATCCCCGTATATTCCATCTCCTGAGAACAGGAACGAGTGGAGCGGGACCACTCTCGGGTCAATGGCGATCGGCTACTCCGTGAGCGTCACGCCGCTACACACACTGACATTCTACAATGCCATAGCCAACAAAGGCAAGATGATGAAGCCTTACCTGGTGGAAGACATCGAGGAGAACGGAATAGTAAAGGAAAAGAAAGGGCCGTCCGTGCTGAACGGTTCGATCTGCTCAAAGGCTACTGCAGACAGCATAACGGCAGGTCTGATGAAAATCGCAAAGGAAGGTACAGCAAGCAAGATGAAGGGTGCGCCTCTGACTTTCGCGGGAAAGACAGGAACGTCCCACATCATTTTCAGCGCGGGGAAAGGAAAAAAGGCTTCATACAAGTCAGGACCTGACCAGGCGAGAAAATACCAGGCGTCAATCGTAGGATTTTTCCCTGCAGAAAACCCTGTCTATTCGGCGATTGCAGTAATATACACCCATCCGACACGCCGCAGTGTATATGGAGGAAACATCCCTGCGCGTATTCTGCGCGAGATAAACGAGTACCTCTACACGGCCGACAGCAGATGGGGCAAACTGATTGGGAAAGAAGGAGATATGCCGGTGATGTCCATGGATACGCCGAGGACCGCGAAGAACGGAAAGGTTCCGAACCTGAAAGGACTCGGTCTGATGGATGCCATCTATGCGATAGAAAATGACGGTTACAGATGCCTGTATTCGGGAATCGGCCACGTGGTGAGCCAGAGCCCTGCCGCAGGTTCGACATTGGCCGCCGGAGAAAAGATTACAATCAGGCTTGAATAGAGCCTGGACATGATATAGTGAAGAATATGAGACTTGAACAGATAATCGGCAACTGCGGAGCAATCGACTGCCGCGGGGACATGAAAAAGGAAATCAGCGCGATTTGCAGCGACTCCAGGAAAGTAGTCCCGGGGTCAATGTTCATTGCCGTAAAAGGCTACGCAAGCGACGGCCACCGGTTTATCGGCTCGGCACTTTCCGCAGGCGCCACAGCCATAATGTATGAGGACAGGCAGGAGCTCGAGGCTCAGGTCAATGCCATGGAAGGCAAAATCTCCACAGATGAGATCGCATTTGTGCAGGTAGCCAATTCCCGTCACGCCGAGGCCATGGCAGCAGCTGACTTTTATGGCAATCCGTCCCACGAACTTACTCTCGTAGGAATCACAGGAACCAACGGCAAGACAACTACCGTCACCCTGCTTTACCACTTGTTCAAGGGGCTGGGGTACGAATGCGGACTACTTTCCACGATAGCCAATTATGTGGGAGACAGGCGGCTGGAGACGGCCAACACGACTGCTGACCCTATCACCATCAATTCCCTGCTCCGTCAGATGGCGGATGAAGGATGCTCCTACTGCTTTATGGAAGTGAGTTCCATCGGAATGGAACAGGAAAGGGTTACCGGACTGAAATTCAAGGCCGGCATATTCTCCAACCTCACGCACGACCATCTGGATTACCACAAGACATTTGCAGAGTATCTCAGATGCAAGAAACTGTTCTTCGACACATTGCCTTCAGACGCGTTCGCCATCACCAACATCGATGACAAGAACGGAATGGTGATGGTCCAGAACACAAAGGCGAAGGTAGTGACCTATTCCTGCAGAAGCATCGCTGATCACACTTGCCGGATTATCGAGGAAGGATTCGACGGGATGCAGCTCAGAATCGACGGCCAGGAAGTATGGACCAGACTGATCGGACAGCACAATGCCTACAACCTTCTCGCCATCTACACAGCCGCAATATGCGTAGGCGCAGACCGTGACGAGGCATTGGTCCAACTCAGCAGACTGGAATCAGCGAAAGGGCGTCTGGAGACTCTGCACGGGCCTCACAAGCTCTCTGTCATCATTGATTATGCACATACTCCTGACGCGATGGAGAACGTGCTCAAGACTCTCAGGGACATTGGCCCGAAAAAACATATCATCTGCCTTTTCGGCTGCGGCGGCGACAGGGACAAGACCAAGCGACCGGAGATGGCACAGGTGGCAGAAAAATATGCTGACAGAATCTTCGTGACATCAGACAACAGCCGTACCGAGAAGACGGAAGACATATTGGAGGATATACGCAAAGGCTTCAGCCAGAAAGGATTGGCGAAGGCATTGTTCATTTCCGACAGAAAAGAGGCCATCCGCACCGCGATAACGCTCGCACCGGAGGGAGCAGTGATTCTGCTGGCCGGAAAAGGTCACGAGACATATCAGATCATAGGTACCGAACATCTCCACTTCGATGAGCGGGAAATAGTAGAAGAAGTATTCAAATCAATGGAGGAGCAGATATGATTTACCACCTGTTCGAACTGTTGTCAGACTACGACATACCTGGACAGAGGCTGATGGGCTACCTGTCATTCAGAGCGATGCTTGCATTCGTTACGGCAATGCTGATATCGTTCTTCGCCGGACGGAGAATCATCAGATGGCTTCAGAAAAAGCAGATTGGCGAGACGATCCGCGATCTCGGACTCGAAGGTCAGATGCAGAAGAAGGGCACCCCGACTATGGGCGGTGTCATCATCCTGCTTGCCATCCTGGTGTCCGCCTTGCTTTTCTGCGACCTGACCAATATATATACCCAGCTGCTGATTTTCACCACTGTATGGTGCGGCGGAATCGGTTTCGCCGATGATTATATAAAGGTATTCAAGCACGACAAGGAAGGCATGAGCGAAAGAGGAAAGCTCATTCTGCAAGTTGTGCTGGGCTGTATAGTCGGTCTGACAGTGTGCTTCAACAACGACATTGTCATAAGAGAGAAAGTCCGCATTGAAACTGATGCCGACAGCACCCATTATCTGCCGCAGGGAAGCGAGAACGTGGATGTGGACAGTGAGACCATTGTCAGCCAGAGCGGATGGAAGATGGAGAATATCATAAAGAGCACCAAGACCACGCTTCCGTTCATCAAGGCCCACGAATTCGACTACAAATGGCTGTCACCGTTCAGCGGCAAATGGGGATGGTACTGCAAATGGGCCATCTATGTGATAATGATAGTGATAGTCATCACGGCCTGCTCGAACGGAACCAATCTCACTGACGGAATGGACGGACTTGCCGCGGGCACATCCGCGATAGTAGGCATTGTGCTCGGCATATTGGCATGGCTGAGCGGCAACCTCATAAACTCCAACTATCTGGATATCATGTATATACCGGGGACGGGAGAAATCGCGGTATTCATGTCGATATTCGTAGGCGCCCTGTTCGGGTTCCTGTGGTACAACTCCTATCCGGCTCAGGTGTTCATGGGTGATACGGGAAGTCTTGCCATCGGCGGCATCATCGGTGTCAGCGCCATTCTCCTGAGAAAAGAGCTTATGCTCCCTGTACTGTGCGGTATCTTCTTCGTGGAAAGCCTTTCTGTGCTGATACAGCGGTTCTGGTTCAAGCGTACGAGGATCAAATATGGAACCGGGCAGAGAATTTTCAGGATGGCGCCGCTGCACCACCATTATCAGAAGGTGGGGATACCGGCCAAGATACAGTGGCCGAGCCACCCGATACCGGAAGCGAAGATCGTGACGAGGTTCTGGCTTGTGGGGCTGATACTGGCAGTCGCCACGCTGGCCTTGCTCAAGATAAGGTAGTCGGTTTACCGACCGCGACCGGAGGGAAGCGAAATGGCCCCCGGGGGCAGTCCGAAGGACGGGGGTACGATGGCGGAACAATTCGCGCATGGTACACCGCTCCGACGAGAATGATAGTTTAGAACATTGAAAAACAGAATACGATAAGAGCAGAACGACAAGTCGGTTTACCGACCGCGACCGGAGGGAAGCGAAATGGCCCCCGGGGGCAGTCCGAAGGACGGGGGTACGATGGCGGAACAATTCGCGCAAGTACGACCGCTCCGACGAGAAGAAAAGTTTAGAACATTGAAAAACATCATACGATATGGACAACAAAAAGCGAATTGTAGTTTTAGGCGGAGGGGAAAGCGGAGCGGGCGCTGCAGTGCTCGCCAAAGTGAAAGGTTTCGACGTATTTCTCTCTGACAAGGGAGCGATCGCCAAAGAACACGCTGAACTTCTGAAGGAATGGGACATTCCTTTCGAAGAGGGCCATCACACAGAGTCATTGATACTCAATGCCGATGAGGTCATAAAGAGCCCGGGAATTCCGGACACCGTCCCTATGGTCAGGAAGATCACCGAAAGCGGCATACATATCATTTCAGAAATAGAATTCGCAGGCAGATACGACACCGCGAAGAAAATATGCGTAACCGGAAGCAACGGCAAGACCACGACAACCTCGCTGATCTACTACCTGCTCAAGGAGGCCGGACTCAACGTAGGTCTCGGCGGCAACATCGGCAAGAGCTACGCATATCAGGTGGCCACCGAGCATTTCGACTACTACGTATTGGAAATCAGCAGTTTCCAGCTGGACAACTGCTATGAGTTCAGGCCGGACATCGCCATCATCACGAACATAACTCCGGACCACCTCGACAGATATGGCTACGATATGGAGAACTACGTCAGAGCCAAATTCAGACTGGTAAGGAATCTCCGTCCCGAGGACTGCTTCATATTCGATTCAGACGATGAAATCACCATCAACCATCTGGACAAGATTGTGCTCGAAGCCAAGAAACTGCCTTTCACTCAGAAAGATACAGTCGAGCAGGGCGCTTACCTGAAGGATGACACCATCGTCGTAAAATACGAAGATGACGAGTGCGACATCTTCTTGAGAGACCTCGCCCTCGGCGGAAAACACAACATCTACAACTCGATGGCCGCTGCGCTCGCCGCCAAGGCAAGCGGCATTGACAATGAAATAATCCGCAACTCACTCTCTACTTTCGAGCCTATCGAGCACAGACTCGAGCCGGTTCTCAGCGTAGGAGGAGTGCTTTATGTCAATGACTCGAAAGCGACCAATGTGGACGCAGCCTGGTATGCGCTCGAATGTCAGACAAGACCGGTAGTATGGATTGTCGGAGGAACTGACAAGGGCAACGACTACGAAGTGCTGAAAGACCTCGTGAAAGAGAAGGTCAAGGCCATCGTATGCATGGGAAAGGACAACCGCAAATTCCACGAAGCCTTCGAAAGCATTGTCGGAAAAGAAAACATGAAGGACACACTCTCTGCTGACGAGGCAGTGAAAGTATCAGCATCCTATGCAAAAGACGGGGATGTGGTACTGCTGAGTCCTTGCTGCGCAAGTTTCGACCTTTTCACCTGCTATGAGGACAGGGGCGAAAAGTTCAAGGCTGCTGTAAGAAACCTGTAAGTCCAGAACGGTTATGGGCATTGCAAAGAAACGGAATAACGGGCTGCTGGAGCGGCTTAAAGGGGATAAAGTCATCTGGGTGATTCTCTTCGGACTCATTTTCATATCACTCTTGACGATTTCATCCTCCACATCCCAGCTGGCCATCAGCGAGCACGGCTCCAGAATCGATTATGCGGTAAAGCAGATGCTCACCATCTGTATCGGCATGACAGCTTTGCTGCTCATCTACTATTTCTGCAATGTCGGAGTATTCTGGTTCTTCTCACGATATTGCTTCTGTTTGTCCGCATTCCTGCT
>HF996027.1:9950-24563 GCA_000432515.1 Bacteroides sp. CAG:545
TTCCTGCTGCTCTGGCTGAACCTTCATCTCAAGATTCCGAAAGTCTTCGAGGCAGCCCCCATCAATTCCGCATGGCGCGTCATCAAAGTCTTCGGTCTGCAGCTGCACGTGTATGAATTCGTGAAAGTATTCATGATAATGTACCTGGCATGGGCAATGCAGGCATTGAAGGACGGAAAGACCACATTGGCAAAGAAACTGGCGAAGAAGCTGCAGTTCGAGTGGCTCGGCACCGAAACCGGAAAGCGCTACTTCTACATCATATTCCCTATCGCTTTCGTGTGCCTGATGGTAGCTGGAGGCGGCTTTTCCAGCACACTGATAATCGGAGTGATACTGTTCTTGACCGCCATAATCGCAGGTCTCGAAAAGAAGTATATCTGTCAGATGATCCTTATCGGGGTCGCAGGTGCGTCACTTATATTTGGCACATACTACATTTCCGGAGGCAAATTATTCACCAGGGTCGGCACAGTCATAAGCAGACTGGAGAACCGCGATCCGCTGAAGGAACTTCACGCCACCAAGCAGGGCACATTGGAATTCCAGAACATCCTGGATGACAACATGCAGGAGATAAGCGCGAAAATTGCCATAAGCGAAGGCGGACTGTTCGGCAAGGGACCAGGAAACAGCACACAGAGATATGTCGTGGCGGTGATGTACGAAGACTACATGTATGCCTTCATAGTAGAAGAATACGGCCTGCTGTTCAGCATATTCATAATGATATTGTATGGCAGTCTGATTGCCCGGGGAGCGGTCATAGTGCGATATTGCGACAACCGCTATGTGAGGACACTGATTGCCGGACTGATTCTTCTGATATCCGGCCAGGCGCTTTTCCATATGCTTGTCAATGCTGATGCACTGTTTTTCCACACGGGACAGACACTCCCGATGATAAGCTACGGAACCAGCTCTTTCCTGGCAATGAGTATCGCATTCGGAGTCATACTGTCTGTCAGCAGGATGGCCCAGGACAAGCTCCTGGAAGAGAACCGGCAGAAGGAACTCGCTGCAGCCGCAGAAAACGGCACGACTGAAGACAGCGAGGCGGAAAATGAACCAAAAACGGAGGAATGATGGAAACGAAAAAAGCATTGAGAATCATAATCAGCGGCGGCGGAACGGGCGGACACATATTCCCGGCCATATCCATCGCCAACAAGATGAAGGAACTTTGCCCTGAAAGCGAAATACTTTTCGTGGGTGCTGAAGGCAAGATGGAGATGGAAAAGGTTCCGGCGGCAGGTTACAGGATTATCGGGTTGCCGATTGTGGGGCTGCAGCGCAAACTCACCCTCCACAATATCGTCAATGACCTCCAGGCCCCGTTCAAGGTAATAGCCAGCATATGCAAGGCCGGCAAGATCATCCGTGAGTTCAAGCCGGACATCGCAATCGGCGTAGGCGGATATGCCAGCGCTCCCCTGCTGATGGCTGCCGAAAGGGCCGGTATCCCGACATTGATACAGGAACAGAACGGCTTTGCGGGACTGACCAACAAGATTCTCGGCAAGAAAGCCGGCAAGATCTGTGTCGCATATGAAGGCATGGAAAGGTTCTTCCCAGCCGACAAGATAGTCATGACAGGCAATCCGATCCGCAAGGAAATAGTGCCGCCGACAGAGCAGATGAAAGAGGAGGGCCTCAGATATTACGGCCTTGACGCCAGTAAAAAGCACATTCTCATTACCGGCGGAAGCCTCGGAAGCGGGACATTGAACAAATCCGTCCAGAACTGGATCAATGACGGCTGTCCCGGCGGTGAAGGCATTGAGATCCTGTGGCAATGCGGCAAATACTACAAGAGCGCGACTGACAGGTTCATGGAAGAAGCTGCAGCCCAGGGCAAGGGAGGAACGACATTGAAATACATCCATCACAGCGACTTCATCGGCCGCATGGACTTGGCCTACGCGGTGGCTGACGTGGTGATTGCGCGTTCCGGCGCCAGCACAGTCTCAGAACTCTGCGCCGCACACAAGGCAGCCATCTTCGTTCCGTCGCCCAACGTGGCCGAAGACCACCAGACGCACAACGCAATGGCCCTCGTGAGGAAGGATGCAGCTATGCTCGTAAAAGACGCCGAGGCGCCTGAAAAACTCCTGCCGACCGCTGTCGCGCTGCTTTCGGACAATGAAAAGATAGAGTCAATGCAGAAGAACATTGCAAAACTGGCAATGACAAGGGCGGCCGACATCATTGCAGAAGAGGCATATAAACTAGTCAACAGATAAGCATTATGGCAACAAGATACAAGAACATATATTTTATCGGAATCGGCGGAATCGGCATGAGCGCCATCGCCAGATACTTCAAGTTCAAGGGCCTGAACGTAACGGGCTACGACAAGACGGAGTCCGAATTGACCGACGCCCTGCAGAAAGAAGGGATCGACGTCCACTATGAGGACAATACGGACTTCATCCCGAAAGACGTGGAAAACACGCTGGTAGTCTATACGCCTGCCATCCCGCATGACATGGGCGAACTCGTGTATGTCCAGGAGCACGGCTACAAGGTCCTGAAACGCTCCAAGGTTCTGGGAGAAATCACTGACGGAGAGCGTTGCCTCGCTGTTTCGGGGACACACGGCAAGACCACTACAAGTACATTGACGGCACATATTCTGAAAGAAAGCGGCGAAGGCTGCTCGGCATTCCTGGGCGGAATTTCCAAGAACTACGACACGAACCTGCTCATGAGCCATACGGATACCGTGGTCGTGGAGGCGGACGAATTCGACCGTTCCTTCCTGCAGCTTCACCCTGAAATCGCAGTGATTACGGCCATGGACGCTGATCATCTGGACATTTACGGAAACCTCAACCACGTGCATGAGGCATTCAAGGCATTCGCGTCGCAGGTTCACGGCACCGTCATCGCGAAACTCGGTCTGGACATCACTCCGGCAGACACATCTGCCAAGATCCTCACCTACCATTACAATGACAGTTCCGCTGATTTCTACGCCAGGAATCCGAAACCGGACAGCCTCGGCTACTTCAGCTTCGACCTGGTTTATCCGGGAGGAGTCATCGAAAATGTAAAATGCGGCACGCCGGGATGGGTCAATGTAGAGAACGGCATTGCTGCTGCGGCCATCTGCCTGACATACGGCATCAATCCTGAGAGAATACGTAAAGCGCTCGGGACTTTCCAGGGCGTAAAGCGCAGACTCGACATCCACCTCAACACAGAAAAGCTCTCATACATAGACGATTACGCTCACCATCCGAAAGAGCTGAGCACGGCCATAAGTTCGATGAGGGACATTTTCCCGGGAAGAAAGCTGACCGCGGTTTTCCAGCCTCACCTCTTCACCCGCACCCGCGATTTTGCTGACGGGTTCGCCGAGGCTCTCAGCAAGGTGGACAAGCTCATCCTTCTGGACATTTACCCTGCAAGGGAAGAACCGATACCGGGAGTCACATCCGAAATCATCTTCGACAAGGTCACGGCTCCGGAAAAAGTGCTGCTGAAGAAAGAAGAACTGATGGATTACCTGGCCAAAGAGCCTCTCGACGTGCTTGTCACCTTCGGTGCAGGCAACATTGACAGATTCATCGGACCGATAACGGAACTGCTGAGAAAGAGACTGTAAAGATGAATTTCAAGGCCCACATAAAATACATTGTCGCAGGACTGCTGCTTGCGGGCATTGCCGGAATACTGTTCGTTTCCGGAAGGGAGCACCATGCCGGAATTCAGACTACCACGTGTTCTTCTATAGTGGTCGAATTCAGCGACGACATGAATTTCATCAATGCTGACGACGTGAAGGGCTACATTGCCAAAGGCTATGGAAACTGCTCGGGAAAAAGGCTCGAGGAAATAGATCTCGGCAAAATCGAGGAGGTCCTGGACAAGAAGAGCGCAATACGAAAAAGTGAGGCCTACACCACGACAGACGGCACATTGCACATAATGATTTCGCAGCGTAAGCCGGTCGTGAGATTCGTTTCCGACAAGGGAGGATGGTACGCTGACGAGACCGGATTCATATTTCCGCTGCAGAAGAAGTTCACTTCAAGAGTGCCTATTGTGGACGGGGCCATTCCGCTGGATATCAGCAGGGACTACAAGGGTCTGCCGAAAACGAAATACGAAAAGGCCTGGGTGGAAGGCATCCTGGATTTCGTGCAGTATCTTAACGAGAACAGGAAATGGCGGGATGCCGTGGCGCAGATTCACGTGGAAGGAAACGGGCATCTCGTGATCGTCCCGAGAAACGGACGCGAGAAGTTTGAAATCGGAAGGCCTGACGAATTCAAGAAGAAGTTTGCTAAAATCGAAGATTATTATAAATTTATCGTGCCTGAGAAAGGGGCTGACGCATATACCAAGGTCAATGTATCTTTCGACGGACAGATAGTTTGCAGAAAATAAAGAACTCTAATATGGAAACAGATAGAATCACTGAAAGAATTATAGCAGCCGTGGATATGGGCTCCAGCAAGATTTCGCTCGGAGTGGCGCTGGTAGAAGGAAACAACACGAAAATTCTGTTCCACAGATCGCTTCCGTCAGACGGTGTTGTCGGAAGTGAGGTCATAAACCCGACCAAGGCCAAAACAGTTCTCGGGAAACTCATCAGACAGGCTGAGGAAGAACTGAGCATCAAGATAAAGCAGGCGGTAGTGGCATTACCGAAATGCAATATCCGTAAAATGGATGCCACAGGGACAATGAGCAGGAGCAACCCTGAAGACTGCATCTGCGAGGAGGAGGTCAATGCCACAAAGGACCTTGCCGAAGTTAAGCTGGAAGAACAGATCAGCAACAAAGAACGCATTTACGGCGCGATAGCCCAGTCATTCTCGACAGACGACTATATCCAGCAGATAGAGAACGACATTATCGGCATGACCGGCGAAACGCTGACCGGCAATTTCAAGGTGTTCATCGGCAGGAACACTCCTGTAACCAATCTCACCAGGATGTTCAATGAATTGGGCATCGGGATTGCCAGGTTTTATTTCGCTCCGTTGGCCAGCGCAAGAGCTGTGCTGACTGAGGACGAGACCAACAACGGCATTGGCCTTATAGATTTCGGAGCAGGTTCGACATCCATAAGCATTTTCAAGAAGAAGGTACTGATAGACTATTACGGAATACCGTTCGGCGCCGGCAACATAACCGGGGACATAAATCTGGAATGCGGTCTGACTGAGACACTTGCAGAGAATCTCAAGAAGGGCTACGGCGGATGTCTCACGGAAAATCTTACCAGCATCAATGACAAGACACTCCAGATCGAGACGGAAGACCAGTCCCCATATATCCAGGTTCCGGTGAATTATCTTTCTGAAATCATCACGGCAAGGGAGCGGGAAATCATCGACGCGATGCTCTACGAAATTCAGAGAAGCGGAACTACCCGTGACCTGAGAAGAGGCCTGGTGATTACCGGTGGCGGTTCCGAGATGCTTAATCTTACCGCATTGGTCAAGGAAATGTCAGGATATATGGTAAAGAAGGGCGCTCCGCGTCACAAGTTCGTGGCGACAGGAAATGAGAGCATTTTCAAAAGTGACTCCTGCGTACTTGCAGGTATGATTCTGCTCGCAAGAGATGAAAACATCAACTGCGGACTTTATGATGCCATTGAAGAGACTCCTGGTGAACCGACAGAAGTAAATCCGGTCATGCCTGGTGACGATACAGTAAACAGCATTGACACCGACAGCACGGAAACTCCTGATACAGAGAAGACTGACGAAAGCCCTGCAGCAGAAACCGGGACTCCGGAGCCGAAAATAGAGGAGAAGCCGGAAAAGGAGGAGAAGCCTAAGAAAGAGGGAATGTTCGAGAGATGGAAAAAGAGTTTCACGCTCAAGATCAGCAACATTAACAATGAAATCAACAAGGAGAACAAGATATGATGGACGAGGTTACTGAGATATTACCGACCGACTGGAAGCCGGAGAACTCAATGATAAAGGTAATCGGTGTCGGAGGAGGAGGCTGCAATGCAGTCACATACATGTACAACCAGAAGATCCAGGGTTGCAGTTTCATTGTCTGCAACACTGATTCCCAGGCACTTGAAAAAAGCAATGTCCCTATCAAGATTCCTCTTGGAGACGGTCTGGGCGCAGGAACGAAACCGGACAGGGCGAAAATTGCCGCGTCGGAATCACAGGAACTGATCGCCAAGACCGCATTGGACAACGGTACCCGTATGCTGTTCATAACGGCCGGACTCGGCGGAGGAACAGGCACGGGAGCATCACCGATCATCGCCAAGATGGCCAAAGACAGAGGTATCCTGACCGTGGCTGTAGTCACCATTCCGTTCAAGGAAGAAGGGAGGCTGGCCATGGCCAAGGCCAATGACGGTATCCTCGAACTCAAGCGGCACGTGGACAGCCTGCTGATAATCAATAATGAGAAACTCTATTCATGCTTCGGGACCATGCTTCTCCAGGAGGCCTGGCCTAAGGCGGACGAGATTCTCGCCACAGCTGTCCGAGGCATTATCGAAATCATCAAGAAGCCGGGCTTCATCAATGTCGATTTCCAGGATGTCATCACAATGATGAAAAACAGCGGAATGGCACTGATGGGCTGCGGTACGGGCAAAGGCAAAAACAGACTTGAAGATGCTGTAAAACAAGCACTTGTCTCCCCTCTGCTGAACGATTTCGACCTCAAGACCGCGAAGAACAGACTGATCAATATCACTGTCGGACGCAATGACAAGGGCCTCACGATGGAAGAACTCAACGCCATCAGCAAACTTGTGGCCGAATATACCGGCGAAGTGGAGAAATCCAAACGCGGCATCATTATGGATGACGACCCAGAGTTCGGTGACACGGTCCGCATCACAGTCATCGCCACCGGCTTCCAGGCGAACATTTCGGAGATAACAGGAGGTGATTACGGTAAGATCATCCCTATCCCGAAGGATTTCACCTATACGGATGAATACACGCCACAGTCAGGCGAGATTTCACTGTCAAACGATACGGAACCCACATTCACCAAGATAGGAACAGGAACAAACGTGAACTGCCCGCATTTCCATTATGATTCTGTCCCGGTCCTGGTGGTGGAACCTGGCACCGACACAAGTGCATTGACAGAGAACTCTGCATTGTCCCGCAGCGCGATTCAGACAAGCGGGAACGCCGAAAGATTTTAAGGGCCAGTTAATTTGGTAGATTTCAAAACAACATCTAATTTTGCGGTTGTAAATGGGAAGCACTGGAGTTTCCCGGGAGTAAAAATGGACAGAAAAACAAGAGTAAGATTCGCTCCGTCCCCGACAGGACCTCTGCACATGGGAGGAGTCCGGACAGCATTGTACAACTATCTTTTCGCCAAACAGAACGGCGGCGACTTTATCATAAGAATAGAGGATACGGATTCTCACAGATTCGTGCCCGGTGCGGAAAAGTATATCATTGAAGCACTTGACTGGTGCGGAATAAAAGCCGACGAAGGAGTGGACGAGAACGGCAATGTGGTGGAGACTCCATCCGAGAGACATCCTCACGCCCCATACCGCCAGTCCCAGAGGAAAGGCATCTACAGGAAGTTCGCTGACCAGCTTATCGAGAACGGCTACGCTTACTATGCTTTCGACACGGCTGAGGAACTGGATGCGAAAAGGGCTGAGGCTGCCGGCAACACCTTCATCTACAACCAGCAGACCCGCCTGGAACTGAGGAACTCGCTGACATTGCCGGAAGACGAGGTAAAGAAGCTGTTGGAGACGACAGACTGCTGGACCATCCGTTTCAAGATGCCGGAAAACACTGTCGTGAAGATGGACGACCTCATCAGAGGCCATATCGAGGTGAATACGGATACACTGGACGACAAGGTCCTGTGGAAAAGGGCGGATGAACTCCCGACCTATCACCTTGCAAACATCGTGGATGACCATCTTATGGAAATCACCGAGGTTATCCGCGGAGAGGAATGGCTCCCTTCACTGCCTCTGCACTACATGCTCTACAAGGCTTTCGGCTGGGAAGACACGATGCCGCGTTTCGCGCACTTGTCGCTCCTGCTCAAGCCGGACGGAAAAGGCAAGCTCAGCAAACGCGACGGCGACAGGCTCGGATTCCCTGTATTCCCGCTCAGATGGGTCAATGCAGAGGGCGAAGTTTCACATGGATATCGTGAAGACGGATACTTCCCGGAAGCTTTTGTCAATATGCTTGCGATGCTCGGATGGAACCCTGGAACTGACCAGGAGATCTTCAGCATTGACGAGCTCGTGAAAGTATTCTCTCTGGACCGCGTCATCAAGTCAGGCGCAAGATTCAATCCTGAAAAAGCCAAATGGTACAATAAGGAATATCTCAGGATGAAGTCAGACGAAGAGCTCACCAAGCTGTTCATTCCTGAACTGGAAAGCCATGGCATCCAGGTAGTCGAGTGCCCTGCATGCGCATTGACGGCTGGGGCTTCATTTGCCGGCAAGGGCGTGGATTTCAAGAATCATATCGTCACTGAAGAATATGTGCACGATGTCGTCACATTCGTAAAGGAGAGGGCTTCATTCGTGAAGGACATCTGGCTGAACGCTTCCTGTCTCTTCGTTTCTCCGGCAGAATATGGACAGTTCGGAGTGAAGGCAGGTGCAGCAGCAGAAGCCGCAAAACCTGTAGACCCGAGACGTGCGGCGGATCCCCGCGCGAAGGTATATGACGACAGTCTCACTGCACCGTTCCTCGCCAAGGATGCCGACAAGTTCTGGAAAGCGGAAGGCTATCAGCCTGCATATCAGGTAACTGAGCACGTGTGCGGCTACGAAGGAGCATTCACGAAGGAGAGCATTGAACCGTACCTGGAGGATTATATCCGCGAACAGGGCTGGCCGATGGGAAAAGTCATGAACTGCATCAGACTGGCCATTACCGGAGCAGCAAGCGGACTTGGAATCGCTGACATACTGTCGTTTATCGGCAAGGATGAGTTTGCAGCCCGTATGAAATATGCGGGAGAGCGCCTCGGAAGAGAATAACATTAAACATATTGCTATGAAAATAGGTATTTGCAGCGACCACGCTGGATTTGATTACAAATGCAAGCTTATCCCCTATCTCCAGAAATTGGGATATGAAACGGTAGATTTCGGAACAGACTCTCCAGAGAGCATTGACTATCCTGATGTCGCTCATCCTCTCGCCAATGCTGTGGAAAAAGGCGAAGTAGACTGCGGAATCGCAATGTGCGGTACCGGCAACGGTATGGCAATCACCCTGAACAAGCATCAGGGAATCCGCGCCGGACTTGCCTGGGGAACGGAAATCGGCCGCCTCGTAAAGGCTCACAACAATGCCAATGTGCTCGTGATGCCGGCAAGATTCATTTCCTACCGTATGGTTCAGGCGATTACCAAGGTGTGGCTTGAGACTCCATTCGAGGGCGGAAGGCACGAAAGGAGAATCGAAAAAATACCATGCAGATAATGGCATTGACAATAAACAAGGAAAATATTCAAGATATAATCCTCTCCGGAAACATCGATGATTATCCGGAGGGGATTATTCTTCCTGTGGACAAGCCCTACAGGTGGACTTCCGCTGACGTCATCCGCAAGATCAAGTTCTGCGCATGCAGGCATTTCCACAAGAAAAATCTCAAGGTGGGGCATGCAGGCACCCTGGACCCTCTGGCTACGGGGGTACTGCTGGTATGCATAGGCAAGGCCACCAAATGTGCCGAGGAACTTCAGAAGCACGAGAAGGAATATATCGCCGGCATCTCTTTCGGCGCGACCACCCCGTCATACGATCTGGAAAAAGACATTGACATGCACTATCCTCTGGATGGGGTCAGCGAGGAGGCGCTCAGAGGCGTAATTCCGGGTTTTATCGGGGAGCAGGAGCAGGTGGCGCCGCTTTTCTCGGCAAAATCCATAGACGGTGTAAGGGCTTATGAACTTGCCCGCAAGGAGTGGAAGCGCATGAAAGACGGCGAGGGCGGTTTCGACCATTCGGCCACGGACACGCTGAACAAGCAGTGGATAAACATTACCGAAATGGAGCTGCTGCGTTTCTGCCCAGACGGACTGCCGGAAGACAATATGGAGATGGACAGCAACGAGTTCTCCTCCACGAAAAACAGTGACGGCTCCGAGAATTTCCGCAACAGCCGTATCAATGTGACTGACAACAGCGCGCTGCATCTTCCTCACGCAGACATCCGCGTGGCATGCTCCAAAGGGACTTACGTCCGGGCTCTCGCGAGGGACTTGGGCGAGGCTCTCGGCTCCGGAGCGCATCTTGACGGACTGCGCAGGACCAGGACAGGTGGCTTCAAGGCTTCAGAAGCATTGACAGTGGCACAGGCTATTTCTATTCTTCGGACAGAAACAGAACAATGACAGAAAAATTATATGAGGACCCGGAATTCGGCATTGTCGTACTGCGGAAAAACGCCCGCAGCAGGGCTGTGAGCATCCGTGTCAAGGGAGTCCAGAACAAATACGGAGGCAGAATCTCAGTGACGGTTCCCTGGAGCCTGAGATACCAGGACGGAATAAATTATCTTGAGAAAAGGCGCGAGTGGATCAGGGATGCGCTGAAACGACAGAAGAAGCATTCGGAAAATGCTGTTCTGGACGGCAGGTCCGTGGGTGTCATCGCTGACGGCACAAGCCTGAACACATTGGTTTCAAAAATCATTTTCATAGAGCAGCCGACAATGTCCGGACAGCTTTCGGTCAAGATACGCACCGCTCCTTCGGAATACCCTGAGGCCATGAGCAGGCTATGGTACAGCATTGACAGGCCGATGATGCTCAAGCAGATAATTTTTCCTCCCGAGGCGAGCCAGCCGGGACTCCGGAAGGTCCTGGTGGAGGTGCTGCGCGAGGAAGCCAAGCTGCTGCTGGACAGGAAGATTTCAATTTTCGCTGAGAAATACGGGTTCCAGTACAGAAAGCTCACCATAAAGCACAATTCATCGAACTGGGGAAGCTGCTCCCGTGCCGGCAACATAAACCTTAACCTGAATCTGGTGCGTTTGCCTGAGCAGCTGTGCGATTACGTGATACTCCACGAACTTTCGCACCTGAAAGAGCCGAACCACGGGCCGGGTTTCCACATATTGCTTGAGAGGCTGTGCCGGGACAATATAAAGAGGCTCATAGCCATAGGCTCCACGGATGCGGAAAAATATAAAGCGTGGATCGACGGCGACACCGTAAGCGGAAAGACATTGACACCACTGAATGAAGTTCTAAGCCGGGAGGTTTCCTCCTGGAGAATGGTCTGACCCGAGAATCACATTATCCGTTTTATTATTTTGTGCATTCGGCAAGTCATTGTAACTTTGTAGAATACGAAAACCTATATTACAATGAAGAAAGGAATGAATCTGCAGGCATCGCCGGAAATGATGGCGAAGGCTACAGAAGGCTTGAGTCTGAGTCAGGCCGATGTGAAAGAGATCGAACAAGTCAAGGACCAGCAGGATAACCTGAACAAGAACAAGAACGACAACCAGCTGCTGTCCCTGAGAAAAAGGCTTGACGTGCTGCTGAGAACAGGACAGTTGCTCCTGGAAAGTTCAGCAGACACCAACAGAATCAGAAGAAATATGGTCAGAGCGGCATTGTTTCTCGGCTTTGACGAGGACAACCTGCACTTGTTCATTGACCATAACATACTGATGGTGAACTATAGCGATGAGGCACATTCCTTCACCAAGTTCCAGAAACGAGTGAAGAACGGAATCAACTTCACCACCATCGAGGGCATCAGCCACCTGACGTTCAAGGCTGTGAGGAAACATTTCTCTCTCGAACAGTACGAGGAGGAGTTGGAGGCAATCGCTTCCAAACCAAGAAATTACAATCAGCTTGTAACATCTGCAGGAGCGGCATTGGCCTGCGGCGGATTCTGCATACAGTTCGGCTGCGACTGGATAGCGTTCCTGTACGCGTCATTGGCCGCATTCATCGGATTCAACACCAGGGTATATTTCAACAAACTCGGTGTAAACCAATACTTTTCGATTGCGATAGCTGCATTCGTGTCCACTCTGGTGGCATGGCTTACCACATATCTTCCTGCATGGACAAGCACACCGCTGCATCCGCTGCTCGCCTGCGCATTGTTCATTGTACCTGGCGTGCCGCTGATCAACTTCGTGGACGATATGCTGGACAACAACTTCCGCGTAGGTACGGAGCGGGCCATCAACACGATGCTGATGATGGTGGGCATGGCTTTCGGTATCGTATTCGCGCTCAAGTTCTGCAGATGGACATTCAATTTCGAGCCTGACATCATGTCGATCCCGATGGTGCCTGAGCATCCGTACTGGATGTATGCAGTGGCCGCAGCCATCTCCGCAATGGGATTCTCGATGATATTCAACATTCCTAAAAGGCTTCTGCCTGTAGTAGCGATCGGAGGTATCATCGCCATCTGCACCAGAAACCTCGTAAGTCTGAAACCGGACATGTTCTGCAGTTTCAGCCTCGGCGAGGGCGGTATTCTCGGGTCACTGGCAGGCTCCACACTGGTGTCGGTGATATGCATCAAGGCCGTGCACGTATTCCATACGCCTCATCAGATCCTGGCCATATCCAGCGTCATCCCGATGGTGCCGGGCGTGCTGATGTACCGTGCGCTTTTCTCGCTTTTCACGGTTCCGATTACGGAAGGAGACCTTGTAAACAACTTCATTGCTGCCGGCGTGAACGGGCTCAACGCATCTCTGATAATTGCTGCCATCGCCCTTGGAGTCGCCGTGCCTAACATTCTCGCAAGAAAGAAGGTCAATGCCGCAAAACGCCGCGCTTTCGACGCCCAGATCAGGGAGCAGAGGAAACGTGGAGAATTCATTGACATAACGAAACTGTAAACACCTATCATATGAAACGGCGGGATTTTCTTAAAAAAGGGGCATTGGCAGCAGCCGGTGCCGGCCTGTTGGGCAGTGGAACCACTTTGGCCAAGGGACTTGAACTTACGGACGACCATAAATCTGTAAATTTCAATGTCAATGGGAAGGCACGTATGCATCTTACGTTCGAGCCTTACGAACTAAAGCTCAAGCACGTGTTCACTGTCTCGTCGTTTTCGCGCAGCACCACTCCTGACGTTCAGGTCCGCATTGACTATGACGGATATACCGGCTACGGAGAAGCGTCAATGCCTCCTTATCTCGGACAGACGGTGGAGAGCGTGTGCTCGTTTCTGAAAAAGGTGGACTTGGAACAGTTCCCTGACCCGTTCTGCATCGACGACATCCTCACCTACATTGACAGTCTTTCTGACGGCGATTCTGCCGCGAAAGCTGCCGTGGACATTGCCCTGCACGATCTTGTGGGCAAGATTATCGGTGCTCCGTGGCACAGGATGCTGGGGCTGAATCCAGAGAAGACCCCGAACACGACATATACCATCGGCATTGACACTGACGAGATGGTAAAACTCAAGACCCGGGAGGTTGCAGGGCAGTTCAAGATTCTGAAGGTAAAGCTTGGAACGCCGCGTGACAGGGAGATGATACGGGCCATCCGGGAAGTGAGCGACCTTCCGATTGCAGTGGATGTGAATCAGGGCTGGAAGAACAAGAAGAAGGCTCTGGATGAGATTTTCTGGCTGAAGGAGCAAGGCATCGTGATGGTCGAGCAGCCTATGCCGAAGGAAATGCTGGACGCCAATGCCTGGCTGACGGAGAGAAGTCCGCTTCCGACATTCGCGGATGAGGCAATCCAGAGGCTCAAGGACATTCCTGCCATCAAAGGAGCCTATACCGGCATCAATATCAAACTGATGAAGTGTACCGGTATGCGTGAGGCGTGGAAAATGATGAATTACGCACGTGCCGAGGGCATGAAAGTCATGATAGGCTGCATGACAGAGACGTCCTGCGCTATCGCCGCTGCCGCCCAGCTCTCCCCTGCCGTGGATTTCGCAGACCTCGACGGAAATCTGTTGATTGCCAATGACATCTTCCGCGGCACGACAGTAATAGACGGCAAGATCACACTGAACCAGCTGCCCGGAATCGGAATAGAGAAGATCTGATTAATTATTTAAACAACTGAGGCACAAATTCGCTCAGATAAATTCTCCAGTTTTTCCAGATATGACCTTCGCCGGTCTCGAAATAAGTGTATTTGTAACCTGCGTCATCCAGTTTCTTGCGGAATTCCTGATTGGCCTTGTACAAGAAGTCAGTATTTCCGATACCTATCCAGTAAAGAGCAGGTTTCTTGGAGAACTGAACGGCAAGTTTCTCATCGAAATTGTCGTAAATCGGAGATGTTACGCCATCTTTAGGGAGTATCGCCGCAGAGAAAAGACCCACATAATTGAACATGTCAGGATACTGCTTCGAGATGTGAAGAGAGTGGAAACCTCCCATTGACAAGCCGGCAATAGCACGGCCTTCCTTCTTGCGGACTGTACGATAGTGACTGTCAATGTATTTCACGACATCAGGGAACGCAGTTTCGAACTCACCGTCCATAGTCTTCGGAAGCTGCATGTTCGGCTGCAGGAGTCCGAGTGCCGACTGCCCCGGAGCAGCCTCTTGGGAAGCATTGCCGTTGGTCATGACCACAATCATCGGCTTTGCCTTTCCCTCTGCAATAAGATTGTCGAGAATCTGAGATGCTCTTCC
>HF996027.1:24570-49465 GCA_000432515.1 Bacteroides sp. CAG:545
ATTGTCGAGAATCTGAGATGCTCTCCCGAGGTCCATCCAGGCTTCCTCGTCACCGCCCATACCGTGGAGAAGATAGAAGACAGGATATCTGTTCTTGGTGTTGTCCTCATATCCGGCAGGAGTATAGACCGTCATTCTGCGCTTCATGCCGAGCCCCGGGCTGTCATACCATACCTTGGAGACAGTTCCGTGAGGTACTTCATTGACACTGTACAGATCGCCTCTTCCGCCCTTGATTATGAAGATGTTGGTAACGGAATTCACATCCCTGTTCATATAGACATTGGCAGGATCCTTTACCTTAAGTCCGTCCACGATAAATGAATAGCTGTAAAGTTCAGGCGCAAGCACATCGGAAGTAAACTCCCAGATGCCGTCCTTGCCTTCCTTGAGGTCAGCGACGCCTGGACCGTCAAACTCGCCGAAAGGAGTCTGGAACTTCATGGTAGGAAGGAAATCGCCTGTGACCTGGACCTTGATGGCCTTAGGTGCCACAAACCTGAAAGTCACGGTATTGTCCTGATTTACCTCAGGAGAAACGACCTGAGCTCCGCCCCAAAGAGCCTGCTGAGCAAAAGCGCTTGTAACCAGCATCAATGATGCCGCAACAGTAATGAGTTTTGTGATAGTCATATGGTATTATATTTAGGGATTTCCGTTAAATGTTTTCAATCTGAACGAAGCAGTTCGGCACTGCACCAAGCAACTGCAAGGAGCAGGCAGCAAGCCTTTGACATCAACAATAATGCCCGACTGTGGTAATTCAGCCGGGCATTATCATATATTATCTACGATAAACTAGAAGAGTTCGTCGTTTGTGTTTTCTGATACGTTGAAATCAGGGGCATCGTAGTTCTCTGCAGAGTTGAAGTTGCCTGCATCCTCTACATTCTCGTCAGAAGGCTTAGGAGCGAATGGCTTCCTGACTCTGCGGTCATCTCTCGGGCCACGGCGGTCATCACGGCGGTCACCTCTGCGGTCATCACGTGGACCTCTTCTGTCATCGCGACGGTCACCTCTACGGTCATCACGGCGATCATCACGTGGACCTCTTGGTCTGCGCTCAGGCTCTACATAACCTTCCGGTTTCTCAACAAGAGCACGCATAGAGAGTCTCATCTTGCCTGTCTTCTCATCGATTTCGAGGAGTTTAACATCCACCTCGTCACCTACCTTCAGGACATCAGCGACATTCTCAGTCTTGGTCCATGCGATTTCTGAAACGTGGAGAAGACCTTCCTTGCCAGGAAGAATTTCTACGAACGCCCCGAAGTCAAGAATAGAAACTACCTTTCCGTGATATGTCTTGCCAACTTCAGGAACTGCGCAGATACCCTCTATCCAAGCGAGAGCCTTGTCGAGAGAATCCTTGTCTGTACTGAAGATGTCCACAATACCCTTATGTCTCTCAGCATCCTCAGTGATGGTAATGGTAGTACCTGTCTCTTTCTGGATCTTCTGGATAGTCTCACCGCCTTTACCGATAACTGCACCGATGAAGTCAGACTCGATCTCAAGCTGCTTGAGTCTCGGAACGAACGGCTTGTAGTCCTCACGAGGCTCGCTGATGCATTTCATCATCTCGCCCATGATGTGGAGTCTGCCCTGACGAGCCTGCTCCAATGCTTTTGCGAGCACATCATAAGAAAGACCGTCCACCTTGATATCCATCTGAGTTGCAGTAATACCGTCCTTGGTACCTGTAACCTTGAAGTCCATATCTCCGAGGTGATCCTCGTCACCGAGAATATCGGTAAGGATTGCATATCTCTCGTTAGGTCTGTCCTTGTCGGTGATAAGACCCATCGCAACACCGGCAACAGGTTTCTTGATCTTCACACCGGCATCCATAAGTGCGAGGCAACCTCCACATACAGAAGCCATTGAAGAAGAGCCGTTGGACTCGAGGATATCTGAAACGACCCTGATGGCATACGGATTCTCAGGAGCGAGCGGAACGACTGCCTTGAGAGCTCGCATTGCAAGGTTTCCGTGACCGATCTCACGACGGCCTACGCCTCTCTGGGCCTTAGCCTCACCTGTCGCGAACGGAGGGAAGTTATAGTGGAGCACGAACTGCTGGGTTTCACGGACGAGGACCTCATCCATTTCCTTCATGTCGAGCTTGGTTCCGAGTGTGACGCTTGCCAATGACTGTGTCTCACCACGGGTAAAGATGGCAGAACCGTGAGCGCAAGGAAGATAGCCTACTTCACACCAGATAGGACGTACCTCTGCGGTATGACGGCCATCGAGACGCACGCCTTCGTCGAGAATCATGTTTCTCATAGCGGCCTTCTCCTCATTGTTGTAATATCTTGCGACCATTGCTGCCTTAGCCTCCTGGTCTTCCTCTGAAAGTGTAGCGAGGAAGTCTGCCTTGATCTGCTCGAATCCGTCAGTTCTCTCCTGTTTCGGCTTAGCTGACTTCGCGAGAGCATAGCATTTGTCATAGCAGAACTCGTGAACTGCCTTCTTGAGGTCTTCATCCTCCTCATCGTGAGGATAATCTCTCTTGACATCCTTGCCGAGTTCTTTGTTCAGTTCAATCTGAACAAGGCACTGCTTCTTGATGGCCTCGTGAGCAAACTTGATAGCCTCGAGCATATCCGCTTCGCTTACCTCGTTCATCTCACCTTCTACCATCATGATATTGTCATAGGTAGCTGCGACCATAAGTTCGAGGTCGCTGTCCTTCATTTCGCTGAATGCAGGGTTGATTCTGAACTCACCATTGATTCTTGCGACACGTACCTCTGAGATAGGGCCTTCGAACGGAATGTCACTGCAAGCAAGGGCTGCAGATGCTGCGAGACCTGCGAGAGCATCCGGCTGAGTGTCGGCGTCTGCTGAAATGAGGTTCACATTGACATAAACTTCAAGATGGAAATCCTCCGGGAACAACGGCCTGAGAGCACGGTCCACAAGACGGGAGATAAGAATCTCGTAATCGGAAGCTTTTCCTTCGCGTTTCATGAATCCGCCAGGGAATCTTCCTGCAGAATAGAATTTTTCTTTGTAGTCCACCTGGAGAGGCATGAAATCAGTGCCTTCCTTGACTTCTTTAGCGCATGTCACAGTGGCGAGGAGCATTGTGCCTCCCATCTTGATGACAGCAGAACCGTCTGCCTGCTTGGCAAGTTTACCGGTCTCGATCTCGATTACCCGACCATCGGACAATTCGATTTTCTTGTTGATGATGTTCATTAAATGCTTCAATGACCTGCCTTCCCCAATGGAAGAATGATTTATTTCAGTTTCATATATCGGAACCCTGTCTGCAGCAGGTCAATTATTATGCAGAAAGGGAATGCAATATTCAAAAAAAAAGACCAATCCCATATAACAGGAACTGGCCATTTTCGTTTCCTATCGTATTATCGACGGAGACCAAGCTCCTTAACGATGCTTCTGTATCTCTCGATGTCAACTTTCTGGAGGTAGTCCAGCAACTGACGTCTTTTACCTACGAGACGGAGAAGAGAGCGACGTGTAACCACATCTTTCTTGTTCTTCTTTACGTGCTCTGTAAGGTGATTGATACGGTAGGAAAATAGAGCAACTTGACTCTCAGGAGAGCCGGTGTCTGTATTAGACTTTCCGTACTTCGCGAAAATCTCCTGCTTTTTCTCAGCTTCCAAATACTCAGCCATTTCGCAAAAAATTTTGTTGTTAATAAAATTACCCGTCAACGGGCAACGCTTCACCAAAAGCGACCGCAAATTTAAGCATTTTTTTTCGCTTTACAAGCGATTAGGAGAAAATTGTTACACAAGCTGTTTCACCACATTTCTCGTGGTCCTCAGCACATATCTTTTCCCGCATTGACCTGACTCCGAATCAGCTTTTTCCGCATCCAGATCCAAGGGTAGAATCACCGCAGGCTCGTCGAATCCAAGTTCCGGGACAATGCGGCCTGACACGTCGGGCACAGCCCCGCGAGCCGTGGAATGGAACTCCTCAGCACCTGTAATCCTCTCTATTTCAGCGATATTGTGAGGATTTATCCCCGAGCCGGGCATAACTATAATCCTGCCGGACGCCTGACGCACCAGCCGGGATATCAGTTCGCTTCCATCCAATGCCTTAGGCTTCTGCCCCGATGTGAGCAGCCGGTCGCAGCCGAGGCTTATGATCTGTTCCAATGCCTGTTGCGGATTGCGGCACAAGTCGAAAGCCCTGTGGAATGTAACTGACAGTCCCTCTGCTGCCTCGACAAGACGCTCACAGATATCCATATCTATATCTCCGTCCGGGGTCAATGCGCCAATCACGACTCCGTCCACGCCCATTTCCCGGCAATTTACGATATCCGACAACATTGTTCTGACTTCCGCTGGGTTGTAGCAGAAATTTCCTTCACGCGGGCGGATAAGGACATTGACTCGGATACGGTCAGAGTTGTCTTGCTCGGCAGAGAGAGACATGGAAGTCTTCACCGCTTCCGAAATCAGGCCGCAACTCGGCGTCACACCACCGCAACTGATTGCAGAACAGAGTTCTACACGTATAGCACCGCCATAAAAAGCCTCTTGCACGTCAGCGACTGACGTACAGCAAATCTCTATTTTTCTCATTGGAATCACCAACTGCCGGAAGCGCCTCCGCCACCGAATGAACCGCCGCCGAAGCCTCCGAACGAGCCGCTTGAAGAGCTGCCGCTTGAACTGCTTGAAGAGCCACCGCTGTAACCTCCGTAAGTGGTCGGGCCTCTATAGCCCCTCGACCTTGTTCCGGAGCCGCCTCCTTTACCTTTATTCTTGTTTCTGAACGAAAGTACGACGACAACTATCAACATGAATATGACCATGAAGCTGATAAAGCCCAATCCTTCTTCATCGGAATCATCACCGCGTGCGGAAATCTCGCCTGTGGCCAATGCTATCAACTTGTCCACTGCAGCATTCACGCCGCCGAAATAGCCATCTTCCTTGAAATGAGGAATGAGCTGCTGTTCGATAATTCTCTTGCAATATGCATCCGGAATCGCTCCTTCCAGTCCGTAACCGACCTGTATGGAAACTTTTCCGCCGGAATCAGGGGTCTTTGGCTTTACGAGAAGCACCACACCATTGTTGAAATCCTTGGAACCCACTCCCCAGTCGATTCCGATACGGGTAGCATATTCTGCCGGCTCATATCCCTCCAAGTCAGACACGGTAATGACCATGATCTGATTGGATGTGGTATCATCGACAGCCACCAGTTTGGACTCGAGTTCTGAAACCTGCTTTTCGGTAAAGATGCCGGCCAGATCATTGACAAGTCTCGGCGGCTGCGGTTTTGCCGGAAAAGCGACTGCCACTGACGCGAATACGGTCAGCAGCAGTACACATAATGAAAATCGCCTTGACATAGCGGAAACTCTTAGAATTCAATCTTCGGAGCAGTATCTGCACCTTCAGATGCCTTGAAGTAACCTTTCTGTTCGAAATTGAAAATCGAAGCGATGATATTCTGAGGGAATCTTCTGATCAGTGTGTTATATGACTGAGCAGTTTCATTATACTTCATTCTCTCCGTAGAAATACGGTTCTCTGTGCCTTCAAGCTGAGCCTGGAGCTCGAGGAAATTCTGGCTTGCCTTCAAGTCAGGATATGCCTCGACAGACATGAGAAGACGGCCTACTGCATTGCCGAGCTCACCCTGAGCCGACTGGAATTTCGCGATGCTCTCTTCTGTAAGCTTGTTAGGATCCACAGTTACCTGGGTAGCCTTGGCTCTCGCATTGACGACAGCCTCAAGAGTTCCGCTTTCGTGGGTAGCATAGCCTTTGACAGTGGCCACGAGATTAGGTATGAGATCGGCACGGCGCTGATATACATTCTCTACCTGTGACCAGGCAGATCTCACGCCTTCTTCTCCCTCAACCATTCCGTTATAATTGTTTTTAATCCAGCCAAAAATGCCTAATGCGACAACGGCTACCACGATGGTGGTTACTAGTCCTTTTTTCATACTACTAAATATTAAGGTTAATTGGTTGTTTCTTCTGAAGCGGCATCCCTCACACAACGCACCGGAGCGATGAAATTCGTCTTGTCCACAGCTGCCCTGATGACATCCGGCTTCTGCCAGTATATCATTCTGTAAACGCCCGTCGTTTCTTCACCCTCTGTAGCCACAGACTCTGAGCTCCAATATACAGCATACTCGAAGTCCCCTGTAAACGAATCACTTGAAGCTTTGGTTCCATATCCCGTAGGAATAGCTGAGAAGCCGGCCTTATTGGTAATCTTCACTTCGGGGCAATACTCCCACATCCTGGTATTATTGAAATAAGCGTTTACCATCAGCGCTCCGGCAATGCCCATAAAACTGCCGTCTTTGGCCTCACCCTTATACTCAGCTGCCTGAGCCAGAGCGAACCAGTCCTCGTCAGACGGCACACGCCATCCTGCAGGGCAAGCAGTCTGGGCCTCTGTCCATGTATAATATCTTCCGTAAATGGCATCCATCACCTCGCAGTTCTGGAATGACAGACCTGCTCCTTTCCACGCCAAGTTACGAGAGAACCATTCACGGTCACCTATCTTCTTGTAGAAATATGACTTGCCGTCCCTCTCGTCCTTGAACTTACGGGCGTTGATTTCGATTCCGTCAAATAGGATAGAGCCGTTCATTGACGGGTCCACCACAGTGATTGTCCGAGAATAAGACTTGTTCGAATATCCCTTCGCAAAGGCTGTACAGGTCAATGTCGCTGTACAGATGGTATCCCTGACAGTGAGTTTATACGCGCCCGTCATCGTTCTCGGGTCAGTTACAAACTTCGTGGTATCCTTTGTCTTGGTAAGAGGTGATGCAGTCCAATAATAACCTACATCTATCGTATCCACCTGAAGTCCACGCGGAACGAGATTAAGCACATCCCCCTTGGCAACGAAAACAGGAGCATCGAATTTCAATGTACCGGGAATCGTCGGAGATGCAGTATATGTATCATCTGATTTGTTCTTCTTGCACGCCTGAAAAGACAACGCCGCCATAACCGCCACGGCCACAATCATCAGTTTCTTAAAACCCATCTTAGAAGCTGTTATAAAATTTAATAATTGCAAATGTACGTTTTTCCTGACAAAAACGCGTACATTTGTACAAATACTTTGCCGAACCTATCAACAGACACGACGTAATGAATTTTATCAGATCATCAATAATCCTGCTTGTGGCAGGTTCAATGTGCATTTCCTGCAAAAATGCCGACAAATACATCTCCATCCAGGGCTACGCGCAGGGCGGGACCTACACCGTCAAACTGAATCTGAATACCGGCAACGGACTGGTAAAGAAATCGCCTGAGGAAATACGCAACGGCATTGACTCCATCCTCAACTGCATTGACACCACCCTTTCCGGCTACAACATAGGCTCGCTCCTGAGCCGGTTCAATGCCGGCGACAGCATCTATGTCAGCCGGTACGGAATGTTCGAAGACATCTACACCCGTGCCTGGGACTACGAAAAAGAAACTGACGGAGCGCTCGATGCGGCAGCAGGCCCGATCTTCGACCTTTGGGGCTTCGGTTTCTCCACCGACTCGCTCCCGTCGGACGACAAAGTGCGTGAAGTACTGGAGGGCTGCGGAATGGACAGACTCAGAAGGGATATTGTCAATGACACAAACACCGGAAAGTTCATCACATCTTCAGACGTACTGCTTGATGACCTGAAAGGAGGAGTCCCCGCGAGACTTAATTTCAATGCCATTGCACAGGGCTACAGCTGCGACGTAGTGGCGGCATACCTGTACGGACTGGGCGTAAAGGACATGCTCGTGGACATAGGCGAAATCTATCTCGACGGGCTCAACCCGAACGGAAAACCATGGAAAGTGGGCATTGACAGGCCTGTGGACGGGAACAACGATCCAGGAAAAGACCTGGACGGGATATGGGAATCCGACGGTGCGGCCTGCGGCATCGTAACTTCAGGAAATTACAGGAAATACTATATCAGTGACGGCAAGAAATATGCACATACCATCAACCCGCGCACAGGATATCCGGTGGAGCATAACCTGCTGAGCGCCACGATTGTAGCGAAAAATGCGACAGATGCGGACGCATATGCCACCTACTGTATGGTAATCGGTCTGGAAAAAGCCAAAGAATTCATAGAAAGCAGACCTGACGAACTCGCAGGATACCTCATCTACTCTGACTCAGAAGGCAAGATGCAGGAATGGAAATCCGTCAATTTCAACGCAGATCGGTAATTACCCACGAAGAATCCGAGCCGCCGAACACAAAAGACGAAGCCGCACGGAGCGGGCCGAATGACATTGAACTGATCTTCAGATCCACGATGCCTTTTTTCCCGAGAGAAGCTGACAGTTTGACTATCAGCGGTTTGGCAGCATCTGTAAACCAGACATCCAGAGCCGTGACACCTGTACCTTTCACAGACGGGACATAAGACACTTTATGCAGTTTCTTTCCTAAAACAGATTCCACAGCGGTTTCTGTCGGCCTGAAACTCGACTCAAGCGAACTGATGAGCAGAGCAGGATTCGCCTCGATAGAAGCCAGGCCGTCCACATCCTCCACAATCAGCTCTTTCGCAGCCCTGTCCGCTGTCCATCTCGACTTCCCGTCACACCATATCTCCATGCCATTGCCCTTGACAATGAACATATTGCCCTGAAGGACGGCTGTGCCCTCACCGCGAACCGGAGCATTACCGCGCATCGTAAACGAATAACTGAACGTAACGCAACTCCCCTTCTCCGCATCAGAAAAACGACGGGAAAGAGACTGCGCAGACCCGATATCCTGTGCCACGGCCACAAAAGACAGAAGCAGGAGAATCGCTGTCAATGTCATTTTCAGCATTCGCAACATATTCAATATCATTGATTTGCCTTCAATTCCTTCAGACGGAGTTCCAGTTCGTCAATATCACCGATCAGCACCTGACGAGGCTTCGAACCTTCCTGCGGGCCGACGATTCCGGCTGACTCAAGCTGGTCCATCACTCTTCCTGCCTTTGCATAACCCATGCCCAAACGCCTCTGCAGATCCGAAGTGGAACCCTTCTGGGTCGTTACCACAAGTCTTGCAGCCTCCTCGAAACGCTCATCAAGATCATTGACATTAAGCGCACCGACTCCGCCCTCATCCGATTTGTCAGTAGGCTCCGGAAGATAATAAGGGGTATTGAAACTCTTCTTGTAGCCCTCCTGTGCGCCGATGAACTTGGTAAGCGTGGCGATTTCGTCATTGCCGATAAACGCGCACTGCGCACGGACCATATTGGCCCCGGCATTGTAAATCATATCACCCTTGCCGATCAGCTTTTCAGCGCCCGTCGAGTCGAGAATAGTCTTGGAATCGGTACCTGAGAACACTCTGAACGCGATACGTGCAGGGAAATTGTTCTTGATAAGGCCTGTGATGACATCGACGGAAGGACGCTGCGTGGCCAATATTATATGTATTCCGGCAGCACGGCCTTTCTGAGCCAGACGGATGATGGAAGTTGTGATGCTTCGTGCCCTCGTCTTGTCCTCGCCGCTCGAGCCGGCAGACATTATAAGGTCGGAATACTCATCTATAACTGTCACAAGATAAGGCAGATAGTGATGTCCCATGGTAGGAAGCAGATGCCTTTCCTTATATTTCTCATTGTACAGGACAATATTGTTCACACCAGCCTTGTTCATCAGCTCATAACGGGCATCCATCTCGATACAGAGCGAGCGGAGCACAGCCTCGGCAGCCGGCGCCTTCTTGACAATCGAATTGTCCAGCTCCTCCTTCGCATCGCCCGAATCCGGAAGAACCGCAAGATAATGATGGAGCAGACGCGAATAGGAACTGAATTCCACCATCTTAGGGTCAATGAACACGAACTTCAGTTCTGAAGGATGCTTGGAAAAGAGCAATGAAGCGATCATCACATTCAGTCCCACTGACTTGCCCTGCTTGGTGGCACCTGCCACAAGCAAGTGCGGAGCATCCGCCAAGTCGAACACCTCCACCTTCTGCGCGAGAGTAGCGTAGCCGATGGCGATAGGCAGCTCGGCCTTGCTGTTACGGAACTCATCATTGTTCAGAACCGCCTTCAACGGCACTATCGACTGCTTCAGGTTCGGAACTTCAATACCGATGGAGTCCGGAAGCATAACCAGACGCACCCTGTCCGAATTGAGGGCAAGAGCTATCTCCTTGTCCTTGTTCATGATGGAGGCGACAGTGACACCCGGAGCCGGATAAAGCTTGTAGAGGGTAATGGTAGGACCTACCACAGCCTTCACTTCCCGGACTTCGATCTTATAGGTCTGAAGCGTAGCCTTGATCTTGAAATTGTTGCTCTTCAGTTCCTCAGACGATACGGAATATATGGATGAAGTGTAGTCCTTCAGCAAATCGAGTGTAGGGAACTTGTAATCAGGCAGTTCGCCTCTGACGTCAATCGGCGGCAAATTCTCCTGGACAACAGTGGTGAGGCCCTCGCCCTTGACCACCTCAGGCATATCGTCATCCGGTTTTCCGGTATCCGTCTTTCCAGTATCTGTGTCAGTTCCTGTATCTTTCTCCACTTCCGAGTCCGGTGTCACGGGCTCTACCGGGACCTCCTCTACAGGCTCTTCTGGCACTTCCTGCTCAGGTTTTTCCTCAACAGGCTCATTTTCGGCATCTTTCTTCTCCACTTCCACAGATTCGTCCTTCTTGGAGACGAAATCAAACGTCACTCCACGCTTCTTTCCGGCCGGAGCAGTTTCAGTAGAAAGCCATCTGGAGAACCGGGAACTTGCAAAATATCCCCAAGCCGCGATGAGCGCGAGAATCAGGCACAATGTAACCGGCACGCCCACAAGGTGTTCAGACCAGACCACCATCTGAGAGCCGCAGCCACCGCCGAGACCGGTTCCGAAACAAGTATTGAACCCGAAACGTATAGAGATGAAAGCCAATGCATAAGACAGTATCATCGCTCCTGTCAATGCCAAGAGAACATATCTCAGCACCGGGAATTTCTGCTTTCCGAACAGGCATCTTACAGACACAAGCGCAAGCGCCACAATGACTGCCAATGAGCCGAGGCCGAACCACTCCGAAACGAATACAGAAGCGATCTTGAGTCCCCAAGCGCCACCGAAATTGGCTATTACCTTGGCCGTATCCTTTATCACTTCCGGATCTGCCAAGAGGCTCTGGTCCTGTTTCCATGTAAAGAAATAGGACAGACAACTTACAGCAATAAGCAGAGTGGCAACGGCCAAAACGCCGCCTACCACTCTTCTGAGCAATATATGCTTCTTGTCCAGAGAATCCCGGACCTTGTCAATCATCCCGGACATACGACGCTATCGTTTCTGATTCTTCTTGCCGAAATTCCTGCGCTGGCCGTTCCCGTTCTTTCTGACCTGCGCGAAATCTATGGACATGCCCGGTCTTGCAAACGTGGAGTCCGATGAAATTCGGGACAATGTCAGTCCTTCCGGAACACGGATACGATAGTCGGACAGTTTCTCGATATCATTGAAAATCGTCTCGTCAGCCACGCTGTCCTTGTTCCAGATCAGGTACTGCTGACGCATATACATCGCCAGAGAACGGATCATCGCTGTCTTCTGCTCCCCGTCAGGCTCGCCTGCGATCAGGTCAATGATACTTTCGATATTCCTTCCGTAATGTGTGGCACGGATTGGTTTTTTCTTGATAGGGATAACTTCAGGGTGTGATTTCCTCTGCTCCGGAGACGGAGCCGGGAACGGCGAGTCCACGTCCAGGTCATATCCTGCCATTATGTACAGATGGTCCCAGAGTTTGTGCTCCCAGTTGTCCTCCTGGTGCACTTGAGGGTTCAATATCTCCATCACTCGCACCACGGCCTTAGCCTGTTCCGTGCGTTTTTCCCTGTCTGTCAATGACTTGACTTCCTCCACCATCTTCAGGACGTTGCGTCCGTACTCCGGCATATCCAGTTTTTCCCTCTCTGTATTATAGTCCAGAACTATCGGGTTTTCTTCGTAATATTTATCCATAATCGTATTATCTTTTCACTTTTATCTCGCAGACATTTCCTCATTTTTAGAGAAAACGCCATTCTCTGCAAATATAGTGAAAGCCGAGTGAAAAGGAAAATTTGTTTTTTTCTTTTCCGATTTCTGGCGACTGATGCATGAGCGCCGGCAGCGGCAAAGGGCCCGCTCTGCTCAGGGTGCTGCGCAATTCGCCGCGGGCCATGCCGCTGCCCAGCGCCTTGTACACAGTCTGTGTTGTGCTCTCGTAGGCGCGTGACATTGGCGTGGTTTTGAACACAAATAGCACATATTTTATTTTTGTACGTAAAAGATTATCTTTGTAGTGTTTGGGCAGTTGGTCCCTGACCGGACAAAATATAAACATGGAGGACGGAATATGTTGTACCCGATAGGAATACAGAGCTTTGAAAAGATTCGCACCGAAGGATTTGTCTATGTGGATAAAACAGCCTTGATATATAGGTTGGCAGCCTCTGGACAGTATTATTTTCTGAGTCGTCCGAGACGGTTCGGAAAGAGTCTGCTCGTATCTACTATGGAGGCATACTTCAGTGGAAGAAAAGAACTTTTCGAGGGCCTCGCGATGGAGTCGCTGGAGAAGGAATGGACGGAATATCCTGTCCTGCATCTGGATTTGACGGGAGCTGCATATTTGTCTGTTGATGAACTTTATTCCAAGCTCAACTCTTTTTTATCCAAGTATGAAGAGCGTTATGAGATCTGCACAGGTGAACATGTCGCAAGTGTCCGCTTTGAAAATATTATCGATACCGCATACCGGAAGACCGGCCAGAAAGTCGTCATTCTCATCGACGAATATGAAAAGCCGATAATCGACAACATTGACAATCCTGAACTTATGGAGCAGTTCAGGCGCAAGCTTCAGGGCTTCTACAGCGTCATAAAAGGAAAGGACAATGCCATAAGATTTGCGTTCTTGACTGGAGTTACAAAACTCGGCAAAATGAGTTTCAGCAGCGGCCTTAATCTTGATGACATATCTATGAATATGAATTATTCAGATATTTGTGGTATTTCAGATGCTGAGGTGAAGCAGTATTTTGATAGCAATGTTTCCGAGCTGGCACGTTTCTGTGAAATTAGTAAATCTGATTGCTATAAGAAACTTAAAGCAATGTATGGTGGGTATCATTTCGACAATGGCTCATCTATGTTATATAATCCGTATAGTCTGTTCTTGGCATTTGGAACAAACGGAATCGAACAGTCGTGCATTGAAATGCCTATTCGATTATCTAGTTTAGTGAAAAGCCGACAATATGATATGGAAAATGTTTCACACTCAGAAATCTCATATCTTATATTAAATAGTTGTGACACCAACTTCCTTTCTCCATTGTCATTGATGTATTGTTATGGATATCTCACTCTAGCAGGATATGATCCCAGATTTGATACATATCTTCTCGATTACCCCAATGACACTGTTAAAGCGGAACTCTTCAGTTTATTGAATTCGCCAGCGGCAAGCAGATAATCACGCTCGGCATCAAGTTCTCTTCTGTGACCAAGACAATTGACGGCTGGGCAGAGGCTTAGCTGGAAACTGACGCAAGAGCGCCGGGCAGCGACAAGGGCCCGCTCTGCTCAGGGTGCTTCGCAATTCGCCGCGGGCCATGCCGCCGCACGGCTTGTGACACATGGGGCGCAGCGCGTAAGTTGCAGATTACCAATTATTTAACCGAAATCAGAGTTGGGAAAATCCCAACTCTGAAAATGGTTAAACAGCTATCACACAGCGACTTACAGGTTGCGCTTATGTGCGGTTATGGCGACACTTTGTATTGTATTGTCTTGACAAACAACAATAGTCCGGTCAAGACGTAACCGCGGAGACGCTTACGACTGGCGCGTGAGCGCCGAACAGCGGCAAGGGCCCGCTCCGCTCAGGGTGCTGCGCAATTCGCCGCGGGGCCTGCCCTGCACGCCAACTCCGGCCCGGCATCTGAGGATGCCCTGGTTCCCTAAAGAATTCCGTTAGACGGCCAGCTGCACTAAATATAGATAACCGAAGCCATTGTAGCCGGCAACAAGGTTGCCCCTGTGGGGACTTACCGCCCTCGGTACTAGAGGGAGGGACCCGCGAAGCGGGAGGGCCTGGTCCTCACAGGGGCTTCTTGTTGCCATACACACCTGGAGTTCAGCAATACACGCAGCGCGTAAGTTGCAGATTACCAATTATTTAGCCAAAATCAGAGTTGAGAAAACCACAACTCTAAAAATGATTAAACAGCTATCACTCAGCTACTTACAGGTTGCGCTAACCTGTATCGTCCGCCCTACGACACCTTCTGGACTCGTCCGTCCGGGACGTACCAAAGATAGGAAGTGACGTCCTGATATCCCAGAGAGCGGTACATATCCGCATATTCCTTCACCTGGGACTCATAAGAAGCGGTCGGAGCGCCGAACTTGAAGTCCACGATTATGATCTTGCCGTTGTCATTCACCACACGGTCAGGACGACGCGTTTGCCCGTCGGACATCATTACGGATGTTTCATTGATGACCTCGCTGCGGTCTTCAGGGAACCAACCCAACGGGATCGCCAACTCCAGACCCGCCTTCAACATTGACCTGATATCCGTCATTTCAGCCTCATCGATCTCGCCGGCATCGAAACTTGCCGACAATGCGCCTTCCAGATCTTCCGGGACAATGATTCTGGACAATATGTCATGCAGCACCACTCCGCGAAGTCTGCCGGACGCTTCTATGCCGGTCATACCGTCCTCCGAGAAGAAATCTCCGGCTTCCGTGCTGAATTTCAGACGTTCGGCCCCAGCATCAGCATTCTGCGGGAATGAAGGATATTCATCCACGTGCACCATCTGCACCACTTTTTTCGTCTCCTCGCTCTTGTCCTTCGGAAGTGTTGCAGGCAAGCCTTTGCGGTATCTTTCCCCGCCTTCAGGAATCTCAGTTTCTGCAGAAGAGGCCAGATGGACAAACCCGTCACCGGAGCTCTTGTCGATAATGTAGCAGTACAGTATCTGCGAGAAATTCGAGAAGTTGTCAGGTGTACCATTCTTCAAGGATTTGAAGAAAGTGTCTGAAGGACAAGAAGATATGATGGTCATTCCATACTTCGCCCTGGTTGTCGCCACGTAGAAAGTGTTGATGGCATCCACCATCTGCATCAGGTACTCGTCACGATAGCTTTCAGCGAAAAACGTATTCTCCACGTCGGAACTCAGATTGACCTGATATATACCACGGGAAGCGGAAGTCATTGACCCTGTCTTCATCTGAGGTCTGCACCAATGCAAACCAGGCTTATAAAGCTTCACGCCTTCCGTATATGGGAAGATGACATATGGGAATGCCAGGCCCTTGGACTTGTGAATCGTCATAATCCTCACGGCGTCAGCGCCATCCGGAGAACTGATTTTCGGATCCACGCCATCCCAATACTTGAGGAAATCCGAAAGAGAATTGCCGTTTATCTGAGCCCAGTCCTGCACAGTATCCATAAAAGCCTGGATATAAGGCACTTCCCCACTGAACCGAGTACCGAGTGCAGATTTCATTGACCTTATGAAATACTCACACAGATCGACGAGCGAATGCCACTGCGCAGGCGGGTCAATGTGAAGAGACGAGGCAAGGAACGAATTGAGCTTGTCCTCCGGATTGTCAGCAAATGACAACAATGCAACAAGACGCTTTATCACAGGTGACATCTTCACGTTGAGCGAATCATCCGAAACCACAGGAATATCCGCCTCGAGAAGTGCCGTAGCTATGGACGCGCCCGTATCATTGGTCCTGACGAGCACTCCTATCTCCGAATAGGAAACGCCCAGGGCCACAAGCCGCCTCACCTCATTGACCACAGCCTCGAGCTGAATGTCGGGATTTTCTTTATCTTTCAGGAAAAGCACATCCACATTGCCCTTGAACTCAGGATGCTTGGACTTCGGAGTCTGCACTACGTCAGAATATATTTTAGAGATTCGCTTGTCAGGCAGTCCGGTCATACGGTCCAGCATCATGGCCGCATATGGGTAGAGCGAATTGTTGAACTCCACGATGGTATCCGCACTTCTCCAATTGGACAGAAGAGGCACCTGCATGGAACCCGGGAACTGCTCCAGAAGCGTGGAATCCAGCAATTTCCAGTCAGAGCCGCGCCACCTGTAGATACTCTGCTTCACATCCCCGACAATCAGGTTTCCATTGCCATTCGCGATACTGTCGGCCAGCAGCGGACGGAAATTGTCCCACTGAATCCTGGCCGTGTCCTGGAATTCGTCTATAAGGAAATGATCGAACCTGACACCGAGTTTCTCGTAGATGAAAGGGGCGTCGCATCCGTCGATTATCCCTTTGAGAATAGTGTTGGAATCGTCAATGCTCAACACATTTTTCTCTCTCATAAGATCTGTAAATGAATCATTTATCTCTTTCTGCAAGCCGAGCGAGAAAATCCGTGAACGTATTGTTTCTGCGGTGAGATACTCCTTGTAACTGTCACCGAAGAGAGCACAGAACTCTGCCAGCGGCCTCTCAAGCCATCCCTCAAATTCAGGCAGGCGTGAGGCATTGGCCTTTTTCAGCCAACATTTCTTGTCCGACGCATTTTTCAGGAAATTGTCACTCGGAACAGGACATTTCTCCCCGCGCTTGAGGGCAGCGCATTTGCTCAGCGGAGTACCGAAGCCCCTGAAAAACAAATCGATATTCCCGTCAAGGCCCGAGACAATCTCGCCGGCAAGTTTCTTGACTTTTCCGACAAACGTCTCCACCACGTCATCACATTCTTTCTTCAGAGCCTTCAAGGATTCCCTTGAGCAGAAAGCATTTTCGTCAATGCCGTATTTTTCCACCAAGTCATTGTGTTCATCATTGCGCAGAGCCTCAGCCGTATTATAGAGTTCCTGATCCAGAGAGAACTTGCCACCGCTATTGAGCTGTTCGGTCACGCTGTCAGTCAGCCAGTCGAGCAGAGATTTGCTGTCCTGCGTCAATGAATCCAAAATACGGTCAACGCTCTCAGTCACAAGCGATTTCTTGTCCAGTTCCACCTGATATGAGGCAAACTGGCCAATCTCCTTGGAGAACGCTTTCAGTGTCCGCTGGAAGAACCGGTCAATGGTGCTGACAGAAAAAGAACTGTAGTCATTCAATATGTTGCCGAGGAGTTTTTCCGCCATCCTGGATACCCATTCCTCAGTTTTTCCGGTACTTTCTCTGATACCGTCCATGTATTTGGACTTCTCCGGAGACGAAGCCAGACAGTCCAGCTCGTCGAGAATACGCTGCTTCATCTCGTCTGTGGCCTTGTTGGTAAATGTCACAGCGAGAATGTGCCTGTACGCATACGGATCACCGCTCCGCATAAGAAGTTCTATATATTCTTTGGCAAGGTTGAAAGTCTTTCCCGAACCTGCCGACGCTTTCAAAATCTGAATCATATTTTCCTCAATTAACGTCCACAAATCTTCTTGAAATCACAATACTTGCATGTGTCACTGTCTTTGGTCCTGCGGAAATCAGTGCCCGTATCCATCATTTCCGCAAACAGGCCTTCCAGCTTTTCAGTAACCTTATCGTCAAACTCCACGCACTCCCTGGACGAGAGGATATTCGACGCAAGCTCGGGTGAACTGAACAGACGGGGTATAGGATAAAGCACATTAAGCACGCTCTTGTCCTCGACATCCTTCTCCACGAACCGGTCGTACACAAACAGCTGCACGGCTATCTCCGGACGGTTTTTCGACTTGGTGTCAGGACTGAAAAGCGCATCCACCACACCATCGGCATTCTCATCATTGATCTTGACTTCTTTCTCATCCACCTTGCCGGTCTTGTAGTCCACTATCCTGACTTCATCATCGCGGAAGCTGTCCATACGGTCAATGTAACCCTTGAATTTGTGCCCCTTGAAATCCCAGAAACGCTCCAGCTCCAGACCGATTACCCTGAATCTGTCAGTATTGTACTCTTCCATCAGAGCCAGATCTGTCTGGAGAGTCTTCACGACATATTTGTTGAGAATCTCCTCAAATACCAGGTTACGGCCGGCAATTTCATCTGCATTGAGCTGACGCTTTATCAATGTCCTGATTTTAGGTCCGATAATTTCCTTCTTCTGGGACAGGAGCCACTCGATGTACTGTTTCGTGATTACCTCCAGAGGCTTCTTCACATTGGCAAGGACATTTTCCCTCGACATATCGAACTCAGCCTGCAGAGCCTCTCCTCCCTTATAGAGGGCGAGCATAGTATCATGGAACACCGTTCCGAGCATACTGTTGTCAAGGGACTCGGAGACCTCCGTTTCCACCTTGAGACGCTTCACATAAGTATAGTAGAACTTTGCCGGACACGAAAGATACTTTTCGATGGACGAAGCTGAGAAAGTCATCTTTTTCATAATCTCCACATCCTCGTCAGTCTTCGCTATAACATCCTCACCTTCAGGGATTTTCAGATCATAACCCACCACGGACCTGTCCATGAGCGGATACTTGTACTGGTACTCCAGCTGCTTGATGTACCGGCTTTCCTCTCCGGACTTGAGCCCTTCCGTCCTGGAGTCATACAGCAGCCACACATTCTCCGCACGCTGGATCATCCTGAAGAAATAATACGCCCAGACGGCATCCTGATTCTCATAGGTAGGGAGCCCGAAGCCCTTGCGGAGTTCCGGCGGAATGAATGACGAGCTCACGCTGCGGTGCGGAAAAGTTCCCTCGTTGCAGGAAAGGACAATGAGATTCTTGAAGTCCAATGCTCTGGTTTCGAGCGGCCCCATAATCTGAAGTCCTTTGAGCGGCTCCCCATTGAACGGAACGGAAATGCCTCCTATCAATGACTGCAGCAGACGGGTATAAGTCATAGGCAATATGCTCAGCACCTGCGACTTGAGCCTGTTCACAGAGAGGTAATACTGCTTGGCGAAATGCACTTCGAGCTCCATTCCGCTCATTATGGTCATCTTCGCGCCCAAGGCACTGAGGATATCCAGCTGGTACTGCGCAAATGCCTTTATCTGCTCTGCTGAAGTAGCCTTGGCATCTGTCACCACCGGCCTGAAAATCAGTTCAAACAGTTCAATTCCTGCAAAATCCGACTGAGGAATATAGTATTTTGCCGCCGTCTTGATTTCCTTCACACGCTGCCTGGCCTGCCCGTCCATCATGGATGCTATGATGCCAGACGAGAAAATCGACCACACCTGCTTATGGTAGAACGCCCAGCCGTCTTTCTGCTTGCGGACATGCAGCTGGAGGGCGGATATATCGTTCATAAGACTATATATGTCACTGCCAGACATAGGATAACCCATTGTCACATTGACAGTTCCGATTTCCAGAGGAAGGGTGTTCAACACTGGGATCAACAGACTCTCATCAGGAAGCACGATGGCGGTATCTGACCAGTCCGCCTGTCCTGCCTTCTTCTGTTCTGCGACAGGGGCCAGCAATGAAGGAATCTGCTTGGTCTGCCCTACTGAAGACGGCACGCTCATGACGTGAATCTTCGGACCGTTTTCAGGCTCAGTGACACCTGCATTGACAAAACTCCCGCCGGAGGCTTTTCCCGGGTCAATGCTGAATGCCTGTGGAAATTCCACGACATTGGATGACATGAACATGGACGCGCGGTTCATAGGATCCTGTATCATCTCGGACGAGTAATCCCAGCAGAATTCCGCAAGCGAGGCATCCCGCATTTTCCTCATTACCGCCTTCTCACATTCATTCAATGCATTGAGGCCGACGAAAACGAACTTGTCCGAACGCGGAAAGGCCGCCTTCAATATGTCACGGGCGCTTTCAGTCTTCAGACGTTCCACGAACGAGCGGTAAACCATGCCCTCGTAGGCTTTGCCTTTTTCTGTCAATGCAGAATTGAACGAGGTGTAAAGCGGATAGAGCAGATTCCATATCATAAGGAAGCGCTCTTTCACATCTGGACTCTCCGAGCCGATATTCACCGTGAGTTTTCCTCCTTTACGGAAATGCGATATGAAATTCCGAATGGCTTCTTCCTGAGTCTCAGACAGATAGGCATAATCATCCTGTATCTCCTTGAAGTCGGCGACATTGGTGAACAGCTGTTTCGGCGAGGCCAGATACTTGTCCGTGTCATCGAAGTCGCCGAGGATGACGTCTCCCCAGAAGATGAAGTCGTCCAATGATTCCGCTTTAGGATTCAGGGCCTTGTAGCAGTCATACAGCTCCAGCAGAAGACTTACACGGTCCGTCACGGCTGCCCCGCTTACTTTGTAGAAGAAATCGTTCATTGTCAGCAGTTCCGGCATCGTGAACACCTTGGACTGCGGATCGTTCTTCGCGGTCTCGGACAACCACTTCCTGAAGAAGACCATGGATCTCCTGTTCGGAAAGACAAAGCACAAATCACTGATATTCTGTGTGTTGTAATAGTGCTCTGCTATCTGTTTCAAAAATTGCGGCATAGTTATATTATCAGTTTTATTATCCTGTTTATTATTCCGTTTTTACATATATACAAATTTAGGTGAAGAATCTTACAAAAAACAGCATTTTTGTTCAAGAAAAAATTTGGATATTCTAAAAATGTCCGTATATTTGTAGTGCAATTTAGAGATTTTCTAAATTAGAAACTATAAAAACAACAATCACAGGCAGTTTACCACAGTGAGTTTATCCTATAATTTACGTGCAACTGCTTTAAAAAAGGAGAATAGAATATGAAAAAGAAATTCAGATGCCTCGTTTGCGGCTATGTTTATGAAGGCGAGAACCCACCTGCAGAGTGTCCGGTTTGCCACGCAAAAGCTGACAAATTCGTAGAAATCAAGGAAGATGCTGCCAAGACTTGGGCTTGTGAGCACGTTATCGGTGTTGCCAAAGGTTGCGACGCTGAGATTCACGAAGGTCTGGAGGCGAATTTCGCCGGTGAATGCAGCGAGGTCGGCATGTACCTGGCCATGAGCCGTCAGGCTGACCGTGAAGGATATCCTGAAATCGCTGAGGCATTCAAGAGATATGCTTTTGAGGAGGCTGAGCACGCTGCCAAGTTTGCTGAACTTCTCGGCGACATGGTTTGGGACACCAAGACAAACCTCGAGAAGAGAATCGAGGCTGAAGGTGGCGCCTGCGAGGGTAAACTTGCCATCGCTACCAAGGCAAAACAGCTGAACTACGACGCTATCCACGACACTGTTCACGAGATGGCAAAGGATGAGGCTCGCCACGGTGCAGGTTTCCAGGGTCTTTACAACAGGTATTTCAAGAAATAAGGAAATAACTTGAAAGTGTTGATAGAGGATGACTCAAAAATTTTTGGGTCATCCTCTATCGGTTTTCTACCCCCCCCCAAAGACGGCCCGAAAAGGCCTTATACATACCCCCCCCAAAGACTGCCCGAAAAGGCCTTATAGACAGAAATCACGCCGGCAGCGGCAAAAGCCCGCTCAGCTCAGGTGCTTCGCAATTCGCCGCGGGCTATGCCGTTGTCCGGCTATGAACCGGTCCGCCCGGAACTAACTTGCAAGGAAAATGTTCTTCTGCGTTTCCATTGACTATTGACGTTTGAAAACGCAAAGGTTGAGGACGATCAGCAGTACCTCAAGACACGACTGCTGAGACGCCTGTAAATTTTGGAACCAATTTTGGAACCAATGAGCATCCCTATAAAGCCACAAGAATACTTATAATCTATTGTGCCATTGATTATTACGCTGACTTTAACCCGCTATCCAATATGCTCACTCCCATAAAAAATTAGGATGATGAGCATATTTGCATTTTACTCTAAACCTGCGCAATTGCTTATCAATCAACTTATTACACTGATATTAACAGCCTTATCAGGATGCTCATTGGTTCAAAAAAAACACCTCTGTTTGCGTTCTTGGAATCCTCTATAAAGTTCACATCGGGAGTAATCACGCCGGCAGCGGCAAAAGCCCGCTCAGCTCAGGTGCTTCGCAATTCGCCGCGGGCTATGCTGCTGTCCGACTGTGAACTGGTCCGCCAGGAGATAACTTGCAACGAAAATGCACTCCTGTGTTTCCTTTGACTATTGACGTTTGAAGACGCAAAGGTTGAGGCCGCTCAGCAGTACGTCAAGACATAACTGCGGAGACGCCTGTAAATTTTGGAACCAATGAGCATCCCCATAAAGCCGCAAGAATCATTATAACCTATTGAGCCATTGACTATTACGCTGATTTTAACTTACTATCCAATATGCTCACTCCCATAAAAAATTAGGGTGATGAGCATATTTGCATTTCAAATCCTTATAATCTATTGAGCTATTGATCGCTACGCTGATTTTAACTCGCTATCCAATATGCTCACTCCCATAAAAATCAGGGTGATGAGCATATTTGCATTTTACTCTAAACCTATATAATCAATTGTATATCAATTTATTATATAGTCACCCGCAGGCTTCTTCGGATGCTCATTGGTTCAGAATGGTAGGGATAGCGGGCTCCGGCGAGTATAGATCCTGATGCCTGTTATTTTTTGTGTGCTGCGGAATGGGTAAAATTTACCATTCTGTCCCAATTGGCCGGTAGAAGTGGCAGTCAGTCCCGGAATGCCTCTTACCGTGCAGCCAATCTTACCGTCGGCATCAATGATGTGTATGACAGGACCTCATCCGTCTTGTCATCGTCCTTATACAGAACGAATCCCCTGCTGTCGCTGGTTGGGACACCGAGGAACCACATGAGAATCATGCTTTCAGAACCGAAACTTGCCGTTTGTCTTCACCTGCTCATACTCGTTCCAGACCTCATGTCTTTCAGCCGGACGATACTCCTCCCAATGCGAACCGTTTCTCAGAAAGTAACCTCCGTCATATGAGTAGAGGCCGGTCTGGCCGAATGCTGGAATCAATGTCGAGCGCAATGTCAGTACGCTCGCCAGAAGAAATCTCACGGCTTTAGAAACTCAGTCCCATTCCGACGACTAATGAGCGTGGAAGAGACGGGCCGTAGATGTATCCGGAGTCACGCAATTCTCCCTTGTCAAAGTCTTTCTGATAGGCATTGAAAATATTCTTGACACCGGCGTGGAGATTGATGCGGCAGGATTTCATGACATTGAATTCGTAACTTATCTTGCAGCTCATATCCCAGAAGGACGGGGTGTTGACAGCTACATCCACATCGGTTCCGCTTCCCGTAAGATGCTGGGTAAGCATTGACCCGGTGTAGGTCCCGGACAGGTCAATGTCGAAGTTTTTGAAGGGAGAGTAGCATGCCACCATATAGCCGTAGGTGTCCGGTGAACGGAACATTTTGCTGACTGGAGCCACATTCTCGTCATCGCTCCATGCCTGAGCCTCATCATAACGGCTTCGCTGTATGGTCAGGCCTCCTTGCAGGCTGAAAATCTTGGAGACTTCCAGTTTGCCTTCCATTGTACAGCCATAGACTTTTGCGCCGGAACCGTTGTATCTCTCCATGATTGTGCTCTTTCCGCCGTCGGTCTTGTTTCCTGTCTGTCTAAGAGAGTAGGTGTCCTTCAGGATGGTTAAGAATCCCTCAGCCATAAGATTTATGGAGACATTGTCCAAGGAGAGATACCAGTCTGCAGAGGTGCTGAACGAGTGGGACTTCTCCTCCTTGAGGTTGTCGGCAAGCCTGATTCTTATTCTGTCTCCTCCGGCTACTGCAACATGCAGATCTTCGTCAAACGCCTGTGGCGCACGGAAACCTTTGGCATAGATGGCACGGAAGCTCAGATCACGGAACGGACTGTAGCGGATATTGACCCTTGGTGAGAATATCGGCCTGCTGATGAGATTATGTTTGTCAATACGGACACCACCAAGAATTCCCCAGTGTTCGTTCTTCCATTCGTTCTGGAGATAAGCGCCGAGGATATTTATCTTCTGGGCCGTTTTATAGTCATATCCGAGTGAGATGTCATTCAGATTGTCGAAACTGTACTCCAGGCCTGCCGTGAGTTGTGCCGGCATGAAAAACAGGCGGTTGAACTTGTACGAATACTGTCCTCCGCCGACTGCCGTGAAGTCAGTCGTCTTTCCATACGCATTCGGGTCCATTCCGGTTCCGTAGTAGCTGTTTCTGTGTATGTGCTGCGCGGAAACATAAATATTCCAGATATGCCTGCCATCCTGGCTCTGTCCGTCATAACTGATGGAACCGCTGTTGTTTATATGCTCGGTCTGCTCCGCAATAAGTGCCTCATGTGCAGGTCTGTCCAGACGGTCACCGCCGCGTCTGTACTCCTTTACACCATGATATTCGAATTTAAGTTTCGAGAAAGGATTGATCCGTAGATGTCCTCTTGTGCCGACAGTGGTGGTATTGAGGGAGGGAATTTCTGTAAATCCGTCTTTGTCAGCGTCATAGCCGTCTCTCGAGCGTCTCTGTCCGAATACGAACAGGCCGCCTCTTCCGTCGTCTGTGACCATGGAAGCATTTATGCTGGTATTGTTGTCCAATGCGCCGCTCATGCCGATGGAAGTGAGTTCGTGGCTTATTCCAGCACTGGACCTCATGGCTTCTTTTGTGATGATATTGATCGTTCCTCCTATTGCTGAGGCTCCGAACAGGGCTGAGCCGCCTCCACGCACCACTTCCACGCGGTCAATCATTGACGCTGGTAGTTGCTCCAATCCATAAACGCCCGCAAGCGCTGAGAAAATCGGTCTGGAGTCAATGAGAATCTGCGAATAGTGTCCGTCGAGTCCGTTGATTCTTGCCTGCGTGAAACCGCAGTTCTGGCAGTCGTTCTCGATCCGGACTCCCGGCTGGAACGTGAGTCCTTCCGCCAGGGTAGGCGAGGATGTTGTAGCGAATATGCGGCTGTCTATGACATTGACAAGAGTAGGTGCCATCTTTCTGGATGTGCGGTTTCGGGTGGCGCTGACTACGACTCCGTCGAGGGAGAGCGGGTC
>HF996027.1:49492-142319 GCA_000432515.1 Bacteroides sp. CAG:545
TTCCTCTTCTAGGCTGAAATTCACCTCGTATGACTTTCCGGCTTCGATGTCGAGTGAGACTTTTGCGTCTTTGTACCCCACGAATGATGCTATGATGTCGTGTTTTCCGACAGGGAGGTTCCTGATGGCATAATGTCCTGAGGATGAGGTCTGTATCCCGAGCTGTGTGCCGCCGACCATTACTGTGACATAGGGGAGGTGTTCGCCTGTCTTCGCGTCAATGACATGACCTGAGATGCTCGCGTCTGATTGTTTGTTCTGTGCATTTGTCTGTCCGCTGAAGCATACAGCGAATGTGGCCACTATGAGGGTGGTTAAAATATGTATTGATTTCATGGATTCTGTATCGTTTATGTATGAATGACATTGCACATAACCTGAAAAAAAAGGTTATGCGTTTCATTTTCCAATAATGTTTGGAATGTGTTGTGGTTATAACGACACAGGAGGAGCCCTCAGTCCGAGTACATGGTGAAAAACCGTCTGGACGACTTTTGGGAATGCCTGCACGGGAATGAACGAGAAACTCGGACTTTCCGCAGTGATTAATTCTGCAGGACCGCTATCCAGATAGATGTTTGCAGAGATAATCTGCAGGAACTGGATCTCAGAGGCGCTGTGGCTGTGGGCTTTTCCGCTCCATGGATGTGAATGCACGATACGTCCATCAGGTCCCTCATGGACATGGGGGAACAGGTTGGTCGATGCAAAAAAGAATGCAAACAACACAAGCGCCAATGCGCTCTTGTATTTGAGATGACGTATCAAGCTGTCGCGAATTTAGTAATTAAAAATGAAACGACAAGACCTCCGTCGTGTATCCCTTTGCGAATTTGAGCAAATCAGTTAACTTTGTTCGAGTCCGGATAACTTGTCGGATATTGAAAGATGGAAAGAGGAAATTTTGAATTGGATGTAGCCAGATTCATTGTGGAGAAAACGGATATGAGTCTGTTTCTCACTGGCAAGGCGGGGACAGGCAAGACCACGTTCCTTCGGGAGGTGGTGCGCTATACTAAAAAGAAATGTATCGTGCTGGCTCCCACCGGAATAGCCGCTGTCAATGCCGGGGCAATGACCATTCACTCCTTCTTTCAGTTCGGTCTCGGACCCTTCGTGCAGGGTGTCATTGAACCGAAATCTGATTTCAGGATCAATAAGTCTAAATTGGAACTGATACGCCATCTCCAGTTGCTGATAATCGATGAGGTGTCAATGGTCCGGGCGGATCTGATGGACCACATTGACGTGGAACTCAGGCGCATCCGACGCAACAGCAAGCCGTTCGGCGGGGTTCAGCTCCTAATGATCGGCGACCTGCAGCAGCTCCCGCCTATTGCCCACGGCGGAGAAGATGAACTTCTGAGACAATATTACAAGACATTGTATTTCTTCAGCAGCTCGGCGCTCAAAAGCATGAAATACAGCTGCATAGAGTTGAAGAATGTCTATCGTCAGACGGACAGGCACTTCATCGACATACTGAACCATGCCAGGGATTGCACATTGACCAGTCAGGACATTTCTGACCTCAATGCCCGTTATATTCCAGGTTTTTCGCCTAAGCCGGAAGACGGCTATATCAGGCTGATGACGCATAACCGGCAGGTGGATTATGTCAATGAAACTGAATTGGAAAAGCTTGACAGTAAGCCATATACGTTTGTGGCCGCTGTGACAGGCACGTTTCCCGAGGAGTCATATCCGACTGCAGACAGCCTGACATTGAAGAAGGGCGCGCAGGTGATGTTCATCAAGAATGATCCGGAACGGCGTTTCATCAACGGAACGCTCGGGGAGGTCAAGAGCATTGACAAGAACAGCATTGCCGTAAGGCTGGCAGAATCGGGGACGGTAATCGATGTCGAGCCGATGGAGTGGCAGAATATCCGATACCAGTTCGACGAGGAGAGTAAAGAGATATCATCCAAGCAGATAGGCCGTTTCAAGCAGTATCCGCTGAAGGCTGCATGGGCGATAACCGTGCACAAGAGCCAGGGACTTACGTTCGACAAGGCCATTATCGATGTGCACGCCGCATTTTCTCCGGGCCAGGCTTATGTGGCGCTGAGCCGTTGCCGCACCTTGGACGGGCTGGTCCTGAGTTCGCCGGTTTCCGCATCTGTTTTCATGAGGGACAATGCCGTGGATGCGTATATGAACTACATCTCCAGACCCGTGGAAGAGCTCGCTTTCTCCTCTTGCTACGAATACTTTGAATATGAGAAAAAGCCTGAGCCAGAAGTGGTTGCGCCGGTGAAAAAGGTCAAGGTCAATCAAGAAAAACCTAAAAAGGAGAAAAAAGAGGAACTCCGCGATGATACCGGCAAGAAACTGAATACTTTTGAATATTCGTATTGGCTTTACAACCAATGCAATACAGTGGAGCAGATTGCCGAAAAGCGTGGACTTAATCAGAGTACGATAGAAGGTCATCTGGCACGCTACGTGGCTTCAGGAGACATTGATGTCCACGAGTTTGTAGATGGCGATACTTTGCAGAAGGTCGAAGCATATTGCATGGAACATCCCGCGGAGAAGGCATTGAAACCAATCTTCGAGCATTTCGACGCGAAGATTCCGTACGGTGTCCTACGCATGGCCATTGCCGCTATCAGGAAAGAAATATAAATTTACAATAGACCTACTGACGCTCCGGTGATCAGGGTTGGAGACAACTCTATCTGAGTGGTGCTGCGCTCTCCGGATGAGATGCATTCGAACAGGAGCTTTGTGGCAAGTTTGCCCATTTCTTCGGTGGGTTGTCCAATGCGTGTAATCGCCGGGGTCATGTAGTCCATATAGATATTATTGTCGAACGCTACCAATGAAATATCTTCGGGTATTTTCAATCCTGCCTCGCGGATTGCCCGGAATGCTCCGAGCATTATGGTATTGCTCAGGGCAAAAATCGCTGTCGGCCTGTCTGTCTTGTTCAGAAGAAGCTTGGTTTCCAGATAACCGTTTTGGATTGAAAAATCATTGCCCACTACCAGAGCCTTGTCTTTGATGCCGGCCTTGTCCAATGCAGCCAAGTATCCTGCCACTCGCTTCTTGTTCGGCAGGGAATTGACCACTCCTTGGATGCATGCTATGTTGGAATGCCCATTCATTATCAATAAGTTGATGGCATCGATTCCTCCCAGGTAATTGTTTGTGGTGATGTACGGCAGCATTGAATTTGAGAAATAACGGTCAATGAGAATTACCGGGATGAATTTCCGGTTGATTTCCTCAAAAAGTGACGGGTCGTCGCCGCATGGAACCGCAATGATGCCGTCCACTTGTCTGGACATAAGGGAGGAAATGCCGTCTTTTTCCAGTTCCGGGCTTTCTGCAGAGTCCAGGACGATAGTGGTGTAGTTCCTGTGCCGGGCTTCCTCGATTACTGAACTAGCAATGTCGGCAAAGTAAGGGTTCGCTACGGAAGGCAGCATCAGGCCGATGGTGTTTGTGCGGTTTGTCCTGAGATTTTGCGCAACAAGATTTGGAAAATAATTGTTTTCCCTGGCTGCTGTCAAGATTTTTTCTCTGGTCTCAGGACTGATTCTATGCTGGTCAGCCTTTCCGCTGAGAACTCTGGATATGGTCGTTATTGAAAATCCGGTCTTTGCCGCAAGGCCTGCAAGTGTCTCTTTCATATTGGAATCTTTTTTAGTGCTTGGCGCAAATATATGAAAATATAGCGCAATATTGAATCGTTTTTGCGCAGGAAATTTGCGAAAGTAAGGCAAAATAGTAGCGAAAATGCGAATTTTCTTTGCGCAATGCCCGTATATTTGCTAAAACGATTGCGCATAGTGACAATGCTGCACTACGTTCAAGTATCACATTATTTTATTAATGACACAACTGATGACAAGTAAAAAGATTCTGGTAATCGGAAGCAGCAATACCGACATGTCAGTGAAATCAATCAAACTTCCAAAGCCCGGAGAGACGGTACTGGGAGATGACTTTCGCATGGGCCCCGGAGGAAAGGGTGCCAATCAGGCGGTTGCTGCCAGAAGATTAGGTGGAGACGTATCCTTCATATGTAAGCTGGGCAAGGATATGTTCGGTGAAAAAGCATTGGAACATTACCGCTCATGCGGCCTGGATGTCTCGCGCATCCTTTACTCCGACAAACCCTCCGGAATAGCATTGATAACAGTCGATTCGCTCGCAGAGAACTCTATAGTCGTGGCATCGGGCGCCAATGCGGACATCACTCCAGAAGACATCGACGCTTCTGCAGATATAATAAGGAGCGCCGGGATGCTCCTCCTTCAATTGGAAATTCCAATGCCCGCCGTCGTGCGTGCTGCAGAAATAGCCCATGAGTCCGGCGTAAAAGTCGTCCTCAACCCGGCCCCCGCCACGAAGCTCCCCGAGGAACTTCTGCGGTGTGTCTCGATATTGATACCTAATGAAACTGAGGCATCTGCAATCTCTGGCATTGACATAACTGATCTCAAGACAGCCGGCAAGGCGGCTAATCTATTGAAGAGTAAAGGTGTCCGCGAGATTATTATCACAATGGGCTCCCGGGGTTCAGTTGTCTGTGACGGAGAGACTACCTTTATTCCGGCCAGGAAGGTCAATGCCGTGGATACGACTGCGGCTGGGGATACGTTCTGTGGCGGCGTTTGCGTGGCATTGTCCGAAGGGAAGGATATTTATGATGCAGTCCGTTTTGCTACAGTTGCTTCTTCTATCGCCGTCCAGCGTCCCGGGGCACAGGATTCAGTTCCGTCAAGACAGGAAGTGGATTATATAATGAATAACATTTAATATTTACTGCTATGTTTATCGTCAACAGTTATTCCCTTGCTGTGGTTTTCTGCTTCATCACCATGATGTGCTGGGGCTCGTGGGGAAATACACAGAAATTGGCATCCAAGAGTTGGAGATATGAACTCTTCTACTGGGATTACGTAATCGGTATGCTGCTTTTCTCGCTTGTCATATCGTTTACGATGGGAAGCTTCGGTCAGGAGGGTCGCCCGTTCCTCGAGGACCTCGCTCAGGTCAAGATGTCCAATGTCTTGAGCGTAATCATCGGAGGCGTTATTTTCAATGCTTCGAATATCCTGCTTTCCGCATCGACATCCATCGCCGGCTTGTCTGTGGCGTTCCCGCTCGGAGTAGGATTGTCCCTAGTCTTGGGAGTTATAATAAATTATATAGGTGCGCCTAAGGGTGATCCGGTGGTTCTGTTCATCGGTGTCGCACTCATCGTGGTAGCCATCATCTGTAACGGTATAGCATCAGGAAAAGTCCAGAAGTCATCTGACGAAGACAAGGCAGCCAGCCGTAAAGGCATCATGCTGGCAATCGTAGCCGGCGTGCTGATGTCCCTGTTCTACAGATTTGTGGCCAAGGCTATGGATCTCAATGATTTCGCGCATCCTGCAGAAGGAATGCTCACTCCATATAGCGCTATCTTCATCTTCAGCGTGGGCGTGTTCCTCAGCAACTTCATTTTCAACACATTCGTGATGCGTCATCCGTTTGTGGGCGAGCCTGTTTCCTACAAGGCATATTTCAGCGGCTCACTTAAAACTCATCTAGTAGGTGTTCTCGGCGGTGCTATCTGGTGTCTCGGTACAGCGTTCAGCTACATCGCTTCAGGCAAGGCCGGAGCAGCCGTATCCTACGCATTGGGACAGGGCGCTCCTATGATTGCAGCGATTTGGGGTGTGTTCATCTGGAAAGAATTCAAAGGCGGCTCCAAGAGCGTTTACGGACTGCTCTCCGTCATGTTCCTGTTCTTCATAGCCGGCCTCGGCTGCATAATAGTTTCAGGAGGAAACTGATGTCGGGTGCAATTAAGAGATATAATCATCAAATAAAATAAGAACTGTATGAGGAAATTATTACTCATGTTACTAAGCTTCACAATGGTTTCATTGATAGCTATAGGACAATCGCGGACAGCGTTTGATTTATCAGGAAAGGTAATTGCAAACCGCGATGGTGATCCGGTTGTAGGCGCTTTCGTATATGTAGAAGGCAGTAAGAATGCTACTTCTACAGACAATGCGGGACACTTTTCAATAAAAGTTCTGCCTTCTCAAAAAATTATTGTCTCAATGATTGGTTTCAAGAACAAAACCATAGTTGTCGGCAATCAAAACAACATTGAAATAGCACTTGACGAAGACAACTATCTGGATGAAGTGGTAGTAGTGGGTTATGGTACACAGAGAAGAAAAGACCTCGTCGGAGCTGTTGAGCAAATCAAGGGCGAAACCCTGAATACTAGAGCCAATTCCGGTGCCGTACGCGCTTTACAAGGTCAGATACCAGGATTGACATTGGAATTTCGTGATGGAAAACCTAATCATTCGGCGTCATTGAATGTTCGTGGAGCTACCCAAAGTATCGGTTCAGGCGGTTCTACATTGGTACTTGTCGATGGTGTCGAGAGCGGCCTTGACAATGTCATTCCTGAAGACATCGAAACCATTACCGTTCTTAAAGATGCCTCTTCATGTGCAATATATGGTGCACGAGGAGCATTCGGAGTCATACTCGTGACGACCAAGAGCCCTTCGGCTGGCAAAGCCGTCGTAAAATATAACGGTTCAGTCAGTATCTTGTCCAATACCGTCAAGTATGATTATGTTACGGATCCCGTATATTGGACAGAGCAGGCTTTGGCCAGCTACGAAGGTTGCTATGGCACAACTCCAACCGGATTCAACAACTTGTTCCCGTATTCGGATTCATGGTTTAGAGAACTCAGGAAGAGATATCTTGACCCTACATATGAATACTATCACGAATCCGTAGGTGTCGGGAGTGATGGAAAATATCAGTATTATGGAAATACGGACTGGTTTAGGCTTCTGTATAAGGACCACACCTACAATACTCAGCATGATTTGAACGTAAGTGGGGGCTCCGATAAGGTCAGATATTCTGTATCCGGTAAATTTTTTGATCAGAAAGGAATATACAATACTGATTATGACCACTATTGGAAAGCAAATGTTCATGCAAAGGTTGTCGCAAATGTCAAGAAGTGGTGGACAATGGAGAATGATCTCAATTTTTATAGGACATACTACAAACAGCCGGTCTTATTCCAAATTGAACAGAATGTAAAAGGCCAGATTGAACATCAGGCCTATCCGATGACTGTCCCATATAATCCTGACGGTAGTTTTACTGATGCCGCTGTATGCGTGGGGTATTCCGCATTCAAGACGGGATTAAGCTACCAATTGGATGAAGCGTTCAAACTTGGTGATACTTTTACCAATACGTTCCATATCGTCAAGGATGTTCTTGATTTCAAGACATCATTGTCATATGCTTTCAATCAGTCAACTAGAAATAGAAAAACGAATATCTACTCCTTCAAGAATGGCCCGAATATAGAATCTTCACGTCCGTCATGGGATTCATATGAGGAGTTGTGGACGCGTCAGGAATATATCAAGGAAGAAGGTTTCTTTACCTTTACTCCAAGACTTAAGCCTGTGCATACTTTCAAATTGACCGCTGGCTATAACATTGAGTCCCTAAAGAAACATGGAACGGTGGGGTTGGAGAGAAATCTCATCCGCGAAGATAAAGCCAATTTCAATTTGACGGAAGCCGACGTGTATTACCTGAATGATTACGGCAGTCTCGATTGGTCATTTATAGGTTTTTTTGGCAGAGTCAATTATAATTTGAAAGACAGATACTTGTTCGAAGCAAGTGCCCGTTACGATGGATCTTCCAAGTTCCCTGCGAGCTCAAGATGGGGAGTGTTCCCTTCGGCGTCATTTGGCTATAGACTGTCAGAGGAAAAATTCATGACTTGGGCAAAACCATGGTTGACGAACATGAAGTTTCGCCTTTCGGCAGGTACTCTTGGAAATGGGGCAGTTGCAGCATACGCATATACCCAGAATATGTCAATCAGTCAGTCAACTGTGTACATCGACGGAAAGAAGGTCAATACTACAAGCGCGCCAGCTCCAATTCCTGATGGGCTGACTTGGGAAAAGGCTACCACCTATGATGTTGGCTTGGATATGGATTTTCTGGATGGAAGATTGTCCTTTGTCGGAGATTTGTATAAAAAGAAAACCGTGGATATGTTTACGGTAGGAAAGACTCTCCCTGCGGTATATGGCAACAACGCCCCAAAAGGCAATTATGCTGATATGACAACCAATGGTTGGGAACTCAGTCTTGGCTGGAGAGATACATTCAAGGCAGGTTCGAAGAATTTCTCATATGGCATCAAAGCAATGTTATGGGATAGCAGATCCTTTATAGACAAGTATAATAATGAGACAAAGTTATTGACAGACTACTACGAAGGAATGGAACTTGGTGAAATCTGGGGTATGCATGTTGTCGGCTTGTTTGAAAGCGATGCAGAGGTAGCCTCATGGGCGGATCAAAGTACCTTTTTCACGCAAAACAGACGTGGCAACAAATTCGAACCTGGAGATTTGAAATTCGAGGATGCAAATGAAGATAATTTCATCAATTACGGTAAAAACACAAAGGATGATCCGGGAGATATGAAGATTATCGGTAATACCAACCCGAGATATTGTTATGGTATCAATCTCAATGCATCGTGGAACGGTATTGGTCTCAGTATATTTTTCCAAGGTGTTGGAAAACGTGATTGGTATCCAAGTGTAAACTCCGGTATGTTCTGGGGAAAATACGCAAGGCCATATTCAATGATGCCTAAATCGCAAATTGGAAATCAATGGACAAAAGAGGATCCTGATCCCGATGCTTTCTGGCCTAAGCTTTCTTCATACATGGCAACAGATAAAAAGGGGACATTGACAAAGGTTCCAAATGACAGATTCCTTGTGAATGCTGCTTATTGCAGATTGAAGAACATTACTCTTGACTATACTTTCCCGAAGAAGATTGTCGAAAAAATGAAAAATGATGGGCTAAGGGTTTATGTCTCGGGAGACAATTTGTTGACCTTCACTCCGATGCGTAAATGGACCACGACATTTGACCCTGAGGTCATATCTTCAGGAGATTCAGATTTCAACGGTATATATAACTCACAAGGAAAAGCAGACGGCTACAGTTATCCTATGCTCAAATCTGTTACATTTGGCGTCAATCTTACATTTTAGAATAAATCCATATGAACCATAATATTTATAAATTATTAATAATCATTGCGATATGTACTGTTGCAATGACCTCGTGCGAGGACTTTCTGGATAAAACCTCTCCGTCAAAAATCCAAGCGGATGAGTGGTTCTATAATGAAAGTTCATTGGAAATCTACGCTAATGGTTTCATAGACAGTTACACGCCATCCGTAGCATCTCTCACTTATGGAGATGCCGACGCTGATTATGTAGCAAGAATAAACCAAAGCACTTTCTATACAGGCAGTTGGACTCCAAACGATCAGGCCGGCTGGTCGATTTCAAATTGGAAACCAATTTACAACGTTAATTATTTCCTCAAACACTTGAGAGAAACTCCTGGCGTTTCCGAAGAAATTCTGAATCATTATGAGGGAGTAGGGCGTTTTTGGAGAGCTTGGCACTATTTCTCATTTGTGAAGAACTTCGGAGCTGTACCTTGGTATTCAGAACCAATTGATCCGGAAGATGACGGAATGCTTTACAAAACCAGGGACTCTAGAGAGTATGTGATGCATATGATTTTAGAAGATCTCAACTATGCTTCAAAATACTGCCTGGTGACTGACAAGTATGTCAATCATGGTGTAATTAACGGTTACATCGCAAATGCATTGAAGGCAAGGATCTGTTTATATGAGGGTACATATCGAAAGTATCATAGTGTAGAACCTTCATGCCAAAAGGCGTGGACTACCGAATTTGAATCTGCCGATGACTTTCTTAATGAGTGCGTAGCTGCCTGCCAGTTCATCATGGACAGCAAGGTCTATTCTATCAAAAACAATGCTTCAAATGTCAATACTCAGTATAGGAAAATCTTCAATAGTGAGGCTGTAAACTATGATGAAATACTATGGGCTAGAGAGTATATCGAAGGTGTTGTAATGCATCCTACAACATGGTATTTCAACTCGGCCACTTCCGGTGCATGCTGGTCGATGACTAAAGATTTTCTGAATACGTATCTCAATAGAGATGGCAGTCGATATACTGATGATGCATCGTATAAGACAAACTCTTATTGCGAAGAACTGAACTCGAATAGGGATGCACGTATTGCCCAGACTATCATCACTCCGACATATGCAAAACTTCAGGGAGGCAAAATGTCTGAAGCCGTACCTAATTTCAATGTTACCAGAACCGGTTATCAGATTATCAAGTTCAATATTGACGACTCTTCATTGGAAAGTACCACAACGAGTTACAACTCAATTCCTGTAATGCGTTATGCGGAAGTCCTGTTGAACTACGCTGAAGCAAAAGCCGAATTGGGACAGTTCACTGAGGATGATTGGAAAGCTACAATTGCATTGTTGCGTGCGAGAGCTGGTGTAAGTGCCATTGCACCAACGGAAGCTGACCCTTACCTTGTTTCATATTTTGACAATACGGTTACAGACAAATGGCTACTTGAAATACGTCGCGAACGTGGAACGGAACTATTTATGGAGAATCTCAGGTACCAAGACCTTATGAGATGGCACTTGGGGCATCTTATAGAGAGGGCGTGGCGAGGTATTTACTGCCCGGTTGGAACGGTTCAGCCTCTTAACGGCAGTTCTACCAAGTTTATCAGCATTGTGAAGAATCCGGTAGCGGCTCAAGCTAATACTCAATATATCGTCCTTTCTGATAACAAGTATGTTTCTGTAGATTCCGATGGCTGTTTGGTGTTTGAGCAAACACCTCGAGTGTGGAAAGAGAAGATGTATCTCAAACCTATACCGCAGTCGGCAATTGATGTAAATCAGAACTTGGCTCAGAATGAACTTTGGAAATAAATTTGATCGATATGAACAACACTAAACATATATTATTGATTATCATAGGTGTACTGTCAATGTCGTGTTCGAAAGACGTGGACTATGGTTTGGATAAATCACTTGCCCGTCCAGAGAATCTTGAATACGATGAAGTGAACTCTACAGACACTGATTTGTCGGTATATTGGGATGCTACTAAAGCATTGAATTCCGGCGCTGTTTCCTTTACCGTTGAACTGGTAAAAGACAAGATAGGACTAGACGTTAATCCTCCTAGTCAGATCGTTCTCAAGAGCGACGCTATAAATGATGCCGCGATATTTTCAGGATTCAAGAAAGGGCAGAAGTATCATGTCAGGGCTCGTGCTAATTATCACGATGCCAAGTATTCTGACTGGACGTGGATTATGACCGGTGACTCACTTGCAGTAATCAGATTTGGAGCAGGAATCGTCAATGAGACCGTAGATGTCGTTCAAAAGCCTTCTTCATCTCTTAATTGGGCTTCCTCCAGACAATTGGCCGTTAATTATTCAACGACAGCATTCGCTGACCGAAGCGTAGATATTACATATAACTTCAAGGTTGAATTATATAAAGATGCGGCATGTTCCGATCTTCAAGTTGCTCTTGACCTTCCGTCCTCGCTTCATGACAGGACTTTTGCAAAGATGGCTGACTTCTTTCCCGGATTTGTTTTTTCCGAATTGGAACCTGACACAGACTACTACTGTAGGGTTACATGCTATAATTCTGATAGAGGAAATCCGAGCAGTGATGTGGTAAAATATCATACACTAGCTGATGATACGGTAATGATAGGTGCTGCAGCGTCTGCAGAAGTTGGAGATGTTTTGTTGTGTGAGAATTTTGACAGAATATGCTGGGGCGGTGACATGGTTCATCTGTGTGCGGGAATATCCAGAAAAGACCGTGGCACTGTAACCGCGTTCTCGTTCCCGACAGGCGATAGAACGGGAGATAAAGCGTTCAGTCTTACAGAAGTTGCAAATGAATTCAACTATTGTAAGTATCACAATGAATATGGCCTGTTCAATAGCGTGGGGAAATGTGTCAGAAACATTGAAAGTTTGAAGAGTTGGGGCCAGTTGAATGAAAATTCAAAAGCGACCAAAGGTACAATTTGTGTGCGTCCAGGAATGGTGAAAATGGGAGCTGGACAAAAATTAGGAATCTTGGCAACTCCTGAACTATCAAGTTTGAAAGGTGATGCAAAAGTCAAGGTGACATTTATTGCATGCAATTACAATGAGGAAAAGACAGGAGAATATGATACAAAAACGAAAGCTGTATATGTCTTGGACGGCACGACCATTGATGCCAATAATTATTTGAAACAGTATTATGGCAATGTGAACAAAACGGAAACATTGGTGGAAATGTCAGAGGAGGATTATGGCTGGCACACGTATGAGGTGACATTGGAACACGTGAAACCGACATCCAGAATTGCCATCGGGGGCACTCGCTCCGTTGTCGCTTCCGGTCAAAATCGTTTCTACCTTGATCATGTTAAAATTGAACTTATTTCGTATGAGTAGATGGTTGAATAGTTTTTTGATAATTGCATTACTTTTGAGTTGTAGTAAGGAGCCCTCCCCAGGGGGGACTCCTTCAAATGATAATTCAATAAACGGCACAGCGTTGGCAGAAGGCATCAATGCGTGCGGTTTGATAAAAGATTCTTCCACAGGTCAAGGCATACCGGGCGTGCCGGTTACGGATGGATATTCATATACGGTAACTGATAAAAATGGTGTATATCAGATGGTGGCCAATAGGTATTGTCGAAACATTTACTATTCGTTGCCAGCTGGTTACAAGGTTGCTTTGGATAGCGAAACCCACTTGCCTGCATTCTATTCTACAATAACATTTGATTATAAGAAACTCAATAGGAATGACTTTGAACTTACGCCGGACGATTCGATGTCAGATGAATTTACTTATGTTGCAATCGGCGATCCTCAAGTTACCAACATCAGCCATGTGAACAGATATATAAATGAGACATTGGCAGACTTGAAGAGTACACTGAAAGCCAGCCAAGTTTCCGGCAAATACAAAAATGTTATTGCATGCACAATGGGCGACATAGTCCATGATACGCCGAATATGTGGACGGCCATGAAATCCGCTATGTCTGGTCTGGAGGATTCTAATGGGTATTTTCCTATTTTCCAAGCTATCGGCAATCATGACCACGATGCTAAGGAACGCACGCAGTATGCTGCAGTCGCTAATTATGTATCTCACTTTGGCCCCACGGATTACTCGTTAAATGTAGGGAATGTACACATCGTTACACTTGAGAGTGTTATCTGCAAGTCAACAACGGGTAAGACATGGTCTTACAATGGTGGATTTACGGCAACGCAGTTGAAATGGTTAAAAGAAGACTTGTCTCACGTAGATAACAAGGAAAGCAAGTTGGTTATTCTGAACCTGCACATTCCATTCAGGGAAGGAAAAGTAAGCGGCGGAGGGCTCATCAATAAAGACAAGTATTATGATGATGTGCTGAGATTATTGACGGAATTTCACGAGGCTCATATCATGTCCGGGCACAGGCATTTCCCTCAAAACTGGGTTCATTCCGATTATGTATGCAGAGGCGGCATGCCGATATATGAGCATATTCATGCAGCTGCTTGTGGTTGCTTCTGGAACTGTCATTCAAATTTGGATGGCTCACCCAACGCATACAGCATCTATGAAGTAAAGGGGAACAGTATAGTAAACTGGGTCGAAAAAGCTGTAGGGCATGATATGGATTTTCAAATGCGGGTATATGATGGGAATCAGGTATATGCTGGGACTAAAGGCTATGAATACACGTGGTATAATGGCGGAATAGGCGGAACATCAAACATAAAAGCCAAAGGATATTCTGCTTTAAAAGGATGTTTTGTTGCCGAACTTTGGAATGATGACGATGTGAACTGGAGGGTTGAGTTTTATCAAAACGGAAGTAAGGTGGCTGATTTGAAGCGTGTCCCAAAAGGGCAGTGTTCCAATGCTTGTTCATCATCGTATTTCTTCAATGAATTAAATAAAAATGCGGGCGACTATGCGATATCAGAGAACTGTCATTATTGGTATTATAAGCCCGAAAGCGGATATCCTTCAGCTGAACAGAATTGGGAAATTCGCGCGACTCAAACTATACCATCAAGCGGACTTATAAATGTTTACAGTGTAACTTCATTGAAAAAAGATTATGAGGGTTTTTAGGCTATTGATTCAAAAAATATTTTAATATGAAGAGTACAACGAAAATAATAATCGCCTTTCTGTGGTGTGTTTATGCCATCTGCTATAATACGCCCGTTTCTGCCCGTTCACGGCAAACTGACATAAAAAATCAACCTATCAGGATTATTCTCGACACTGATATAGGTAACGACGTGGACGATGCTTTGGCTCTGGATATGCTCTATAAATATCAGGACCAGGGAGTTGTGAAGATATTGGGCATTCTTACCAACAAGGATACCAAGTATGCTCCAGAGTTCGTGGACATCATGAATACCTGGTACGGCTATCCGAGAATTCCTATCGGAAAAATTACCGGCGGTGTACGTCTTGACGATTATGTGAACTATGCGGAGAATGTCTGCAAACTGAACAATGAGGACGGTACCCCTATGTTCAAGCGCAGCCTCAAGAGTTATGACAAACTGTTGCCGTCGCATATCCTGTACCGCAAATTGCTTGCGGCCCAGCCGGACAATTCCGTGACAGTCATTACTGTCGGCTTCTCCACTAATCTTGCCAGACTTCTGGAAACGCCTGGTGACAAATATTCTCCGTTGACAGGTAAAGAACTGGTGGCCAAGAAGGTGCGTCTGCTTTCAGTTATGGGAGGCGACTTTATCGAGAATCCTCGTGCAGAGTTCAACATTGTCAATGACATACCTTCGGCAAAGAAGCTTTTCTCCGAGTGGCCGGGTGATGTAGCCGTTTCTCCGTTCGCTGTGGGCAAGGTGATAAAGTTCCCTGCTTCAGTGATTCAGAATGATTTCAACTGGGGAGTTCAGCATCCGATGGTTCAGGCGTATCTGCACTATCGCCCGATGCCTTACGACAGGCAGACTTGGGATTTGACCTCTGTGCTTTATGCAGTTAAAGGAGCCGCTGATTTCTTCGGAGTTTCAGAGCCGGGAACCATCACGGTTACAGATGACGGACATACCGTTTTCACTCCGTCAGAATCAGGCAAGCACGTCATCTTGTCTGTGGATAAGTCTCAGGCCCAGCGAGTTAAACAGTATTTTATTGAGATTATTACACGGAAACCAAATTCGGTGAAATAAGGCTTATAGGTCCAAACTGTCTTCCCGGATTTACGACTGGAACTTGCCAAATTGGCACTTTTTAGTCGTGAATCCGGGATTAAGTTGCAATGTTTCGGTGTTATTTTCTAATTTAGAGGATTATTTAAACACTCACATAAGCGATGAAACACAAATTATTGACATTGGCAGCAGCTATGACTGCAGCGATATTGTCCGGGTGCTGCGGAGGCGGCTGTAAGGATGGGAAAAATTACAAGATCAGGGATGGCGTCATTGTGTTCAATGAACCGAAACCGGCTGCTGGTCAGCAGGATATGTTGCAGTTTGCGGCGGATCCGATCGATACGGTCAGGATCGGTTTTATCGGGCTGGGTATGAGGGGATCAAGTGCGGTGTCGCGTTTTACCAACATTGATGGAACTCGTACGGTGGCGCTTTGCGACCTGGAGGAAGACCGCGTGAAGAAGTCACAGAAGACACTGGCGAATGCCGGAAAGCCTGAGGCTGCGGAGTATTTCGGAGAAGAGAGCTGGAAACGGCTCTGCGAGCAGGATGACGTAAATCTCGTGTATATCTGCACACCATGGGACAAGCATGTGGAGATGGCAGTGTATGCGATGCAGCATGGAAAACATGTTGCCGTGGAGGTTCCTGCGGCTACTTCTGTGGCAGAATGCTGGCAACTGGTCGATGTTGCGGAACAGACACGCAAGCATTGCATGATGCTGGAAAACTGCGTGTATGATTTCTATGAACTGACCACGCTCAATATGGTCCAGCAGGGATTGTTCGGCGAAGTGCTCCATGCGGAAGGCTCTTATATCCATAATCTTGCGGATTTTTGGGACCGATATCATGACAATTGGCGTCTGGCATTTGACCAAGCACATGCCGGTGACGTTTATGCCACACATGGCTTGGGCCCTGACTGTCAGGTGCTTGACATCCACCGTGGCGACAGGATGGACTATCTGGTTTCAATGGCGACCGTTTCGGTTGCAGGTCTGGAACTGGCCAAGAAGAACATGGGCGCCGAGACATTCGCGAACGGGGACCAGACTTCCACGCTGATTCATACTGTCAATGGCAAGACCATCCTTCTTCAGCACAATGTCTATACACCTCGTCCTTATGACAGGATGTATCAGGTGGTCGGCACGAAGGGATATGCGGAAAAGTATCCTTCCCCTGGATTCGCTTTCGAACCTGACCAGATCAATGGCGATGCGGATTACGAGAATCTTTCGGCGCATAATTTCGTTCCCGGAGATGTCTATAAGGAACTTCTGAAGAAGTATCAGAGTCCGATTGTCAAAGATATTGAGGAGAAGGCGAAATCGGTCGGCGGACATGGCGGCATGGATTTCATCATGGATTACCGTCTGGTATGGTGCCTCAGGAACGGCAAGCCGCTTGACATGGATGTTTATGATGCGGCCGAGTGGTCCTGCATCGGTGACCTGTCTGCAGCTTCCATCGAAAATGGCAGCAAACCGGTCCTCGTGCCTGATTTTACACGTGGCAAATGGAATAAGATCCAGGGCTACCGCCATTCAGAATAACCGTCCCTAGTCCCTTAATTGATGGTCAATGAAGATTGAGGAAGCCATATTATACGTGCTTGCAGAACGGAACGGAGGTCTGCGCACGGAACAGATTGCGGAGGTCATAAACCGGAGACGGCTTCATGTCCGGAAAGACGGTAAGCCTGTGTCCTCAGCCCAGGTCTATGCGGTCGTGATGCGCTATCCTGACACTTTCGTCAAGGCAGAAGGGCGCATCATGCTGATGATATGAGTTCTGGTCGCCTTACAGATAGTCGGTGTAGAGGATGCCGTCGAGGTGGTCGCACTCGTGCTGGAAGATGACGGCGGTGAACCCCTGTATGCTTTCGGTGGTGTCTCGTAATGTCCTGATGGAGGTGTATGTGATGTCAATGTCGCGGTAGCGGGCTACTTCACCTCGTTTTCCGGGAATGCTGAGGCATCCTTCGAAACCAAGTTCCTTTTCACCACGGCATGCGGAAATGCTTATGTTGGGATAGACCTCAAAAGGCTCTCCTTCCTTGTCGAAACGCTGTACCGCTACTATGCGTCTGGATATCCCCACTTGAGGGCCGGCGATACCGACTCCGTCCTCTTCAGGTGAGGTAACCGTAGCTACCATCTTTTCAGCAAGGCGTTGATACTCATTGCTTTTTAGCCCTTTTTCGCTGACTCGACGACACTCTTTCCTCAGTGTCAATGAATCTGCTGCGTCATTGACAGTAAGCACGCGCATAGTGGCTCTTTCATCTCTGATAAGCTCCATTTCAGCAGAGCTCCAGCCGCTACGATTGCCGCACGAGATGGCGGTCGCAGCCATCATTGCCGTAAGAATAATCCCGAGAGTCCTCATATTGTCATTTTTTTATCAATGCAAAAATACATTATTTCCAGCATTTGCGCGTCGGTTTTAGAACATCTATCCTCCTTTTTTTGTCACAAAAGTCTCATACATTGTTCCTACATTTGCAGCCAAATTTGGAAATCATGAATTTTAGAAGGCACAGCAATTCGTTCAGGGAATCTTACATCGATACTCTCGGCAATCTTTATGAGTATTCAACGCGCAGGTATGCGAAGAATAGGATGTCGAAAGTCATTGATACTGAGCATGAATATACATACGAGCAGTTCAGGCGGACATGTGAGATGCTGTCGAAGAGGCTGACGCAATTCGGAATCGGGGCGTCTGACAAGGTGGCGATCCTGGCGCAGAACATGCCGGAGTGGACTGTCGCATTTTTCTCGACCGTCCCGTTCGGACGCATTGCCATTCCAATTCTTCCGGAATCGTCTGCCAATGAGGTGACCAATATCCTGAACCATTCGGAGTCCAAGGTGCTTTTCGTCTCGAAGAAGCTTCTGCCGAACGTCACACAGGAGTGCATTGACAAACTTACGCTGGTCATAGATATCGAGACTTTCGAGGAAATCAAGAAGGACGACAGCAAGTTCCGCTGCGACGGCAAGGTGGCAATGCCGATGCCGGATGATATCGCCACGATCATTTATACATCAGGCACTACGGGCAATGCCAAGGGCGTGGTCCTGAGCCACAGGAATCTCAGTTCCTGCGTGATTTCCTGCTGGCATTCACAGCGCAGGACGGAGAAGGACCGCTGGCTTTCGATTCTCCCGATGTCACATACATTGGAACTGACTTTAGGAGTGCTGTATCCGATGTTCGTGGGAGCGAGCGTATATTATATGTCGAAGCCGCCGGTGCCGGCCTTGCTGCTGAAGGCAATGCAGGTGGTCAAACCGACGACAATTCTTTCCGTGCCGCTTATCATAGAGAAAATTTACAGGAACAGTATCGTGCCGACCATACGGAAAAGCCGGATGCTGAGCTGGATGGACAAGAACATGAACTGGCTGATGTGCAAAGTCATTGGCCTGAAACTGAAGAAGACTTTCGGCGGCCATTTGTCGTTCTTCGGCATCGGCGGCGCGAAGCTGGACATTGAGGTGGAGCGTTTCCTCCTGAAGGCGGGTTTCCCGTACGCCGTCGGATATGGATTGACGGAGACTTCGCCGTTGCTGAGTTTCACGGTCGGGCGAAGCAGGTTCCCTGGTTCCATCGGTGTTCCCGTGCGAAATGTGGAACTGCGGCTTGACAACATCAACCCGGAAACCGGTGAGGGTGAGATAGTTGCGAAGGGACCGAATGTCATGCTCGGTTATTACAAGGATCCGGAGCGCACCCGCAAGGCGTTCACGAAGGATGGCTGGTTCCGGACCAATGATCTCGCATGTCTGGATGAGAAGGGTCGTTATTTCATCAAGGGTCGTCTTAGCAACATGATTCTCGGGGCTTCGGGTGAGAACATCTATCCGGAGGAGATCGAGCAGGTCATCAACAACATCGATGACGTGAACGAGTCCATCATCATTCCGCGTGACGGTAAACTGGTGGCGCTGGTGACGTTCAATGAGAATGCCATCGACTGGAACCAGGAGGGCGAGGATGAGTTCTTCCGCAAGATCGAAGAGTACAAGTCAATGATTCTGAACATCGTAAACAAGAATGTCAACCGCACTTCGAAGGTGAGCGCCGTCCAGATTCTGCGTGAGCCGTTCGAAAAGACCGCCACCCGCAAGATCCGCCGTTTCAAGTATTTCGACGTGAAGGGGATATAGAGGGAAGGTGATGGCCGATAACGGCCTCTGGCTTTTTTTGTTAAAAAATCGGGCACTTTTTAAACAAAATGGGTCTTATTTCTCATTTGGTTTAAAAATGCCGCGTTTTTTTAACCAAATGAACAGGCTTGTTGCTAATGTGACATATTTGTCATAACTTAGTTGAGTGACATCCGCGACAACAACACGTATAGCGCCACAAAACTATACCGAAAAAAAACTATGTCAGAATTTAGAGAACGAGAAAATTTCTGCCTGCGCACATTCGAGATGAATGGTCCGTATTGGCATTTGTTTACTTCCGGAAAGGAAACCCCTCAGATATTCAAGAAAAAGGAAGACTTTGGGTTCGCTATGAACGTCATCGCTCAGACGGCATTGAAGTACAACGAAATCAAGATTATTACCTTCGAGTTAATGGGAAATCATCTCCATATATTGGCTGAAGGACTTAAGGAGCAAGTTCTTGCATCATTTAGCTTTATAAGAAAACGACTGGGACGAGGATTGAAAGACAGCTTTCCGGATAGTCTTCCGAAAGGATTTGCGCCTTCGCTAAAAGAAGTTACTTCTTTGGATGCCATGCGCAATACCATAGTCTATATCAATCGAAATGGTTTCGTAGCTGATGCCAATCACACTCCATATAGTTATCCGTGGGGTGCGGGAAGTTATTTCTTCAGTCTTTTGAACTCCTACGATACGACATTTAAAGACACGACTACAAAGCAACGCTTCGACATGTTCCATGGCCGAATTCCTGACATTCCCGATGATTGGCCCATGGCAGCGGAGGGCTATTTGATACCGACAGGATATTGTGCCATACAATTCGCAAAATCCATGTTCCGTAATGCCCATCACTATTTTTCAATGCTTTGTAAAAACGTGGAAGGCTATAGTGGTGTTGCATCTGAAATAGATGACGAAGAGTATCTTACAGACGGCGAACTCTTCTCGCAACTAAGCAATATCTTACGAGAAAGACATCAATCAGCATCCTTACGAGAACTCTCAAAGGCCCAGAAACTCGACCTTGCACGCACACTCCATTATGAATTGCGCTCATCGAACAGTCAAATCCGACGAGTACTTGGACTAACTCAATATGAAGTAGATTCGCTGTTTCCTATGTCGGCGAAGAAATGAGTTACCTACAAACTGTAGCATTGTCATTGACAAATTGGCACGGATATAAATTTGTAGCTGCAGTAGCAAAATTGGCACATAAGTTGCACGCTCTCAAGTAACAACGGCTTGATGTGGCCGCTATGAAAAGAAGGATTTTAAATTATAATGATTATGATTACCGAGAAATTGCAGAATGCGGTAAACGATCAGATTACCGCTGAGTTATGGTCTTCAAATCTGTATCTCCAGATGGCTTTCTACTTCGAGAAAGAAGGTTGGGATGGTTTTGCACATTGGATGCACAAGCAGTCTGATGAAGAAAGGAATCATGCAATAATGCTCGCCAACTATCTTGCAAAACGTGGCGGCGAGGCTAAAGTAAACATGATCGATGTCGTTCCGAGTGGTTGGGGCAGCGTAAAAGAGGTCTTCGCCAATGTCGCTGAGCATGAGCGCCACGTGTCAAGGCTTATAGATGATCTCGTGGACGTAGCTTCTGCAGAGAAAGACAAGGCTACCCAGGATTTCCTCTGGGGATTTGTCCGTGAGCAAGTCGAGGAAGAGGCTTCTGTTGACGCTATCGTGAACAAGATCGAAAGATGCGGTGACAGCGGATTGATTTTCTTGGATTCCGAGCTTGCAAAAAGGTAGACATTGACTCGTATTTATGAGTTGTCGAAACTTTCTGGTGAGCATTGTCACATTGCTCTTCATGTTAACCCCGGCTGCCGGACAGACGGGGCTTTATTCGTATAAGGGAGGTTATTTTCTCCGGAACGGCTCGCATTGGGAAGAATACCGTCCTGACAGCAAGATCGGCGTCTGGGCGACATACGAGCAGTATAACGAAGAAAGCAACTTCTTCAATATCAAGAATTCCAGTTGCAGCGTGAGTGTGCCGAAAAACACTTCATGCAACTTTTTCTATGCCCCGCCCGGCGGTGAATGGAGTGAACTCTACACTACGAGTGAAATCTACGATTACATGCCGAGCGACGCGCGGGACATCTATTGTTACAAAGGCGGGTATTTCGTACGGGACGGTCTGGATTGGTATGAATATCGTCCGGGCAACAAACATGATGTGTGGAATTCTTACAAGCAGGTAAATAGTGATGTCAATTTCATATACCTGACCAGCGAGAACGGCGATTTCCATATCGGAATTCCAAAGTCGGAATCAGCTGGTAGCATATACATGAAGAAGGGAGATGGCGAATGGAAGGCAATTTACACATTGACAGGGATTTATGATTGCGGAAAGGGGTATGGGTATTCCATTCCTTTCGGGAGGCAGCATACCGGGGATTCAACTGACAGCCTGTCAATATATACCCGCATCAACATTGACAATAACGGAACGTGCCAGGTGCGGTATTCGGACAAGACGTTTCCGTTCAAATATTCATCAGAGAGCCTGTATGAAGCCTCGTACGGAGATGCCGGCTCCATGTTTTTCATGATGCTCGCTGGCTCCACCGGTGACACCAAGGGATTCGTCCTGTACCGGGACAATGACAACAAAGATGAAGTCTTGTCATATACCAGCACGTCCGGCATAACCGTATGCACCGTCACCGATGTCCCCGGACTCGGAACGATGGAGTTCAGGAACTGCCTTGACGAATCGCCCGGCGAACAGATTCACGAAAAGATAGCTAATCTGGAGTTCTAGATGCAAGTCCGTCCAGACTTGGTCGTTTGACGCGCCCCGGCGGAGGTAGAGCCTCTGGAGGTTCGCTGCCGTGACATATACGCATTCAAGACAGCCGGTAGAAGAATAGACCTGAAATCCAAGTTCACGCAATTCGATGGCCTTTGTCCCCGGACCGGAAAGTCTCTGGGGAGCGTGCGGTTCACCGCGCTGAAATTCCCCGTCAAACGCATCTCCGCCCCGGACGATGTCCCGACCTCAATCGTCATCAATTCCGTCTGCACGGATGCTTGCTTACGCCTTGACCTCCCAACAGGCATTGAGGCTGTCTGCATCAGACCTGAGCCGGACATTATCGGAATGAACTGACCACCGTGAAGTTCCTCTTCAGACAGCAAACCTCGCGTGTAGTAATATGCCGTATGGCTCAAACCCAATTCGTCGATTCTTTGTTTTCTGGTAATCCCGTGCTCGTCACAGTAACGCTCTATCTCGATTACCTGCTCTTTCGATACTTTCAATACGCCTTTCATTCTGATGTTTTTTCGATTTGGCGCAAAAGTACGATCCTTGCCGAGTTAGTTTATGTTCATGCCTTTCGGTAATTTAACTGTCTAATTCTGTCGTTGAGCATTGACAACTTGCTTATCAGTTCATCAAAAGAAGGCACCAGTCCGAAAATCATGTGCTCACACATGAATTTATAGTCATCTTGCCATAGTCTTGCAATATCCTCGCTGGGCACGATACATAATGTGGCAGGATATAGCTCATCATAGTTGAATCCCTTAAGTCCGATGAACTTTCTGCGATGTTCAAGTACCGCCTTATATAGGGCTTCGTTGTGAATTGCACGGTCAGCAATTTTGTTTTCAGAATCCATCATCATTGCCAAATCGTATATATGGCGAGACATACGCTCCACTCTGACCTCGTTCTTCTTGAACTCTTCATGCAGCAGGAAAACCTTTTCAAGGAAAGTACGTTCGGGGATGACAGCGTTCACCTCGAATGGCTTTTCTGCAAATGGTGCTTTGCTGAAATGGGCGTCAATAGCGGCATTTATAGCTTTTTTCTCAATCGGCTCCATCATTGACCTACCGCTGATTTCTATCTTTACCGTATTCTTTATATAAGGTGATACTTCATACAAACTATGATAAGTTATAGTTATCATCTCTGGGTCAGTTGTTGTAACTGGTGTGATTGCAACATCCACAGAAAAGGTATCTGCCCGTAAACCCAAATCCACTAAAGCCTTCCTTACATCATGCTGCATCTTCTCTCTTACGAAAGAACAGGCGGCGCGACGTAGTCTGTCGCTGATTTGAGTCTTCGACAATTCACCGCTAAAGCCAAGAAATTCTCTGCTGAGTGCAATATCCACGTCTTCGGAGAATCTGGCTATCAAGTTCCAGCATTTGCTAAGACTTGTACCTCCTTTGAAAGCAATATGTTCTGCATATGGCAAAGCATGAAGGGCTTTCAATACCTGCGTTACCCACCAGTCCTTTTCGATGCTTGACGGCGGCAATCCGGTCTGCAATGCTACGGTATTGATAGCTTCACGTTGTCTATCTTCTGATATGTCTATGAATTTCATCGTGCAATTAGTATTTTGCGCACCCATGCAGGGGCAAGTTTAATATCATGATTGAAATCGTTGTCGCTTACATTCCTTGTGTGTTCGACAAGCAAGTTGCGTTCCTCATCGGTCATTTTTTCTTCGCCTATGGTGCGCATGGCTGTTACAATAAGCATCATCAGCTCTGATTTATAAGCAAAGTTCTTGCCCGAAGAAGAATGCTTAAACAGGATGCCGCGTCCGTTTCCGATCTTTATCCTACGTGGTGCGCCATTGGTCAGGAACACAACATTCATAGGCATCTGCGTGGACAATCCAAGACGGTTCAAGGCATATGCTCCCATAGGTACGATATTAGCTTTGTCTCGTTTGGCTATAGCTTGGGCGATGTCTTCAACAGATGGGTATATGATACCAAGTCCATATTCCTTGTCCTCTTTGGGGTAATAATAAATGCCATGAGCCAACCGCACCAACATTCCGTCGGTGTACATTCGATGGAATGTTGACTTCACGGCTGATGGTGTTCCGCAGTCTGCATAGTCTTGTTGGAAGACTATCGAACCACGTCCTTTTCCTCTAAGCCTCATTTCTATCTTATTTACAGTGCTTTGGCTTGATGTCTGTGCCATATTTTTGAAACCTTTTTATTATATTTTTGGTTCTTGTTCGTCTGCAAAGGTATAGTGTTTTCTTCTAAACGCCAACGTTTTTATTGAATATCCGTTTTTGAAACGCAATTTAGGCAAACTCGCAATAGGTCAGTCTATCAATTTCACCAGCTCACGTTTCATCTCGTTGTCGATTTCTCTGTAACGTGCAAAGGCTCGACTGCCATCTGTGTTTCCCGAAAGCGATGCAACAAGATTTGGATCTTTCGCCTTCTTGTACAGGTTGCCGATGAACGTCTTTCTTGCAGTGTGGCTTGTCGCAATATCGCAGATTGGTTTCTGTATAGGCTCACGCGTCTTGTTGTCAATAACAGTCACCATGCACAAGGCAAAAATCGAAGTTACCAGCAAATCAGGATATTGCACTTGCTTTATCGTGGTGTTTCCCATAACCGGCTCTAATTACCAACACCGGCAAAGTCCGCGGAGATGAGGTCGTGCAGCTTGCCTGGGACTACAATTTTTGCGATGCTTCATTCTTCACCCGTTATTTCCGCCAGCTCACCGGCCTTACGCTCCGCGCCTGGAGATTGCAGGAGAACCCGTCGTCAGAAAGCGCATCTAAAAGTTGATCAGCCAGTCCCAGCAAGGCATCACTTCGATTGTACCATAGGCGTCATTCAAGGTTTTCCTGGCATCATACGTTATTATCATTCTGCGTTTGCAAGGTAATGCTTTATTAATCACGATTATTAAAATGTTATTTTAAATATTTGCATAAATGTATAAAATATCAATTAAAAACAAGGCATTTATCTACAAGAGTCGGTTCCCGTAAAGGCAATCTTTTAAAGGTATTCTTTCTCTATACTGTTTGATTTCGCCGGAAATTTTTCTAATTTTGAAGTTTGTGTCGGGAGAGATGAGGGGAGATGGTAAAAGATATTGAGGGAAAAACAACTGAACATTGGAAAAGCATCCGGAAATACAGTTCCTGCCCAAGGCGGAGATCAAGAAGTATCAGGAACGGAGACTTCGTGAGGCGCTCGAGTATCTGTCGAGCCATTCTCCATTCTATAAAAAAATGTTTGCTGCGCACGAGATCAATCCGTTCACGATACAGACATTGGAGGATCTGCGCAATGTTCCGGTAACAACGAAGAAGGACCTGCAGCTTTACGGTCCGGATTTCATGTGTGTTACACCGGACAAAGTCATCGACTATGCCACCACGTCAGGCACATTGGGCGATCCCGTGACCTTTACGGAAACTGAAGCTGATCTTCAGCATCTTGCTTATAATGAACAGCTTTCATTTCAGACGGCGGGCTGTACGGCAAATGACATAATGCAGGAGATGGTGACCATCGACAGGCGATTCATGGCCGGATTGGCATATTTCTTAGGGGCCAGGGACTTGGGCATGGGCGTAGTAAGGGTAGGCAACGGCATCCCGGAACTACAGTGGGACACCATCTCCAGAATACATCCGACAGTGGGCATGGCCGTGCCGTCATTCCTCGTGAAACTTATTGCATTCGCGGAGGAACACGGCATCGACTACCGTAATTGCTCAATGAAAAAATGCGTCTGCATCGGCGAGGCGCTGCGCGATCCGAAGACATTTGAACTGAACACATTGGGACAGGTTATTCATTCGAAATGGCCTGAACTTCAGTTATATACCACTTATGCATCCACTGAGATGCAGCACTCGTTCACGGACTGCCAGTATTTCAATGGCGGCCATCTCCAGCCTGAACTGCTGATTGTTGAATTCCTCGATGACAATGACCTGCCGGTAGGACCGGGTGAGGCGGGCGAAGTGACCATCACTACGCTTGGCGTGACCGGAATGCCGTTGCTCAGATTCAAGACCGGGGATATGGTATATCATTATGACGAGCCTTGCCGCTGCGGAAGAAACACCGTGCGGGTAAGCTCTGTGGTCGGCCGCAAGAAGCAGATGATAAAATTCAAGGGCACCACGCTCTATCCGCCGGCATTGTTCGACATTCTCGACAATATCCCGGAGGTGAAGAACTATGTCGTGGAAGTGGATACAAGCGAACTCGGTACTGATGACGTAGTGGTAAGAGTAGGGACATTGACCCCGTCCGACAGATTTGAAAAAGAAATAAAGGATATATTCAGGGCGAAGGTACGTGTGGCCCCGGGCGTGGTTTTCGATACTCCGGAAAACGTGGCGAAAATCATTTTCCCGCCGATGAGCCGCAAGCCCGTAAAATTCATTGACAAAAGAGAAAACAAATAAAAGTTTATGAGAAAGATTCTATTTGCAGCAGTTGCTTTGTTTGCAGGCAGTTTTATGTCTATGGCGCAGGAAGTCAAGACTTTGGACGATTATAGTGAAGTCAGGTTCTACGGAATCGATTTCGCGCCGGTGAAAGTGGTCGCGGCCAATGAAACAGAGAGCGAGTTTATCGATGCTTTCGGTAAAATCAACAATCTGTTCCTTACTGAGCCGGACAAGTACATCCTCGCGCTTGAGGACAGGCTGAAAAAGAAGATTGTCTATGTGGACATTGACAACGTCATCAACCAGATCGGTGCTATCGACGAAAGCGAACTCAAGGTAAATCACACGCCTAAGCCATTGACAGAACAGGATGCCGAATTCGAACTTCAGGACTTGGACATCAAGCCGGCAGAAGGACTCGGACTTGTCGTTCTCGCAGGTGAGCTGAACAAGGGAACTGACTATGGCACATTCTATTATGTGTTCTTCGACAATGATACGATGAAGGTGCTCGACGTGTGGCCGTTCAAGGGCAAGTCAGGCGGAATCGGCCTGTGCAACTACTGGGCCCGCGCATATTACCGCACCATCGCCGAAATCAACCCTACCAAATTCTATCAGTCCAAGAAGAAGATCAAGGCAGGAGTGACCAACGGTGTCAATACCGTAAAAGAAAAGATTGCCGGCGATTCTGACGAGAAGAAACAGCAGTAACAGCGGTACGACAGAAATAATCCGAGGGGCGGGCAAGTGAGGTAACTAAAGACATAGGAAACAGATGAAAAACGAACTTGAAAAAGGCTTGTATTCTCCTGAATATGAGAAAGATGCTTGTGGCGTCGGACTTGTTGTGAACATAAACGGCAGCAAGTATCACGACATTATCGAGAAGGGCCTGGCCGTACTCGAAAATATGGCCCATAGAGGGGCGGAAGGAGCTGATTCCAAGACGGGAGACGGTGCCGGCATCATGGTCCAGATACCGCATGAGTTCATTCTGCTCAACGGTATCCCTGTTCCGGAAAAAGGACGTTACGGCGTAGGAATGATATTCCTGCCGAAAGAGCCGCGGGACAATGCCCGTTTCACAGAAATCATCAACGAATGTGTCGAGGCGAACAACCTGGAGGTCATGCACAGCAGGGAAGTCCCTGTGGACAGTTCCATCTTGGGAAAGGATGCGCTTGCCACCGAGCCGGAAATCAGGCAGATCTTCATAACCGGCTGCGACGACCCCAAAGTATTGGAGGACAAACTCTATCTGGTAAGGAAGGGAATAGAGAGGAAAGTCCTTTCATCTTCCATCACAGACAAGGCAGCCTGCTACGTGGTCAGCCTGTCCACCAGGACATTGGTCTATAAGGGAATGCTCTCGACAATGCAGCTGAGGCATTATTTCCCGGATTTGACCAACCCTTATTTCACAAGCGCCATCGCCATGGTCCATTCCCGTTTTTCGACCAATACATTTCCGACGTGGAGTCTGGCGCAGCCGTTCCGGTACATTGCCCATAACGGGGAGATAAATACTATCCGCGGTAACAGGCTCTGGATAAAGACCCGTGAATCAGTTCTCAAGGCGCCGAATCTGGGCAGCATTAGCGAAAATATCAGCCCGATAATCCAGCCTGGAATGAGCGACAGTGCATCATTTGACAATGTTCTCGAATTCTTTACCCGTGCCGGCATGGAAATCCCGCATGCACTGTCAATGCTGATACCTGAAAGCTACCGCGAAGGCAATCCGCTCCGTCAAGACCTTAAGAACTTCTACGAATACCACTCCATATTCATGGAGCCGTGGGACGGCCCTGCCACTATCCTTTTCTCGGACGGGCGTTATGCCGGAGGAATGCTGGACCGCAACGGACTGAGACCTTGCAGGTATTTCATCACCAAGAACGGATTGCTTGTAATGGCTTCTGAAACAGGAGTTTGTGATATCACTCCGTCGGCGGTTGCGTCCAAGGGCAGACTCTATCCGGGAAAGATTCTGATGGTGGATACCAAGAAGGGAAAGATCATTGACAATGACACCATCAAGGATGCATTGGCATCAGAGCATCCTTACGGCGACTGGCTTCATGCAGGCCGTATAATCCTGAAGAACATAAAGAGCGGAAGAAAAGTCGAGCAGAGCGTCACGGAATATTCCAAGAAACTCCACGCTTTCGGCTATGGGAAAGAAGACATTGACAGAATCATGGTGCCGATGGCGGTAAAAAGCGCCGAGCCGATTTATGCGATGGGTGACGACACCCCGCTGGCGGTGCTTTCTGACAAGCCGCAGCGTTTCTTCAATTATTTCCGGCAGAAATTCGCCCAGGTCACCAACCCTCCGATCGACCCTATCAGAGAATCGGCAGTGATGTCGCTCTCGAGTTATATAGGAGCCGTGAAGGGCAATATCCTGAGTCCGTCTCCTGAACTGTGCAAAGTGGTGAAACTTACATCCCCGATTCTGACCAACGGGGAAATGGAAACGCTCAGGAACCTGAGATACAAGGGCTTCAAGACCATTACTCTGCCGATGCTTTTCGAAGTGTCAGGCGGAACGCAGGCACTGGAGGCCGCCCTCTCCAAGCTCTGCAAAGATGCTGCAAAAGCTGTGGATGCCGGGTATAATTATCTGATTATCAGTGATAAGGCAGTGGATGCGGAGCATGCTCCTATACCGTCACTCCTGGCATTGTCAGCGGTGCATCATCACCTCATACATTGCAGGAAGAGAGGGCAGACCGCGATTATCGTGGAGTCCGGCGAGGTTTGCGAAGTGATGCATGTCGCCCTGCTCGTGGGCTACGGAGCCAGCGGCGTGAATCCGTATATGGCATTCTCCATCCTCGACAAACTCGTGTCTGACAATGCGGTACAGCTCGACTATCCGTCAGCTGAGGAGCATTATATCACGGCCATAAACAAGGGAATGCTTAAAATCCTGTCCAAGATGGGCATCTCCACGATAAGAAGCTACCGTGGCGCGGCACTTTTCGAGTCACTCGGCGTAAGTTCATCATTGCTCGAGAAATACATGGGCGGAGGCATCTCCCAGATAGAAGGCATTACCATCGATGACATTGCCCGGGATGTGACTAGGGCACATAGCGAGGCGTTCTCAATGAAGGAGGAACAGACTTTGGTGGAGACCGCCACTGACCATCTGGAGGACTTCGGAAACTATGCGTGGAGGAAAGACGGAGAAAGGCATTGCTGGGAACCTTCACGGGTGAAACTGCTGCAGACCGCAGTGCGAAATGATGATTACGAGTCGTTCAGACAGTTCTGTGTAGCAGAAGAGAACCATGACCATCCGATGAACCTGCGCGACCTTATGGAAATCGAAAGTGACAGACAGCCGATTCCGATAGATGAAGTCGAGCCGGAGGAGTCCATAATGAAAAGGTTCGTGGCTGAAGCGATTTCGTTCGGTGCCATCAGCAAGGAGGCCCACGAGGCTATCGCATTGGCAATGAACAGCTTCGGGGCAATGAGCAATACCGGTGAGGGTGGTGAAGACCCGCAGCGCAACAGGATACGTCCGGACGGAACGAGCACAAGAAGTGCGGTGAAACAGGTCGCTTCAGGACGTTTCGGAGTGGATACATATTATCTTGTCAATGCAGATGAAATCCAGATCAAGGTGGCCCAGGGCGCAAAACCTGGAGAAGGCGGGCAGTTGCCTGGCTTCAAGGTGGATGAACTCATAGCACGGACACGCCACTCCATACCTGGAATCACATTGATATCGCCTCCTCCTCATCATGACATCTACTCGATTGAGGACCTCGCGCAGCTGATCTTTGACCTCAAGAATGTCAATTCCCATGCCCGGATCAGTGTAAAACTCGTCTCTGAGGCTGGTGTGGGCACGATTGCCGCCGGCGTCGCAAAGGCCAAAGCTGATGTGATACTGATAAGCGGAGCGGACGGCGGAACCGGTGCAAGTCCGGCAAGCAGCGTCAAGCATGCTGGCAGCCCTGCGGAGACCGGCCTTGCCCAGATACAACAGACATTGGTCATGAATGACCTCAGAGGCAAAGTCCGCCTGCAGGTGGATGGCGGCCTGAGATGCTCGCGTGACGTGATGTTCATGGCCCTTTTGGGTGCAGAAGAATACGGATTCGGTACGGCCGTGATGGTGGCGGAAGGATGTATGGTATGCCGCAACTGCAACAAGAACACCTGCCCAGTCGGAATCGCCACGCAGAATCCTGAACTGCGCAAGCGCTTCAAGGGCAAGCCGGAACAGATCGTGACATATTTCCGTTTCCTCGCCCGCAGCGTCCGTGAAAGACTCGCGGATATGGGTTACAAGTCAATGCAGGAGGTGATCGGTCGGGCTGACCTTCTCAAGAAACGCTCGTATCCTGAAGGGTCCAAGGCCAATGAAATCTCACTCGACCGTGTCCTCTACATCCCTGAAAGCTGTAAGGACAATGCCAGGGTATTCACCACGCCTCAGGAGCACAAGCTCGAAGGCGTGAAGGATATGGAACTGATGCAGGTACTCAAACCAGCAGTCACTTCCGGCTACAAACTCAGCATAGGAGTCCCTGTCCGCAATACCGACAGAAGTGTCGGGGCAATGCTGAGCGGCGAAATCACCAGACTCTATGGCCAGGAAGGATTGCCGGACGGCACCATCAATGTAGAGTTTACCGGTTCTGCAGGCCAAAGCTTCGGCGCGTTCCTGTGCAAGGGCTTGACTTTCAAACTTGTAGGTGATGCCAATGATTATGTGGCCAAGGGCCTTTCCGGAGGTAGGATAATACTGACTCCATCGCCGGAAACGGATTTCAAGGCCGAGGACAATATCATTGCCGGCAATACTATCGCCTACGGTGCCACATCCGGAGAACTCTATATAAATGGTGCGGTAGGCGAGCGCTTCTGCGTGAGGAACAGCGGAATCACGGCAGTCGTGGAAGGCGTGGGTGACCACGGGTGCGAATATATGACTGGCGGACGGGTGGTTGTGCTCGGCAAGACGGGAAGAAATTTCGCGGCAGGAATGAGCGGAGGCATCGCATACGTCTGGGATCCGGACGGCTCCTTCGACTATTACTGCAATATGGATATGATAGAGCTTACGCTTCTGGAAGATGACGCAGACCGTGAGGAACTCCGTTCGCTGATTGCCGCGCATCTGAAGTACACCGGAAGCACACTTGCTTCTATGATATTGGATGACTGGGACTTGTATGCACGTCAGTTCCTCAAGGTGACTCCTGTGGAATACAAGAAGATACTCTCCCCGATGTAGGCTGCAAAGGGAAATTAAACAATTTCTTAACATTTGCGAAACTGCTGTATAACACTATAAATCCATCTTTGCACCGTATAAAAAGGTAAAGTATGGAAACAATTTATTTCGGGTTTGTGGTGTTTTTGTTCGTGCTCGCGATTTTCGACCTCATGGTCGGCGTGAGCAACGACGCTGTCAATTTCCTCCAGTCTGCCATCGGCGCCAAGGTGGCCAAGTTCAAGACAATTCTTACAATCGCCGCAATAGGCATTTTTGCAGGTGCGGCCATGAGCAACGGTATGATGGAAGTCGCCCGAAACGGTGTCTTCCATCCTTCGTTTTTCTCCTTCCAGGACGTGATGTTCATTTTTCTGGCAGTGATGGCCTCGGACATTGTCCTGTTGGACATTTTCAATACATTGGGCATGCCGACTTCCACGACTGTCTCAATGGTGTTTGAACTCCTCGGAGGAACATTTGCGCTGGCATTGATGAAAGTGGCGGGTGATCCTTCGCTTCACGTGGCTGACCTGATGAATACCAGCAAGGCCCTCACGATGATCATGGCGATTTTCGTCTCCGTGGCCATCGCGTTCGTGGTCGGAGCCTTCGTCCAGTACATTTCGCGGACACTCTTCACCTTCGTTTACAGGAACAACTCCCTTAAATGGAAAATCGGCATCTTCGGTGGCCTGGCATTCACCGCCATCATCTATTTCATGCTGATCAAAGGACTTGGGAACGTATCGTTCATAAGCGATGCTGCACACGAGTGGATAAACACCCATTCGTGGACCATCTGCGGAATCTGCTTCGTCGTCACAGCCGTCCTCTCCCAGGTGCTCTTTGCATTGAAAGTCAATGTCTTCAAGATACTTGTCCTCACCGGAACATTCGCATTGGCGATGGCTTTCGCGGGCAATGACCTTGTGAACTTCATAGGCGTTCCGCTGGCCGGCTACTCCTCTTTCCAGGATTATTCGGCCAATGCAGGTTGTGACGCGGCAGGCTACATGATGGATTCCCTGAACGGTCCTGCCCATACGCCTGTCCTCTTCCTGATTGCAGCCGGACTGATCATGGTGATTTCCCTCGCCACTTCCAAGAAGGCTTTCAATGTGGTAAAAACCTCCGTGGACCTTGCCCGTCAAGATGCCGGAGACGAGATGTTCGGCTCTTCGAAGATGGCCAGAGTCCTGGTGCGCTTCAGTACCAATACGGCCTCTGCATTGTCAGAACTGGTTCCGAACGGTGTGAAAAGATGGTTCGCCAAGAGGTTTGACAATGAAAATGTCGTCCTTCCTCAGGGTGCGGCCTTTGACGAAATCAGGGCGACGGTGAACCTTGTGGTATCCAGTCTGCTCATCGCTCTCGGAACATCATTGACCCTTCCGCTTTCCACGACTTATGTGACCTTCATGGTGGCGATGGGTTCTTCACTTGCCGACAAGGCTTGGGGACGGGAGAGCGCCGTGTTCCGTATTACAGGTGTGATTTCAGTCATCGGCGGTTGGTTCATCACAGCCGGAGCAGCATTTATCCTCTGCTTCTTAGTGGCATTGGCCATGTCGCTCGGCGGTCTGACCATGGCGTCCATCCTCATTGCCCTGTCGATTGTCCTCCTTGTACGCAGCAACATCAAATACAAGAAAAAGCAGGCTGAGGAGAAGGGCGATGTCATTTTCAATCAGATGATTACCTCAGAGGACAATGCCGAGACTCTCCGTCTTCTTACCCAGCATATACGTCAGGGCCAGAGCCGGTTCCTCGATTTTGTCAATGTTAATTATCTCAATGTTACAGAGGGCTTCATCTCCGAGGACCTGAGCCGACTCCAGAAAGCCGAATCCGCCATGAGGAAGGAAAGACAGGAACTGAAACAACGCAGGCGCAAGGAAATGCTGGGCCTGCGCCGGATAGATCCTGGTGTGGCGATTGAGAAGAGCACCTGGTTCCACCTGGGCGTGAACAGCTGCGAGGATATGCTTTACAGTTTGCGACGTATCTGTGACCCGTGCGAAGAACATATCGACAACAGTTTCGTGCCGCTGGAAAAGGACCGTATCAAGGAATTCCTTCCGCTCCGGGATACATTGCTCTACCTGCTCAAAAGGGCAGTCGTGGTAATCTCCACAGAGAATTATACTGACTCTGACAAGCTCCGCGAGCAATGTGAAGAGTTCAAAAGCTGTCTGTCATCTACCAGGCAGGGCCAGATAGAGCGGATGCAGACATCCAAGGAAAACATCACTGTCTCCTATGTCTATCTGAATCTGCTTCAGGAAACACACGAAATCGCAAGCTCTCTGCAGCATCTTCTGCGTGCCTCCAAGCATTTCGCCAAGGAATAATCTGTGAATCGGCGGACTTACTTGTTCAGTGAAAAGTGGAAGTCGAGTCCGCCGGTATGGGCAATCTGGACATTTATTGTGCCCCCGTGCAGCAGAACTGCATTCTTGACGATGGCAAGTCCGAGACCGGTGCCGCCCAATTTCCTCGAGCGCCCTTTGTCCACGCGGTAGAACCTCTCGAACAGATGCGTAAGATGCTCAGGTGGAACACCTGCCCCATTGTCAGAAAAACTGAACCAGAGCTTGTCCTTTTCCTCCTTGAGACATTGGACTGTGATGGTGGTGCCTTCACCGGCGTATGCGATGGCATTGTCCGTCAGATTTCTGAAAATCGAATAGATAAGCTGCTGGCTTCCGTGGACTGTCGTACCCGGCGCAATCAGGATGAGGAATTTCATCTTTTTCGCTTCCATGTCAAGCTCAGTGGCTTTCCTGATGTTCTGGAGCATCGCTTCCACGTCTATTTCCTCAGTGGAGAATGAGGTGAAGGCTTCGTCAATCTTGGAAAGCAGCGTGATGTCGGAAATCAGATTGCCGAGCCTTTCACTCTGCGCGTGGCATCTTTCCAGGAAATCGTTTCTTGTCGTCTCATCGAGGTCAGGATTGTCAATGATGGTTTCCAGATAGCCCTGAATGCTGCTGACAGGCGTTTTCAGTTCATGGGCAATGTTCTGTGTCAGCTGTCGTTTGAGTCTGGTCTTGTCATCCTCGCTGTTCTGGAGCTTGGCATACAGGTGTACGATGTTCCGGGAAATCTCTCCGAGCTCGTCGTTGGAGAAAGTTATGTCCGCATTCCGGATGTCCTGATTCTTCTCCGCCATGTCCGCGAACTCCCTCAGGTGGCTGATGTTGAGCTGCAGTTTGTACAGATACACGTAGAAGATGAACAGAAGGCTGAGAGACAGGGCAAGCGCAAGGAAAAAATAGTTCCTGTCGGAAGCCAGCATCAGTCCCATCGACACGTCATAGATGTGTGCAGTCCTGATTATCAGACCGTTGTCCTTGAATAGTGTGGCGGAATAGAACCATTGTCCGCCCAATGTCCTTGACTCCCTCTGCAGGGCATAGCCGCTTCCGTTCTTGAGCGCGTCACTTATCTCATCCCTGTCCAGATGGTTTTCCAGTTCAGAGCCGCCTTCTGTCCCGCTGTCGTACCTGACATTTCCGTCAATGTCCATGATCGTCACGCGGATGTTCTCTTTTTTCAGACGGCTTATATAGTTCCGGAAAATGGTGGAATCCGTCTCGAGAAAGTCGTGGATGTCATTGTTGCAGTCCTGCAGCCTCGTGTTCAGGCTCTCGATCCGATAATTCTTCTCCCTCTGGTACTGGAAGTAGATGAAGCACAATGCGAATGACAGGAACAATATCGATACTGTCAGGAACAGTTTCGAGGCAAGGGAGGAGAACCTGTGTTTCATGACTGTATCTGCTTGTCCTCGAAGCAGTAGCCGTAGCCGTGTCTCGTGGAGATGTTGTTTCCGTATTTGCCGAGTTTCTTGCGGAGGCGGGTGATGTTCACATCGACTGTCCTGCCTAAGACTACCACGTCGTCAGGCCAGACTTTGCCGAGAATCTCATCTCTTGTGAAAACGTGCCCGATGTCGGAAACGAGAATCCTGAGTATTTCAAACTCCGTCTTGGTAAGCTCGGTGTCATTTCCGTCCACAAGTGCTTTCTTTCCGTTCATGTCGAGCGTGAGCGTCTTGTACGAAAGTCTCGCAGGATCGGAAGATGCGGAGCCCACTCTGCGGAGCACGGCATTGACCCTGGATACTACTTCCCTTACGGAGAAAGGTTTGGCGATATAGTCGTCAGCGCCGAGGTCGAAGCCCTTCAGCGTGTCTTCTTCGGTATCTTTGGCAGTGATGAATATGATGGGGATTTTCGCGCTTTCCGGATTCTTTTTCATCATCTGAGCCATCTGGAAACCGGAAATGCCTTCCATCATCACATCCAAGAGCACCAAGTCATAGCCGATGATGCCTCTCATCAATGCGTCCTCTGCCGAAAGTGCCGTGGCTGTTTCATATCCGGCCTTGTCGAGATTGAATTTCAGGATGTTGCATATATCCGCTTCATCATCGACTACAAGAATTTTTTTTACTCCGTCCATAATGGTTCAGTTTTCGCAAAGTTAGTCTTTAATTGTTTTGTTCATGTTAATCTTCGCCTTTTCTTTCAGCTCTTTCAGACTCGGAAGCTCTTCACTCTCATCCTCTCCGTAAATCATGAGCAGCTGGTCCCCGGACTGAAGCTCGACCTGTCCGTCAGGGACGATGAAACGGCTGTCCCTTCTGATGATCACCACCCTCGCATTGTCGGGAAGCTGTATCTCCTTGAGTGTCTTGCCGTTGGATAAATCGTCGTCGGAAAGCGTGTAGTCCTGCAGTTTTCCGGCTTCTTCCGGAATTTCCAGACCGAACGTGTCCGGTTCCTTCTCCTCCGGCAATGCCAGGTGAAGCAGTTTGGCCACTCTCGGGATAGACATGCCCTGGAACATCAGCGACAGCAGCGTTATGAAGAACACGATGTTGAATATCTGTTCCGAGCCAGGGATGCCTTCCACTATCGGGTATGTGGCGAAAATAATCGGCACAGCACCCTTCAGACCCACCCAGGACGTGAAAATCTTGGCCTTGAATGAGATTTTCCTGAACGGAAGCAGGCACAGCAGCACCGTAAGCGGCCTTCCCACGAAAATCAGGAACAGACCGATTAGAAGCGCAATCGGCGCCACGGTCATCATCTCCTTAGGATTTACGAGCAGACCGAGCGTGAGGAACATACCTATCTGCATGATCCAGGTCATACCGTCCATGAAGGAGAGAATTTCCTTTCTGTGGTTCATCGGCTTGTTTCCTATGATGAAGCCGGCGATGTAGACAGCTAAGTAGCCGTTGCCCTGGATCATCTGGGTCAATGAGAATGTGAACATGCTGACCGCAAGCAGCAGAATGGAGTACAACGGCGTGCTGTTCAGCTTGATGCGTGTGAGTATCCATACGGTCGCAAGACCCATCAGGACGCCCGTGAGGCTACCGATAGTCATCTGTTTGGTCAATGTCCAGGTCACTCCGAGTATCATCTGGCTATAGTCGATGCCTTCAATTCCGGCCGCAGGGTCGAAAAGGAGTTTTGCTATCTGTATCAGCACGATGGTAAGTACATAGGCCATCGGGTCATTACTACCGGACTCCAGCTCCAGCATCGGCCTGAGGTTCTCCTTCAGCTTCATCTTGCTGTTTTTCAATATGCTGAACACCGAAGCAGAATCTGTGGAAGACATCACTGCCGCGAGCAGGAAGCACATCACGATGGACAGCGAAAGTCCGATTTTCTCGATTCTGGACAGGAAGAATATGAATGCTCCTGTGATGATGACCGTCAGCAGGACGCCGACCGTGGACAGCACGATTCCCGGCGCCGCCACCGGTTTTATGTCCTTGTACTTGGTCTCCAGGCCGCCTGTGAACAGGATTACGCACAGGGCCACGATACTGAGGAACTGCGCCAGGTTGTAGTTGTCGAACACCAGTCCGAGTCCGTCACTGCCGAAGAACATTCCCACGAGCAGGAAGATAAGCAATGAAGGCACTCCGTATTTGCTTCCTGTCTTGGACACGACAATCGCCGTGAAAACCAGGATGGAGCCTATCAGAAATATGTTTTCAGATGTGAAATGTATAATGGAATCCATATTTGTCAGGTTTTGTCGTCAATGTTGAATTCTCTGCACCATTTGGTCAGTCCGCATTCTTCGCAATGCGGCTTGCGGGCTGTGCAGATATATCTTCCCTGCAGGATCAGCCAATGATGGGCGATTGCCCGCTTGTCTTTGTCAATGTTCTTTTCCAGTTCTTTTCCCACCGCGTCAGGCGTCTTTCCGTCCGACAGTCCGAGTCTGTGCGATACCCTGAAAACGTGCGTGTCCACTGCTATCACAGGCTTGTCATAGACGATGGATGCGATTACATTGGCAGTTTTTCTTCCGACTCCCGGCAGTTTCATAAGCTGGTCAATGTCAGACGGCACTTCGCCTCCGAAGTCATTGACAAGCATCTGGGCCATCCCTATCAGGTGAGTGCTCTTGTTTCTCGGGTAGGATATGCTGCTGACCAGCGGAAAAACCTCGTCGAAAGACGCTTTTGCGAGGGTTTCCGGGTCCGGGAACCTGTTGAAAAGCTCCGGCGTGGTCATGTTTACACGCTTGTCTGTGCATTGGGCCGACAAGATGACGGCGATGAGCAGATGGAAAGGGGAGTCGTAGTGCAATTCTGTTTCAGCGACCGGCATGTTCTCTTCAAACCAACCGACAACTCCTTTGTATCTTTCCTTTTTTGTCATCGTTCTCTATTTCAATTCTTTGCATGTCTCGTCCTTGCATATCAGGACCCGGCCCGGGAACTTGTCGAAAATTGACTGGTTGTGCGTGACCATCACTACGGCAGTGCCCCTCGTGTGGTTTATGCCGGTGAGCAGTTTCATGATACCCTCTGCAGTCTCATTGTCCAGATTGCCCGTAGGCTCGTCAGCGATAATGACTTCGGGCTCATTGAGCAATGCTCTTGCAATGGCGATTCTCTGCTGTTCTCCACCAGAAAGCTGATGCGGCATCTTGTGCGATTTGCTGCTCATGCCCACGCTCTCGAGCACATCCTCAATCCGCTTTGTCATTGCCACGCGGTCTTTCCATCCTGTGGCTTTCAGCACGAACATCAGATTGTCCTCCACTGTCCTGTCCATAAGCAGCTGGAAGTCCTGGAAAACGACTCCGATTTTCCTTCTCAGATAAGGTATGTCCTTGTCCTTTATGCCGTTAAGCTGATATCCGCAGACTTTTCCGCTACCTTTCTTCAGCTGGTTTTCCGCTATTATTGTCCTTATTATGGAGGTCTTGCCTGTGCCGACCTTTCCGACTATATAGACGAAATCTCCGTTGTAAACGTTCATGTCCAGGTCGTAGATGACCGGGTTTTCGCCGTTCAGGATTTCAGCGTCATGAAAAGATATGACAGGCTCTGATGACCTGTTCAGCCCGCCAATTCCTTCATCGGTTGTCTTGTCGTCAATTTGTGTCATATCATCGTGTCTTTTAACTGTTTAGGGTTCTCTCCGACAGAGATTGAACCAGACCTCTAATTTACTGAATTTTCAAGAAATCTGAAATGCCTTTCACTGCTTTTTTTGCAGATTCTACGGCTTCCACCACTGTTGCCGGTCCCAGAATGTAGTCTCCCGCTATAAATACGCCAGGCAGTGAGGTCTGCTGCCCTTCGTCAGCAGTAAGCCAGCCGTTCGTGAATTCCGGCTTTTCGTCACCGAATATGCTGTAGTCCACGTTTGCGCTGATGGCTACCAGCATTGACCCGAATTCCACTTCATGGTCGCTTCCTTCTATCATTCTGGTGGCGATCCTGCCGTCACTTTTCACGACGTTCTCGCATTTTCTCATCACCGCCTTGTTTCCGCGGATTTCCACTGGCACTTCGAAGAGGCAGAATTTGATGCCTTCGTTGATGGCTTCCTGCACCTCCATGGAATTGGCGGGCATGTTCTCAAACGTCTTCCTGTAATATACTGTGGTGTCATGGCCGGCTCTCTTGGCTGTGCGGCAGGCGTCCATCGTGACATTGCCGCCGCCGATGACCAGGACATTGTCCTTCAGCCGATAAGCGGACGGGTTCTTCAGGTAATCCAGGGCATAGATTATATCCGGATGTTCCTCGCCCGGTATGTCCAGCCTTCTTGGTACAGAAGCGCCGCAGGCTATCAGGACAGCGTCGAACTCTCTGCGTATCTTGCTGAATTTCATAGCATTGACATCTGTCCCTCCGGCGAAGCCGACTCCGGCCTCAGCCAGAATTCTGTCATACTGGTCAATGATTTCGCGCTCCAGTCTGAATTCCGGAATTCCGTATCTCAGTACACCTCCCGGTCTTTCGTTCTTGTCGAAAATCGTGACGGCGCAGCCTTTTTCCCTCAGTTCCAGTGCTGCCGTGATGCCTGCAGGACCTCCTCCGATGACGGCGACTTTCTTTCCGTTGTCAATGCCGGTGCGCGGATGCACTTTCTTCAGATATGGTATGGAGATCTCCGCTTCGATGCTGTGCCAGTCGATAGGCATTTTTCTCGCATTCAGTACGCAATGCCCGTAACAGCTTTTCTTCCAGTCACATACGAGGCTCGTGACTGCTGAGAAAGGATTGTTCTCATAAAGCATCTGCGCGGCTTCCTCTATTCGGTCTTCCCTGTATAGTTTCATTGCGGCAGGAACATCTGTTCTGACCGCACATGCTGCCGAGCATTTAGGCACTTTGCACAACAGGCACCTGCCCGCTTCCGTATTCTTCATTTCTATTCCCATCTATCTTATTCTCTGTCAATGTGGTGCGCGGAATCCTCCCCGCCCCGTATATTCCAAACCCTCAAAGATAGTAATTTCCCTCGATTTATTGAATTTCTATCATTTTAAGATTGGGTGCCTCTTTTTTTTGTAAGAGCCTGCAAGAGCATCATTCCTTTGGCCGTCAGAAGGTATTTCTGGCGAGGATGCCTGGGCGAATCCGGATAAAGAGGGCGTATGAAACCTGCATTTATGGATGGAGAAAGATAGACTTTCAGAAAATTGTCACGTCCTGTCAGCCGGATGCGCTCCATCATCTCTTTTACTGATAATTCATTGTCCCCAACAATGCGAATCAGAGTCGCGATGTTTGGATTGTCCGTGTGGAACTTATCCTGAGCTTGTCCTGTGCTTGTCCCGAGCTTGTCCTGTGCTTGTCCTGCACTCGAGGACAATTCCGGCTGTATGCTCCATTCTGGGCTAGGATGAATGTGAAGGTAGCGGTTCCTGAGATCCCAATGCTCGCCAAGAAGCAGATTGCGGAAAAATCGCTCAAGATAGACAGGCGAATAGTCGATGCCTTTCACAAGATTCTTATAGTTTGCCCTCACCAGTGCATTGCGGAAATACCAGGAATGGTTTGCGAAAAGTTCATTATTGATGTCGAAGCCTACGGAACGGAGATATTGTATGGTAAAGACAGCTGTGGTGCGCGTGTTTCCCTCGCAGAATGCATGGATTTGCCATATCCCGGAGACAAAACTTGTCAGGTGGACGATCATTTCGTCCCGGGAGATTCCTTTGTAACTGTATGCGCGTTCTTGCGCGATGTCATATTCCAAGGCCCGGTGCAAATCTTCCCAATTCAAGTAACTGACAGACGCTCCTTCAAGCACCCATTCTTTCTTCGAGATGTCATAGTCGCGAACTCTTCCGGCATGTTTGAATACACCGTCAAAAATTCTCCGGTGCAAAGATATGATGCCGTTCGCACTGAAATCGAATGTTCCAGAAGATAATATCTTAGTGATGTTTACTGAAACCTTATCAGCTTCTTCATTGTCAGTATCGCCGCGATTACGTGCGGTTCTGGTAGTATAGTATTGTTGCAGGAGATCACGGGCTTCGTCTATAGTAATGTCACCTTCGATGTTCCTGCGGGCCGTAAGCTGAAGGTATTCGGATGTCTTCAACCCATCTACAGCCTGTAGTCCGATGGCGACACGCCAAGCCTCCGCTTTGTCTTTTTGGGCGGGTTCCCCTTGCCTGATGTACTGATCGAAGTCAAGATATTTCTGTTCTTTTGTCATTTGTCTCATTTCTATGTTCTAGCCAATGCGCTCCACATCAGTGAAACTGTCCATGTTAACAAAAATAGTAAATATTCTTAACCCATCTACTGAATCGTAAATACAAATAAAATTCTTTCATGAAATTTTATAACTTCGATGCGGCCCTTCCGCCTATCAGAGCCGCAGCTTGCTTGGAGCCCGGCACATCCGGTGCAACGTACTAAGATTGGGTGCTGCGGACGTAATGAGGCAACTCGGCTGGAATTATCATGGAGATTTCGCATAATCCTGCTACCTCGCCGTTCTCTTTCCAGGCACTCTGGAATATCATCTTGTGTACGCCGTTCTTTTCGATGGTGTAGGAATTTGTGCCGCCTTCTGCCAGCAGCTTCCTGATTATTCCCATCGCATGCTCATTGTGGCAGTCGAACAGGTTCTTTCCCACAAGATTTCCATGTTTCTTGTACTGTTCCACCGCCCGGTCATTCATATAAACGATAATCCCGTTCTTGTCGCAGACCGTAATGCTGCAATTCAGCTCTTTAGCCCAATCTGGTATCATATTTCTGTGTTTTATAATTTACAACATATTTGCGTTCCGATAGCCAAAGTTAAGTAATCATTACAAATAACTTGGTAATCTTTACTCGTTTTTTCGGTCTATATTCCTCTTCTCATCAGTCGTGTACGTCCAGTACACTCCTTCTTCGAAAAGAAATCTATCCTCGAAAATACTTCACAAATCTTTACCAACTTATTTTTCATGCTTACTAAGTGATTTTTAAAAATATCCTGAGCTGTCGCTTGATGGATTTGATGGATCAATCAATGCGGAACGTGCTCAGACTCCGTAATTCTTATAATATTTCAGGAGTTAACTCCGCAAATCTTTTAAGATTTAGGGAATTTACGTATATTTGCATATGAAACGATAAAACTTTGACGCCATGATAAAGAGAGCAATTGAAGAAAGAATACACAACGCCCTTGCGAAGAAAAAGGTAGTAACCATAATGGGACCACGTCAGGTTGGAAAGTCAACACTTGCAGGTGCCATGATTCCCGAGGATGCAGACGACCTTGAAATCAACGGGGACAATACGGATGTGCAGACTATGTTCGTAAACGTAGATGATACCAAGATGAAAGTTCTCATCGGCAACAAGAACTTTCTCTTCGTTGACGAGGCTCAGAAGATCGGGAATGTCGGCAATATGCTCAAGATTGTAGCTGAGAAGTTTGATGATGTAAAGGTCATTGTCACCGGTAGTTCTGCTTTTAAATTGGCAGAGGCCGTAAACGAGTCTTTGACAGGACGGAAGCGTGAATTCAGACTTTATCCTCTCTCTTTTAAGGAAATGGCGGATGAAACCAGTGCACTTGAAGAGTCACGTATGATTGATCACCGCCTCATTTATGGGTACTATCCCGAAGTCGTGACGTCCCCTGGCGACGAAAAGGAAGTCATTAAAGAACTCATTGACAGTTATCTCTACAAAGACGTCCTGGAGGAGAACGAAATTGCCAAGCAGGACAAACTTGTCAGACTGGTGCAGGCTTTGGCTTTCCAGATAGGATCGACTGTATCTGCCAATGAACTGGCCGGTCTTGTGGGTGTCGATGCTAAAACGGTAGAACGTTATATTGACATTCTGGAAAAGTGCTATATCATCTTCACCCTCCCATCTTACGCAAAGAATCAGCGTAATGAACTTAAATTTGCCCGTAAAATATATTTTTGGGATATGGGAATCCGCAATGGAGTGATAGGAAATATGGCTCCGGTATCTCTAAGATCCCCTGAAGAACTTGGTCATATGTGGGAAAACTTCTTGATTGCAGAACGCATCAAACGCAACGATTATGCTGGCAGAACCTTTGTTCAGCATTACTTCTGGAGGACTCAGCAGAAGAAAGAGGTGGATCTCATTGAAATTGAGGATGGCATGATGACAGGATTTGAAATCAAGAGGAAGGAAGGCAAACGTGTAGGTGCACCTGCCTCATTTACGGCAGCTTACCCTGACGCGCGTTTTGAGTGCGTTACTCCAACTGATCTGATGTCATTCTTGATGTGATTGGCGAAACGTCAGATAGTTTGATGGATAGTCGGGGGTCAGTGCTTGGACAAATAAGGTGCAAAGAGCTGAATCGTAAATACTAATAAATTATATCACAGATATTTCATGAAATTTTATAACTTTGACGTGGCCATTCCGCCTATCAGAGTCTTAGTAAAATACATAAACAGTCATGTCAATGAATAAGGATGTCGCATTGGTGCTTTCAAGTGGTGGTCCGAGGGGTTTTGCGTATATCGGAGCCATCGAGGAACTGGAAAGCAGGGGATATAATATCACTTCCGTTGCAGGGTGCTCTATCGGCTCGTTGGTCGGCGGAGTTTATGCTGCCGGCGGGCTGGATGAATTCAAGGAATGGCTGTATGATCTGGACAATGCCAAGTTGCTCTCGCTGTTGGACCTGTCAATCAGTAAAAGCTATCTCGTGAAAGGGGAGAAGGTGATAGAGGAGATAAAGAAAGTAGTCCCTGAAGTCAATATCGAGGACCTGCTGATTCCTTATCGTGCAGTGGCAACGGACCTCTATACCGGTGAGGAAGTCGTGTTCAGCGAGGGGCGGCTGTTCAATGCCATAAGGGCATCTATTTCCATTCCGTCATTGTTCCGTCCCGTCAAATACGGTTATCACACATTGATAGATGGTGGCATCGTCAATACCATGCCGCTCAGTCTGGCTGTCCGTAACGGGCATGACATTTTGGTCGCCTTCGACGTGAATCAGATTGATTCAGAGAAGATTGCGAGCTATCTTAAGGAACTCGAGGACGTCCGTAATGAAGGTGAGGAGTTCAGGTCCGGGGAACTGGACACGATAGGAGATCTTGCCATGCGGAAAGGCGTTTCGCTCATTGACCGTGTGCGCATGCTGGGTGATGAGGCGCAAAAGGCCTACAAGGGTGTGCTTGAGATAGGCCGAAGGACCAGAGAAATCGAGGATGCGGTCAATGATGAGAGAATCCCGACTGGTGACAATTATTATTCAATATTGACGAGGACATTCTCACTCATGAACCACACCATCGCACGCCAGTCCATCCAGCTCTACAAGCCTGATGTCGTGGTGAATATGAATTTCGATACCTATGGCGCAATCCCCGATTATGCCAAAGGCGAGGAAATTGCCGCCAAAGGCCGTGAACTGATGTCCGCAGCTCTCGATGAGTATGAGCGGACTGCACACGTGGAGTAAAGACCGCATTTGAACACTTTGTCCGTGGAAATGTGGCGTTTTCCGGACAAGTTGAGTAAAATGATGATTTGTCCGTAGAAAGGCGGGTTCTCACGGACAAGTTGAAGATTCTGAGTCGCCTCCTCTTTGAGATAGGCATTCTAAATAGGATGTAGTATCCAAATCGCAGCATAGTTTGCTTGTAATCGAGATTGTAAGGACATAGTTTGATGTGTTCCTACGTGTTTTTGCCCGTATTTGCAGATGCTTGATTAGACTTATTTATCACGTGATTTTTGTTACGGGGGCAAAAAGGCATGATTTGCCCCCGTGACTGTCCAAAAACTGCATGACGTGTGCAGAAAGGCCGTATTTGCACACGTGAATCAAACGACGTAGGCAAAAGTGGCGATTTTGCCTACGTGGCTTGACGCATGCCCCGTGCCTTCACGCATAAGGAGCATCATTACGGGCTTCGATGCGTCACACTTGACACCATTGCAGGCTTAGATGTGCTCTTCAGACCAGTGTCCCTCCGACAGGCAGTCCGTCACGGCGGAACTCACTCCGCGTTGCTTCGTTCGGCCCTCCTACCATCTCCTGCGTCCTCACTGCCGCGAGAACTTGTATCCGGCAGGCACCTCCCATGTCCCGAGGCCGTGGGTTGGCCACGTCCGCCGTGGCTGACCGCTTTCAGATTTTAAAGTGTCAGACTACCGGTACTCGGCTTTTTTTCGTATCTTGGCCGTTCAAAATTTAAAAAGGCTCATAGGTATGGAAAATAATCTTAGCGTCAGGGCATTAGTCTTGAGCACATTGTTCACAATTTTCGCTTGCTCGATCTGTGCAGGAGGAAATATCAGCCATGCAAAGACTGCGGAACTGAAAGTGAAGTCGGTGAAAATAGATGGATATGTAGGCAGAAGAATCGACGACTGCATCAGTCATCGCGTTATGGAACAGGATGTAGATGCCCTTGTGGAGCCTTTCCGTCACAGGAACGAGACATGGCGATGGCAAAGTGAGTTCTGGGGAAAATGGACCTTGGGCGCAATCGAGACTTACCGCTACACCGGTGATGCGGCTCTATATGAAAAGATCGCTGCTTCTGTCGGACATATCATTGAAACTCAGAGCCCTGACGGCTACATCGGAAACTATGCTCCTGAAGCTCAGCTGAAAGATTGGGACATCTGGGGAAGGAAATACACAATGTTGGGACTGCTCTCGTGGTACGAACTCTCAGGAGATACTCATGCTCTTGCTGCTGCATCGCGTGTAGCCGACCACCTCATCTCACAGCTCGAATCCAAGAATGCCAAGATCGTAAAATGTGGACTGTATCGTGGAATGGCAAGTTCTTCCGTACTTGAACCGGTCATGAAACTGTACAATATCAGCGGAGACAAACGCTATTTGGATTTCGCGACGGACATTGTCTCTCAGTGGGAAAGTCCGGATGGCCCGAAACTGGTGAGCCGCTCCGATGTGCCTGTGGCTCTGCGCTTTCCGCATCCTGATACAAAATGGTTCTCATACGAGAACGGTGCCAAGGCATACGAAATGATGTCCTGCTACGAGGGCCTGCTCGAATACTACAAAGTGACCGGAAACGACGCCTATTACGAGGCTGTGCGCAAGAGCGTTTCACATATAATCGAGGAAGAAATCAACATCGCCGGTTCAGGCAGTTCGATCGAGTGCTGGTACGGCGGAAAAGCCCTGCAGACCGTTCCGACTTACCACACTATGGAGACCTGCGTCGGATTTACCTGGATGCAGCTTTGCAGCAGACTTCTGAAATTCTGCGGAGATTCCCGCTATGCAGACCAAATCGAAAAGACATTCTACAATGCCATTCTCGGTTCGATGAAATGCGACGGCAGCCAGATTGCCAAATATACCCCGCTTGAAGGCTGGAGAGTAGAAGGAGAGAAGCAATGCCATATGGATATAAACTGCTGCAATGCAAATGGTCCACGCGCCTTCGCGATGATACCGGCTCTCGCATATCTCACAGAAGGCGATTGTCTCAAGATAAACCATTATGGAGATTCCGAGGCGGAGATTTCCATTGACAAACGCAACTCCGTGGAAGTCAGCGTCCGTGGAAATTATCCGGTTTCCGGAAACATCTCTATAGAACTCTCTCCGGTCAAACCGGCAGAATTCACCTTGGCGCTGAGGATTCCTGAATGGAGCAAGACGACGAAGGCAAGGTTGATCAGCGGCTCTGATACATTGAACATCAGTCTTGACAATCTTCCTGCCGGTGAATACTCTAAGGTGGAACGCAAATGGAAGAAAGGTGACCGCATTGAACTGTCGTTTGACCTTACGCCGCATCTGCTGGAACTTAATGGGCATCAGGCTATTGTACGAGGTCCTATAGTCCTTGCAAGGGATTCCCGTTTCAATGACGGTTTCGTGGATGAATGCGTGGTAATCCAATCTTCAGAGGACGGCAGCGTCGCCCTGACTCCTGCAGATGGCAACGATTTCGCGTGGATGGCGTTTACAGCCCCGATGGTAGCCGGAGCAGATCTGGAAGGCAACGGTAAGCCACGCCAGATCCACCTCTGCGACTTCGCATCCGCAGGCAATACTTGGGACAAATCCACCCGCTACAAGGTCTGGCTCCCGAAAACCCTGAATGTTACCAAAGGCGAATACCGGGCTTACAACGACGCTCCACAGAATTAACATTCCACTCAGGAGTCAGTATGATGGATAGTCGGGGGAATTGTCTATTTTTGTGGGCTGGAAAAAAACTAAATCATGTGAGTCTGAAAAATAATTGCGTTATGAATATTTTGGGCTTTTTGAAAAAATTCTTTTTTGCTGTATGTCTTTTTATTGGAATGTCAGGAGTCAGTGCTTGGGCACAGGAAGATGAGTATGACCCGGCCTCAGACCCTACAATTCCCCGCAGATATGAAGACCCGGACGGCTTTGTATTTTATCGTGTTCACATAAACCACTTTACGCAAGCTACTGATGAAAACGGGAAAATTATCATCCCGGCGTCCCGTGGTTACCGGTATTGTAAATATATGCCCAAATCGAAAAAAATCAGAGCCTCAGTCTATGAAAACAAAAATGGCGTGACAATCACATATTACGGAGTCTTCAACACAGACGGAACCGAAATCATTCCGCGCGAAAGACTCTACACCAAGTTACTGTTTGTCAGCTCATCAAAACGCTTCAGTGTTAAAAAAGGCGAATACTCTGGAGTATGCGATTCGCTCGGGAGAGAGATGATTTCCCCGGATATGCATTACATCGATTGCAAACCCCATCAAGAAAAATACTACTATGTCACAGACGGAGAACACTCTGGTGTAATCGATTACAACACTGGGAAAGTATTGATTCCACTTGACAGAGGCTACACATATACCCGTTATAATCCCGCGTACAACTACATACAGGTCAAACGCGGAGACCTCATTGGAGCATGTCTCGAAGACGGCACGGAACTCATTCCACCAGAGTGGTTCGGTTGCGTATTCAACTCTGCACGGGGAAAATTTATGGTAAAGAGCAGTCCGGACAAACTTTGGGAAGAGTATAAGTTTTAGGAGGAAAAACTGATGGACAGCTTCAAGCTTTTCTGCGACAATGATGAATACAGACGCATCTGCAGACAGTGCGTCTTCTTCGCGAAGGCCTATACCTACGACACCGCGCAGGCGGAATGCATGGCCGAGGAGGCGATGATAATCCTGTGGAAACGGTTGCAGGAAGGTGAACAGATTGAAAGACTGATGCCGTTTCTCTTCGCTACCGTCCGCAATCTCGCGCTCAACTACCTCAAACACAAGCAGGCCGACATACGCGCTCGGGAGGGTATGGGTTCGGACCGCGACCGCGAGATTCAGTTACGGCTATCTTCCCTAAGCGAATGTGACCCTTCCAAGCTCTATCAAGCCGATATACGGGAAATCATCGACGATACTCTGAAACATCTCGGAGAACGTACGGAAACCATCTTTCGCCTTAGCCGCTTCGAAGGCATAACCAACAAGGAAATAGCATCTGAACTGGGAATTTCTGAGAAAACAGTCGAATATCACATTTCCAAGGCCTTGAAGGAACTCCGTGTGAGCCTCGGGGACTATTTGCCCATGCTGTTGTTTTTCAACCTTTATCATCTTGTAGGCTAATGGCCTTCGCCATCGGAATCATAAAATTCCCCAAAAAACTTAGAATGTCATAGGGTAATAATGTTTTGCGTACACTATTATGATGTAAGCGCAAAAATTATGACACAAGAAACACTCAGAAAGTATATCAATGGGGACGCTTCTGACGAGGAGCGTCTTGAGGTCCTGCATTGGGCGGAGGAAAGCGAAGACAACAGAAAAGAACTGATGGCATACCGCAATCTCTGTAATGCTCTGATTTTCAACTGGGATTTAGAGAGACAAACCACGCTGAATGAACGGGGCAAGAAGAAACGCGCCGTTATCTTCAGGCGGGCAGTCGAAGCCATCGGTGTGGCCGCCGCAATTGCATTGGGAGTTTTTTTCGGGTTTAGACACCATGAAACAGACACTCCCATCGCCGTTGAAACTCTCAGCGCACCGGCGGGTCTCATCACTGAATCCATACTCTCCGACGGCACAAGGATCTGCCTCAATGCCGGTTCCAAGTTGGAGATAATCAATTACAAGAAAAATGAAAGGCGCGTCCGACTCTACGGAGAGGCATATTTTGATGTCTCCAGGGACGAAAAGCGTCCGTTTATAGTCGAAACTGACAAAATCGCCGTGCGTGTCCTCGGAACCGAGTTCGACGTCAACAGCAAGGGAGACGAACACTCAGTAGTGCTTGTACGCGGTGCTGTCCAAGTCGATTCACAGACCGACGCGGAAACACTGACTTATAGGCTAGTACCGGGACAGCGGTTCTTAAGAAACCCGTCAGACGGTTCTGGAAACATCATCCAGGTCACTACTGAGGACTACACCTCGTGGATAAACGGTTATCTGAAATTCGAAAAACTTCCTGTGGAACAGGTTATCCTGAAGATTCAGGACTACTATGGTATATGCATCCGCCACGACGGACTGTCGCAAGATGCTTATCCAATCACAGGTAAGCTTGACCTGCGGACAAGGGTCGATACGGCGCTCGTGAACCTGGAATTCCTCGCACCGGTGAACTTTGAGAAAATATCGGACAACGAATATCGTGTTACGATGAAATAGCGAATCGCCGACAAGTCTTGAGCTTGTGAAAGACAAAAAATCACAGACAAATTATACTAATGACTAAAATCTCACTGATGAAAATACCGCTCGTAGTGGCTGTGCTGTCGGCGGTTTTGCTTCCAAAAGAGACAAGGGCTGCGGCCATGCCAGAAACTCAGTTGCCACAGCGCATCACTCTGACGGCAAAGGACATCCCGCTCATACAGATGTTTGAGAAGATCGAGATGGTTTCGGACTACATCTTTGTCTATCAGGAAGATGCGGCTTCCGACAAGACAAAAGTCAGCATCGACGTGAAGGATGCTGACATAATGGATGTTCTCGGAAAGATTCTTCCGAAAGACGTCAATTACAGATTGTCCGGAAGACAGATTCTGCTTCATAAGAGCGACGCCGCTGCCACATTAAACAAACCTGAAACGGCGTCACAGAAGTTTCAGAAACCATTTACAGTTAAGGGCAAGGTCACTGACAGCGCCGGGGAGCCAGTTGTTGGTGCGTACGTGATGCCCAAGGGTACTCGGGACGGGGTTATCGCCGACATCGACGGAAACTGGAGCATTGACGTGAAAGCTCCGGATGCTGTGCTCGTATTTTCTGCACTGAGCTATGCCACTCAGGAAGTTGCGGTGAACGGACGCGCAACGATCAACGTCACGATGCAGAACGAGATAAACAGGCTTGACGAAGTTGTTGTCATCGGCTATGGTACACAGACAAAAGCCACCATCACTGGAGCACTTTCGGTTGTCGATACTAAAAAGCTCGTGGAAGCGCCTGTTTCAAGCATCTCGAACGTGCTCGCCGGTGCAGTACCGGGAGTCTCGACCGTCCAGACATCGGGACAGCCGGGAAAGGACGCTGCGTCAATCTACATTCGCGGAACTGGCTCGCTCTCAACAGAACTGTCAAAACCTCTCGTGCTGGTGGATGGAGTGGAGAGGGAGTTCTCACAGATAGACCCGAATGAAATCGAGAATATGTCAATTCTTAAGGACGCGGCTTCAACGGCGGTCTTCGGAGTGAGGGGCGCGAACGGCGTGATTCTCATCACGACAAGGCGCGGAAAGGAAGGTCGGATGAGCATCAGCATCAGCTCCAACACCGGAGTACAACAACCTATAAGTCTAATCGAGCAGGTAGGAAGCTATGAATATGCCAACTTTTGGAATCAGAAGATGCACAATGATGGTGTAACCGACCCGTCAAGAATCTTCTCCCGTGAGGCAATCGAGGCATATAGAACAGGTTCAGACCCTGTAATGTACCCTAACGTAAATTGGACGAAAATGATGTGCAACGACGTTTTCATCCAATCCAAGAACAATGTGAACATATCCGGAGGCAACAAGGACGTGAACTATTTCGTGTCGATTGGATATCTCTACCAAAACGGAATTCTCAAGCAGTTGAACGAGCTTTCGTATAACAACAACTACTCCTACAACCGTTACAACTATCGCGCTAACATCGATGTGAAACTCACTGGCACGACAAAGTTCAAGCTCAACATAGGAGGCTATATAGGACAGTCGCAGGAGCCATACTCTGTGGTCGAATCTCTCGGAAACCCGTGGGTCTATGCAACCGTATGGGCTAACCCACTCAGCGGTCCTGGATTCATCGATGGTGTTCGCACCATAGTCCCGAGGGGATTCATACCCACGGACATCGAGTTGCGTGACTCGTATTCCTGCTTCTTCGGCTACGGTTACCACAAGGACTACAACGCGACGCTCAACGTTGATGCGGAAATTATCCAGAACCTTGATGTTGTGACAAATGGGCTTTCGTTCTCGATAAAGGGCTCATACGACAACAAGTTCAACCTCGTCAAAAAACGCCAGTCATGGGGTGCTGAGCATCAGGTTGCCTACTACAAGTCCTACCTTGAGGACAAGACAAAGAAGATGACAGACCCGGACTACGACAAGACCCTCGTCTATGTTCAAGAGGGTAGCAACTACCCCCTCGGCTACGGTGAGACCTATGGACGCGGAAGAAACTGGTACATAGAGGCAAAGCTCAACTGGAAGAGGAACTTCGGTCCGGCGGACGCTCACAAGGTTTCTGCGATGGTGCTCTACAACCAGTCCCGAAACTATTACCCCGCCACCTTCACCTACATTCCGCGCAGTTATATCGGTTATGTCGCACGCGCGACCTACAGTTACGCTGACCGATACTACCTTGATGTGAACCTCGGTTACAACGGCTCCGAGAACTTCGCGCCCGGCAAGACGCGCTACGGACTCTTCCCGTCAGCTTCAGTCGGCTGGGTTGTGACCGGAGAAAAATTCATGAAGAACGTGCGTTTTCTCGACTATTTGAAGATTCGCGCTTCATACGGCCGGGTCGGAAATGACATAAGTTCTACACGCTTCCTCTACATGCCTGAAACATGGACCCAGAGCGGTTCATACAGTTTCGGTGTTGACAACGCGAATGGTAGGGAGGCTTATGCTCGCAGTACGGCCGGAAATCCAGGTGTGACATGGGAGACTGCCGACAAGCAGAACTACGGCTTCGACTCAGAGTTCTTCGGGACAAGATTCAGTCTCTCGTTCGACTGGTTTTTCGAACACAGGACGGGCATACTCATCACTCCTAACACGGTGCCGTCCGTCATCGCGAAGACCCTCCCGGCGATGAATATCGGAATCGTCGATAATCACGGCTACGAGATTGCCCTCGGATGGAAGGATACACTCAGAAACGGTTTCCGCTACAGCCTCAATGGAACAGTCTCGTTTGCGAAGAACAAAATCATCTATCAGGACGAAGTCCGAAGTCAGTATGACTACCAAAACTTTACGGGAGGTTCGACCGGACGCCATCTTCTCTATCGTTTTGAGCGCATCTATCAGTACAGCGACTTCGTAAGCAACGCGGACGGCAACCTCGTTCTGAATCCGGAACTTCCGCAGCCTAACTTCAACGTGCGGCCGGGCGACGCGATGTACGCCGACATCAACGGCGACGGCATAGTGGATTCAAACGACAAGATTGTCACAGGCTACTCCACCCGACCAGAATATGTCTTCGGACTAAACTGCGGCCTCGGTTACAAGGGCTTTAACCTCTCGATGCAGTGGACTGGGGCGACGCACGCGAACCGTCTTCTTTCGGCTGCAACCTACCGCATTCCGTTCACGAACGCCGGCGGACGAGGACTGCTCAAATACTTCTACGAGGACTGCTGGAGTGAGGATAATCAGAGCGGTACGCTTCCACGCGCGTCTAAGACTTCAGAGTCGTGGAACTCCGAAGACTCGACGCTTTGGCTCAAGGACGCCTCTTATTTTCGTCTGAAGACGCTCTCGTTGAGTTACACCTTTACCGACACGAGGCCGCTGAGAGCCGTGGGAATCAAATCCCTTGCACTTTCTCTCTCAGGCTACAACCTGCTGACGCTCACACCGCTGAAGTTTATGGATCCGGAGGCGATGCCGAGCAACACTAGCGACTATCCTCTTGTGAAGATTTATAGCTTCGGACTCAACATAACGTTCTGACGAAAAAAATCACTTAATGATGAGACATATACGATTATATATAATATCAGCCACGGCGCTTCTTTGCTTAGTATCCTGTTCTGAAATCAAGTTTGGAGACAAGTTCCTCGGCGACAGACCGGAAAGTTCCGGAGCGGATATAGATACGATGTTCAACTCTGCAGTCAACGCGGAAAAAGTGCTGACCAAGGCATACACCTACCTTCCCTACGGACTTCCGACAGATAATGCGCAGAGTCCGAAGCGCGCAGGAGACAAACTTGGAGTAAATGTGCTTGAGTCACTTACGGATCTGCACCATTCCTATCGCGCCAATGAGAGTGACGGCCCTAACAATCTCTACTACAATGGAGCATTGAGTTCGTCAGTTTCATCGCTCTACGCTGGGACCGAAGCCTACAGATTCGGGCAGGAATACGAATACTACGCAATCAGCTACGCATGGACATTCATCGAGAATGTCAGCCGCATCCCTGACATGACAGACGGAATGAAGCGTCAGAGGGCGGCAGAGGCCAAGATGATAATCGCGCTCGCATATTCGGAACTTCTCAGATATGTAGGAGGCGTTCCTCTAATCGACCATTCGGTGGATGTTAATGAAACGTTCAGCTATCCACGAGCGACATTCGCCGAGACTGTAGATTACATAGTCAGTCTGCTTGACGACGCTGCTACAGACCTGCCGTGGAAGGCTTCCTACGGAGATGACGGCAGGATGAGCAAAAGCGGGGCAATGGGCCTGAAATGCCGTGTTCTCCTTTTTGCTGCCAGCCCTACCTTCAACTCAGAAACGCCATGGCATCCAACAGCCGACAAATACACCTGCTATGGCAACTACGACCGCGAGCGCTGGGGACGAGCTGTCAAGGCCTATGAGGATTTTTTCAAGGAACTGCGAACGAACGGATCAGTAGCCCTTGTCCAGCCGACAGAGTCAACAGACAAGGCAAGAAGAGTAGCGTTCCGCAGTGCATACTACGACCGGGGCAACAGCGAGATTCTGATTTCTACAAGACGCGGAACATCTGCTGCAACACTTCTAAAGTCATTCTTCGCAGAAAGGAACTATTCCGGTCCGACACTGAACTACGTGAATATGTTCCCATGGAAGGACGGAAGCGATTTTCCCGAAAATTTCAACTGGAACGCGCCGTCAAGGCAGCCGTTCTTCGACGCAGAAGGTAACATCACGCGTGACCCGAGACTCTATGAGACTGTGGCTGTTCCCGGTTCCATCTGGTACGACGGAACCACTGCTCCACTTCACATCAACCACCCCAAGCACGGCAGCCCTTCCACGGGATTCGGTCAGATGAAATTCATACTTGAGAACAGTGCCGACCGCAATGGCTACATCCAGTGGCCATATCTGCGTCTGCCTGAGATAATGCTCGGATATGCCGAGGCTCTGAACGAATACAACGGAATCCCTGGAACTCTCGCGTGTAGTTATGTCAATCAGGTGCGTCAGCGAGTTGGCCTCTCGGATATCAAGTCCGGTATGAGCAAGGAAGCCTTCCGTGAAACTGTGCTTCGCGAGAGGGCTCTTGAACTCGGATTCGAGGAGGTTCGCTGGTTCGACCTCGTCCGATGGGGACGCGAACAGGACTTCAGGAAAAAGTTATACGGACTTGAATCAAAGGGCGACCGTCAGACCAATCCCAAGTCGTTCACTTTCAGTATGATTGAACTCAACACAAGGGCATGGGGGAACAACTGGGACACGAAGTGGTATCTCAGCCCTGTTCCAAAGACCGAGATTGACATGGGCTATGGAATGACCCAGAATCCTGGCTGGTAGTCTTGATAAAAAATCTGATAACCGAAATATGTTTATGAAATACAAAAATATGATACCGGTGCTTGCGTCTGTCATGCTATTCTCCACTGAGTCTTCTGCCCAGATGGCTGTGACGGAAAAGGTAGAGGCGGAAAAGGCTGAGGCGGAGACCATGCGGATGGCGCGAGTGGGAAGGGAGACGCTGGAGGACAATCCGTACATCGATGTCAGACGCGCCATGTTCGGAAAGATTGCCGGACTGAATGTCTATGCCGGCAACGGCGACTCGACAACAGACAACTGCACGCTGAGCATTCACGGAAAGAAACCACTCGTACTCGTTGATGGCTTTCCGAGAGACCTCAGTCTGCTGACATCTTACGAAATAGAAAGCGTTGAAATACTCACCGACGCAGCTGCAGCCGCACTCTACGGGGTACGCGGAGCGAACGGAATTGTTCTCGTCACCACAAGAAGAGCAAAGGAAGGCCGGCTCAAGGTCGGGGCGAACTACCAGTACGGTCTCAGGACTCAGTGGCGCTCCCCGGAATTTGCCGAAGCAGGACTTTACGCAGAAACTCTCAATGCAACGCTTGGAAACGATGGACTCGCGCCGCGCTACAACGCCAGAGAAATCGAGGCGTTCAAGTCAGGAAAATACCCATATGCCTACCCGAATGTGGATTGGTGGAATGAGGTCTATAACAACATAGCCCACAACAATCGTCTTAACCTCACTTTCGAGGGCGGCAGCGGAAAGTTCCGTCACTTCACTGTGGTTGACTATATGTACGATCGCGGATTCTTCAAGTCTCAGAACTCCGACAGCCGCTACAGCGCGGTTCCTTCCGACACTCGGCTAAGCGCAAGGACGAATATCGACGTGCAGCTCACCCGCACGACCAAAATGAAGCTCGGCCTGCTTGCCCGTTTCAACGAACAGAACAGAGCGAACTACGGCAGCATATTCAGTGCTCTCTACAACACCCCGGCAGCAGCCTTCCCAATCACTGCATCCAACGGAATGTACGGAGGCTCCGAACTTTACGGAGCAAACAACCCTGTCGCTCTGCTAAAGGGGACAGGCAACACCAAGACCATCGGTGGCGCAGTGAATGCAGATCTTTCGGTAATCCAGCACCTTGACGAGTTCACAGAAGGACTGCGTGCCGAGGCCTCGATTTCATTCGACGACTATGGAACGATGGCGGAAAGTGCCACCAAAACCTATATGTACCGTGTGCTCAACTCCACAATAGCTGACGACGGGACATTGGTCACGTCACAGAAAGACTATGGAACAAACTCCAAAGTTCTCTCCCACGGTTCATGGTTTAACTCTATCTATCTCGACTTCGACTTCAACGCGAAAGCGGTCTATGACAGGACTTTCAATAGCCATCATGTAGGAGCAACGGTAATTTTCGACATTCAGTCACACACCGCATCGGGACAGAACAACTCAAACAGACGAATATCGGCCGGAATGATAGGCTCATACTCTTATGACAGACGTTACAGCGCCGACCTTGTTCTCAACTGGGCAGGCTCGGCTTATCTCGTGAAAGGAAACAGGATGATGTTCTATCCAGCTGTGAACATAGCTTGGACGGTTTCTCAGGAGGGTTTCCTCAAGGGTCTAGAGGGCATTGACCTGCTCAGGATTTCGGCTTCGACCGGACTTTCAGGCTGGGACGGCTCGCTCGTCCACGAACTCCAGTATCAATCGTTCAATTCCACCGGAGCGGGCAGTTACTATTTCACTGACGGAGGGCTCTCCTATGGCATCGCAGAGGGCAGCCTGCCTGTGGAGCGAATAGTCCCAGAAAAGTCAATGAAGGCAAGCGGAACAATCGAACTCAAGGCCCTCGGAAATAGACTGGCATTCTATGGAACAGGGTTCTACGAACGCAGGAGCGATATTCTCATAAACGCCTCATCGACTGTCTCCGGCATTCTCGGAGTAAACGCGGGCAAACAGTGTGCAGGTGCTGATGATTGGGCTGGAGCGGATCTGTCGCTCTCATGGAACGAACGCCGAGGAAACTTCAGCTATGGAATCTATGCAAACGCCTCCTGTCTCACAAGCAAGGTCATCAAGGACGATCAGGACTGGCAGCGCTATGACTACCTCTACCATAAGGGTAACCGTGTAGGGCAGTGCTATGGGCTTGAGTCCGACGGATTCTTCTTCAGCGAGAGCGACATACGGAACACAGTCACCCACACGTTCACGACCGTGAAGCCGGGAGACATCAAATATGTAGATCAGAACGATGATTTCCAGATTACGGACGAGGACATTGTCCCAATAGGCTACTCGACCATTCCAGAATGGTACTACGGATTCGGGCTTTCCTTCGGATGGAAGGGACTCAAGGTCTCAGCGGCATTCCAGGGTATAGGACACGTGACCGTGAATATGCTGAATTCACCTCTCTACAAGCCGCTCATCAGCAACGGCAACCTGTCCAGGTCGTTCCTCTCAAAGGAAACCCCGTGGACTCTCGAAAATTCAGAGAACGCAACAGTCCCGCGCCTTACAACTGTCTCTAACGCAAATAACTATCGCAACAATAGCGTATGGTACCGCGACGGCTCGTTCCTCAAGTTGCGCGACGTGACGCTTTCTTACACCTTTCCTAAGAGCATGCTCAAGATTATGACTATGGAACTCTACCTAAAGGGAACGGACGTATTCAGCATCGACTCGCTCGAAATTGTGGATCCCGAACGGATAGGTTCCGGTTATCCGACATCTCGCGCTTGGTGGGCAGGACTGCGCTTTAACTTTTAATCTCACAAGACAATGAAAATAATTCGGACAATATCCATAATCCTCGTGCTTTCGGCAACATTCTCCTGCTCGTATCTCGACTTCGATGAGACAAACGGACTTCAGGGGAAGGCGGATGTATATAAGTATTTCGACAAGACAAAACAGGTTTTGACGAACGTATATTCCTACATCCCGCAGGATTTTGGAGCACTCGACGGCGCAATGAGAGACTGCGCCACGGACGACGCGCTCTGGGGCAATCCTGTCGCTCCGGTGCAGAGATTCACTAACGGAAGTTGGTCGGCGATAAATACATACGACACAGGATGGGGATTCTACAACGGAATACGCGCCGCAAATGAGTTCATCGCGTCTGTGGCAAAGGTCGATTTCTCACGCTATCAGACCGACCCGAACTACGAGAACTGGATGGAACAACTGAAATATTTCAGCCACGAAGCAAGGGCTCTGAGAGCGTTCTACATTTTCGAGCTTGCCAAGAGATACGGGGACATTGTCATGCCTACACGCGTTCTCACCACCGAAGAGGCAAACAGTATCGGCAAGACCACATTTGAAGACGCGGTAGGCTTCATAGTCAGCGAATGCGAAGAGTGCGCATCAGTCCTTCCCGCATCCTACGAAGACCAGCCATACAAAGAGTTGGGACGTGTCACCAAAGGCTTTGCTATGGCACTGAAAACCAAGGCACTGCTCTATGCGGCAAGTCCGCTCCATAATCCGAAGGATAATAAGGAACTATGGAAGAAGGCTGCAAAGGCGGCTCTTGAACTGATTGATACTGGGCTCTACTCACTTGAAACCGGCGACAAATGCAACAACCTCAGCTCGCGCGAGAACATCTTTGTCCGGATGAACGGCAATAGTTCGTCCTTCGAGGCCAACTGCTTTCCACTGAGGTTCTTGTATGGTTCACGCGGCTCCGTCCAGAACTGCATGTATCCGACCGAGAACCTAGCCTCAGCATTCAGAACAGTGAATGGCTTTGCGGTAACACTCACTCGTAGCGGCTATACAAGCGACGACCCTAAGTTCAATCCCAAGAAGCCCTATTCCAACCGTGACCCGAGAATGGCGAGGACGCTCGTCTGCGACGGCTCCGTGTTCAAGAACTCGGCTATCGAGACTTTCGAAGGCGGTCAAGACGCGGGCGAAGTTCTCCAGGGATATACTCCGACGGGATACTACCTACGGAAATATGTCATTGAAAACACGAGCTTCGACCCCAATGCGAAGGCTACCTACCGCCATCACTGGGTGGTGTTCCGCTATGCTGAAACGCTTCTGAGCTATGCCGAGGCGATGGCAGGAGCATTCGGAAATCCTGATTACAGCGACGACGAGTTTACACGTTCAGCAGCTTGGGCACTAAACCGTGTCCGTAAGAACGCTGGCTTACCTGATTGTACGGAGAAACTTGAGACCCGTTTCCTTGACGAGGTCCGCAACGAATGGAGAGTGGAGTTCGCGTTCGAGGACCACAGGTTTTGGGACGTGAGGCGATGGATGCTCGGGCCTGACACGCAGGTTGACATCTATGGCGTGAGCATCGTGAAGTCCGGAAACGACAATACTTATTCAATGAAGGACTGCGGCACGAGGAAATGGAACAACAGGATGAATCTTTATCCCATTCCGCAGTCGGAATTGGCGAAGAACAGTCATTTGGAACCTCAGAATAAAGGATGGTGATTTGAGCGTCTGACTTCTAAATACGCCTCAAAGCCTTAAGATATAAATAATTAATAACCATAAAATATTATGATCATGAAAAGAACATTTATGATTTCAGCAATTGCTGTTGCTGCAGCGCTTTTTACTGTCTCGTGCCAGAAGGAACAGGAGCATAAACCGACAAAGAAACTTGAATGTACAGCGCAGGAAAGCTACACCGTGGCGGCAACGGCGGCAAAGTCTGTTTCGTTCGACATCGCGGCAAACACGCCGTGGACAATCACGAGCAGCGAGAATTGGTGTAAGGTCACTCCGTCAAGCAGCAAGGAAAGCTCGCTCGCGGAGACAATCATCGTGAAATTCGAGGACAACACTGGCTCGGCATCGCGTGAAGCCACACTCACAATCGAGGGTGAAGGCATCGAAAAGCCGACCCTTGTAAAATTCATCCAAGGTGTGCCTGGCAAAATTACCATCACTCCTTTCACCGAGAAGTTCGCGAAGGAAGGCGGCAAGCAGACATTCACTGTCCTCTCCAACAAACCGTGGGCTGTGACCGCATCACCTTCCGATTGGCTCACTTTTAAGCCGGCTTCAGGCGAGGCTTCAGAGCAGCCTGTAACCGTGACGGCAACTGCAAAATACACAGACGGCAAGGGTCATACTGCCACAATTACAGTCGCGAGCGAGGATGCAGTACAGAGCTTTGAGGCTTCAATCGAGGGTCTTGTGTTCGAGGTTGAAGAACTTGAAGAAGGCGAGAAAGTCTTTGATTACAAGGGCGGTGCGAAAGAAATAAAGGTCAATGCGAACATTGACTGGAATGTGTCCGTTTCCGACGAATATTTCACCGCAAGCAAGACAGAAGGGGGCATCAAGGTGGAGGCTCCTATGTCAAGATGGTTTGGAAAGAAGACTTTCACCGTGACTGTTACCCCTGTAACAACAATCGAGGGCGTGGAACCTGTGACAATTGATATGGCGATAGCACCGGCTTCATACATTGACAACAGTGACAAGTCCGCATATAAAATCAACGAGGACGGTTCAGTTACCCTGACAATCGCGGAAAAGAATGAAGACCCAAAGAAGAACCAGGCCTTCATGAAGACATTCGACGAGTACAAGTACGGAAACTTCGTCTGGGAGTTCTGCGACGTCAAGCTCACGGAAGGATACTTCTGCGTCAATAACTGGAATGGTCCGTTCTACCTTATGCTCAAGTACGGCTACAACATGGCTCTGCTTGCATGCGGCGGCGAAACGAAAGACGCCAACGGGCATAAGGTCGGCTTCGGATTCGACGGAGGTTGGGACAACACTTGGAACGACACCAAGAAATTCACTGAAGGCACATTCCCTACCGACTACTCTCAGCTCAAGTCAATCAGGCTTCTCATCAAGCCTACACAGAGAACGGGTACAAACCAAAACCTCACACTCTCAAGAAAGGTCTGGATCAACGATGTGCTCGTTCTTGACAACAGCGTAAATGTCGGTGATATTTGGGCGGCAAATGCCGAGTCCTGCGGCTTTTTCTACTGTCCTGGAATTCAGGACGCCGTCGGTTCTCTCACCATCAAGTCATTTGAAATCGACACAGACTACACAAAATACGAGAATGACTGATTTTGTGAACGAAGTTTCAAATAATCAGAAATTCTTCAATTAACTGATATTGATGAATATAGGAAAAACAATATTATGCGGTTCAGTTCTTCTTGCAGGCGCATTTGCCTCCTGCAAGAAGGCAGGTCCAATGAAATGGGTTGACCTGCGTTACCTTGCTGAGGACAGCTACACCCTGACGGCAACCTCACCGGAACCTATACGTCTTAAAGTGAAATCCACAGACCCGTGGAAAGTCTATGGAACGGAGTCGTCGTGGTGCAGCATAACCCCGTCAGAGGGCGGTGCGTCGGAGCTTTTCGACGTGACTGTGCAATACACCGAGAACACTGAACTTGACGACAGGCTCGACACTCTCGTGATTCAAAGTGACTATTGGATAGGGAAGTGGATTCCGGTGCGTCAGAAGGGAACCGCCTACCTCAACATTGAGACATCGGGTGACCTCAATATTGGCCAGTTCGGAGGTACGGCACAGTTCAGCATACGTGCAAACCAGGACTGGAGCCTCGTCAAGGCAAATGATGCGCCGTGGCTGAAGCTGATAAAGACTTCCGGACACGGAGACGCGAATATCCTTCTTGCCGTAAGTGCGGAAAACAAGGGCGAGAGACGCTTTGCCGACATCGACGTGCTCAATCGGCATGATGAGAGGGAGCAGACCGTGAGGGTGTGGCAGGACGGCGTCGTTCTCACACCTGCCCAGGTGAGGATGAGGACAACATTCGACGCGCAGACGCTTTCGGTGAAAGTCAGTTCAAACGCAGACTGGACTGTAGAGAAAGCTGATACAGGAATAGGATGGTTTGAGTTTCCGCAGACGGAATTCAGCGGAGACGGAACACTGCAGATTAACCTCACGGAAAACACTGGGGCGTCAATCAGAACAGCGGAAGTCCTTCTCAAAACCAAAGCTGCCGACGGGTTCGAGCAAATAGTCAAGAGCATAGTCATCCGTCAGGCCTACAATCCGACTCCGGACTACTACGATTTCGACGCGTCCGGCCTGGAGCAGTGGATTATCAATGGCGCGGACAACGACAAATCAAGCTGCAAGGTAGTGGGAAGCTGCTTGGAAATCTATGGAGCACAGAAGGTTCATCGCTATAACTGCGCCGCCGGAAACTGGGATTTCTTCATGAAGGCTTCCTCAGCAAAGGCTCAGCCGGTGATTTACTTCCAATGCGGGGACTTCGACATGAGGTGGTTCGTCGATGTGGGTGCTGGAAAAACGAATGTGACGATGGTAGATAAGGGCAACTCAAAGACATTCTCGGACTTCAACGTACCATATAGCAGCGTCGAAGACCACAAGTTCGGCATCAAGATGACTCCAGACAAGGACGGCTGGGCTGTGTTCTCGTGGGTGCTCGATGACAAGGTGCTCGGCTCCTACACCACGAACGGTGTAAATGTTCAGACTAGCGCACTGAAGTTCAGCCAGGATCTCAAGTTCCACATCTTTGTAGGGGCTTGGGAGAGCGGCACGGCCAACCAGACTACAATCTGGAGTGGCTGGCAATATACTCTGCCATACGAGTTTATCAACTGGGGAGAATAGATGCAAAAAAGCGGATTGCTGTGTTGCACTCCATCTTTTTATCTTCTATTCTCATCCGAGTAATTTCTTAAAGTAGTTAATTGACAAGAATATATAAATGAAAAGAATGAATTATTTAATATTGATACTGACGTTGGTGACGACGTCGTGCGTGAAGAGCGGAGGGGATGCGGAAGCGGAACCTTTGTTGAAAGACTTTGCACTGAAGGTGAATGAGCTGAGCTATCATGCGAGCCTTGACGAGGAAAGCTGCACGGCGACCATCGGCGTCATTGAATACGGCGGATATGTAAGCGGCGTGAGTGTGGACCTCGCGGATGGGGCGACAATAAGTCCGAATCCGAACGATTTTCTCGGGAGTTGGCCGCAGTCTCAGGAGTTCATCGTGAGCAAGGGCGAGGTTTCGCAGAAATGGACGGTAAAGTTGACAAAATATGTGTCAGAACTGCCGCAGATTGACGGGAAGGATGTGATTTTTCGCGACGAGTTCGACATCGATGGAGATGTTAACTCCGAGTTCTGGTCGCTTATCGGCAAGGGAACGGCGGCATGGCAGACGGATATGTCCGGGAAAGCAGAACACTCTTATGTCAAAGACGGCAACCTTGTGCTTGTCATCAAGCGTGACGACGACGGGGTTGTACGCTCCGGCGGAATCAGAACTGAGTACAAGGTTGGTATCAAGTACGACTGCCACATCGAGGCCAGAATCAAGTTTGTAGATGACAGCGACAATGCGGGACAGGCGTTCTGGCTGATGCCGGATTCGAGATACCAGATCTACAAGGGCTGGCCGGACGGCGGCGAGATTGATATCCTTGAACACAGCTATCTCCACGACTACATCCAGCAGACTGTTCACAGCCATTATATCGACGTCGTGGACCCGAGCAACAACTATCAAGGAAAGCCCGTATACAAGGGATATAACCCTGGTCAGTACAATATCTACGGCCTTGATATTCTAGAAAACAGCCTCGTATTCTACACCAACGGTGAGAAGACGATGACCTACGAGAATATGCACCTCGCCAATGAGACAGAGATGAAGCAGTGGCCGTTTATTTCGGACTATTACATTATCCTCAGCACCAGCCCGGTCGGAGCGAAGAATCTCAGCGCTCCGTCATATATGTACGTCGATTGGGTGAGAGTTACAAAGTTATAATACCACATTAAGAAAACGAATCATGATTATAAATTCAATGAAGAGTGCAGCCTATTCTGCCCCTGAAATCTGGGAGAACGGTCTGAATTTTCGTATGAGATACGGCGTGAATACCCATGTAATCTACAGCGGAGGAACTATTGACAAAAACGGAGTCAAGACCAATTTCGGATTCGACAATGGGTGGGGAGGTGTATGGGACCACACCGGAGAGTTTTCAGCCGGAACATATCCCGAGAATGTCTCAGACCTTAAATCAATCCGACTTCTCATCAAACCTGTCACAAGAGGTGGCGGGATGAAACCCGTCGAAGGCCTTTCCAAGAAAATCTGGATAAATGATGTTCTCGTGTTCGACAATAAAAATAACAGTGGCGACGTGTGGCAAATAAATACCGCTCTCGGTGGACTGCACTATAAATATGGCATTCTCAACGCTGTCGGTTCCATCGTTATAAAGTCCTTCGACATTGACGAAAATTATTCAAACTACAACGACTGACAATGTTCAAAAGAATTCTGACGTTAGCGCTTTCTGCAGTCGTTGCACTGCCCGCATCCGCTCAAGTGACAATCGGTGAAGAGGCTATGCAAAGAGCCTCCGAACTGGTTGCCAAAATGACACTTGAAGAAAAGATTGACCTTATCGCCGGGGATGCCGACGGGTTTCACATCTATGGAGTTCCACGGCTTCGTATTCCCGAAATCCGCACGGCGGATGGTCCGCAGGGATTGCGCAACGACACGCAGAGTACAATGTACCCATGCGGTATCGCGCTTGCATCCTGTTGGAACAGGTCTCTGGCACTGGCCTACGGCAAGTCAATCGGCTCAGACGCGAGGGCACGCGGGGTTCACATCCTGCTCGGTCCCGGAGTGAACATCTACAGGGCACCAATGTGCGGACGCAATTTCGAGTACTACGGAGAAGACCCTTTTCTGACTTCGGAGACTGCAGTGCAGTACATACTCGGAGTGCAGAGCGAGGGCGTAATGGCAACTGTAAAGCATTTCTGCGGCAACAACCAGGAATGGAGCCGGCACCACACATCATCGGACATAGACGAACGGACTCTCAACGAGATTTATTTTCCTGCCTTCCGTAAGGCTGTGCAGGTCGCCGGTGTCGGTTCAGTGATGTCGAGCTACAACCTGCTGAACAGCGTGCACACCTCTGAAAACGAGATCCTTGTCAGGATTCTCAGAGAAAAATGGGGCTTTGAAGGAATATATATGTCCGACTGGGCAGCGACGTACTCGACGGTCGGGGCTGCCAACGCCGGTCTCGACCTTGAGATGCCGGTCGCATTATACTTCACTCGCGAATTGCTCGGAAAGGCAGTTGAGAACGGAACCGTGAGAGAGAGCGTGCTTGATGAAAAGTGTCGTCATATCCTTCAAACCTTTATTGCCTTCGGATTCCTTGACCGGGAGCAGAAGGACGAAAGCCTTCCGCTTGATAATCCGGAGTCCAACAAAATAGCACTAGACGTGGCTCGTGAGGCCGTGGTACTTCTCAAGAACGACGGGATTCTTCCGTTGTGTTCAAAATCACACTCAAAGGCTGTAAAAAACATTGTGGTTCTCGGTCCGAATGCAGAGTGTGTGCCTACCGGAGGAGGCTCTGGATTCGTGAACCCGTATCACACGAAAAGCGTCTTCGCCGCACTTTCCGAGCAAGGCAAAAAGTTGAAAGTCAGTCTCGTTCCATTCACAGGAAAGATTGATGTCGTTCAGTCGGACTTCACACCTGAACAGAAGGCGGCGATCCGTTGTGCCGATGCCGTGATCTACTGCGGAGGTTTCAACTCCGACATTGAGCACGAGGACGGCGACCGCCCGTTTGACATTCCCGCGGCTCAGACTGCGCAGATGCATATGGCAGCGGAACTCAATCCGAACCTTATTATCGTCATCAACGCTGGCGGAGGAGTGCGCCTAACCGACCTTGACGACATTTCAAGAGCCATCCTCATGGCATGGTATCCCGGACAGGCAGGCGGCCAGGCAATAGCTGAAATTCTCACCGGAGCAACTAATCCGAGTGGCCACCTCCCCATTTCCATCGAGGCACGCCCCGAGGACAACCCGACTTTCGGCAGCTATTATGAGAATGTCTTTCGCAACCTCCATAGCCCTTATTCCCGCGTCTGCTACAGCGAGGGCGTATTCGTCGGCTATCGAGGGTACGAACGTAACGGGGTTCGCCCTCTATACCCATTCGGCTTCGGACTCAGCTACACGACCTTCGGGTTCTCCGACCTCGGCATCACTCCGTCCGAAGACGGTAAGCTGACCGTTAGCTTCCGTGTCCGCAATACCGGAAAGAGGGACGGGGCTACTGCGGCACAGGTTTATGTCAGCGAATGTTCCCCAACACTTGCTCGCCCTGAAAAGGAACTCAAGGGATATGAAAAGATATTCCTTAAATCCGGAGAAGTCAAGGAAATATCCATCGTCCTCGACGACGAGGCATTCAGTCACTACGACACCGCCCTCCATGATTTTATAGTCACCCCAGGAGAATACCGCATTCTTGTAGGCGACTCCAGTTTAAATCTTCCGCTGAACGCCACCGTTCAGCGATAAAACTTATAATAAATGTAAAATCCGACGATATGGAAAGAAGAGACTTTTTGAAGATTTCGGCATTCACGGCTGGGGCGGCGCTTATCACCAACCCGTTTTCGACTCTTGCCGACACAATTTCGTCCGAGGAGACAATGCATGCGGAGACCGCTCCCGACGGAGGATACGTCCCCAATCCGAAGATTGTGCGAAAAATTGAAGGCTGCGGGCCAATGGACATAAGAAAACTGAAAATCAAAGTTGGGGCAAAGAGACCGTTCTCTATGCTGCACATCTCGGACAGCCATCTTGTGTTGACCGATAGCCGCAATGACGAGAAAAAGGCGCAGCTCGCCAAGTTCAGAAACAGAGAGTTTCCATGGGCTGCGCTCTATCACGAGCGTCTGATTGCCTACGCCAACAAGAATCATCTTCCGATTATCCATACGGGAGACATGATTGATTTTCTGAGCGAAATGGGTTTAGACTATGTAGTGGAGGCATTCTCGCGCGGAGAATGGATTACGTCCTGCGGCAACCACGAGTTCGCAAACTATATGGGATGGTTCGGTCCGGAAAAAGAAGATGCGGAGTTCCAGTCAAAGTATTTCACGCAAGTTCAGGAAGCGTTTCCGGATAACCTCTCATTTACGGCAAGGGTCATTAACGGAGTAAATTTCATCACGCTTGATGACAGTTTCTATTTTATTACTCAAGAACAATGGGACAATGTCGCTGCAGAATTTGCAAAAGGACTTCCGGTAGTAATGATGATGCATATCCCGTTCTACACACCGAAGCTCTACGATCATACCTCGCACGGCGGTAAGAAGTTCTCCTATCTCTGTGGTGCACCATCCGATACTGAGCGAGAAGGCACACTTACACAACTGTTCGTCAAATGGCTCAAGGAACAGCCACAACTAAAGGCCATTCTCACCGGCCATCTCCACGAGTTCTGGCAGGAACAGTTCTCCCACACAGCAGTACAATATGTCGTTGGCGGAGCTTTCAAAGGCGAAGCCTATCACATAAGGTTTTTCTAAGTAAGTTCAAAGAATGAGTTGAACTAAGAATAAATTGATTAAATATGAGAAAATCACTCGAGGGTAGTAACCACCAAACGTTGATTTAACAGAAGTTATAACTGAAAAAGTTTTAAATAGTAACCTCATATATGTACAGACACATACTCGCAATTGCATTATCGGCACTGTCTTTTTGCGTATCATACGCCCAGAGCACCTGGACGGGCAATCCTTGCGCTTCCAAAGGCACGATTGTCGCCCCTGTATTGAGCAGTTTGCTCGTGGATGAGATTGTGATCGTCTCAGACAATCCCGGAGACTGGAAATTTACCGCATCATTGGAAACTGACGGAGGAAAAGAAATAATCAGCATTTCGATGGATGCACCGACAGAGGCACCGCCGGCAAAATTCAATGTATATTTCACTTTTCCTCAGAAAGGTGTTTTCAACATCTGGAGTCCTGATGTCTATTGCGGAACCCATCTCGACCCGTTTTGGGGCGGCAGCAACAACTCCAGCGCACTTGCGTTCAGAATGCCGCTCTATGAGTATTTCGACGACAACGACACAAACCGCCTGACAATCGCGTGTAGCGAGAGTTTCAGACGGGTGGAGGCCGCTCTCGGCGTGATGGAGGAGGACTGCGACATCTGTTCGGAGCTGCGTTTCTTCAGGGAAGCCGAGGCCCCGCTGAGTCATTATGAGACCAAGATTATGCTCGACGGGCGTCACATGTTTTGGGGAAAGACCATTCAGGACGGCGTCAAGTGGATGATGGAAGAAAAGGGATTGCAGGCCCTTGAGGCTCCTGAAGCCGCTTTCGAGCCGCTCTATTCGACCTGGTACCAGTTTCATCAGAACGTAACCGACAAGGCTGTGGCGGAAGAGTGCAAGCTCGCTGCTGAGCTCGGAATGAAGACTGTGATTCTCGACGACGGATGGCAAACAGAGGACGGGAACAGGGGTTATGCCTTCTGTGGGGACTGGAAACCGACTCCAAAGAAATTTCCGGACATGGCCTCACACGTCGCCGCAGTGCAAAAACTCGGGATGAAATATATGATCTGGTACAGCGTCCCTTATGTCGGATTCAACAGCGAGGCATACGCAAAGTTTAAGGGAAAATATCTCTATAACGAACATGGCATGGGCTGCAGCGTTCTTGACCCTCGTTTCCCTGAGGTCAGGAAACATCTGGTGGATTTGTATGTCAATGCCTTGAAAGACTGGAACCTGGACGGATTCAAACTCGATTTCATCGACAGCTTCAGATTCCATGGAGAGGATCCGGCGGTGAAAGAGAAATATGCCGGACGTGACATCATGAATCTGAGCGAAGCAGTGAACGTGCTGATGAAGGAAGTTTCATCAGCCCTGAAAGCCATCAAGCCGGAGGTTCTCATTGAGTTCAGACAGCAGTACATAGGTCCTGCCATCAGACAGTATGGCAATATGTTCCGTGCAGCAGACTGTCCGGGAAACGCGAAGGACAACAGGATGAGAATCGCATCTCTCAGGCTGACAAGCGGTTCGACGGCTGTTCATTCAGATATGTTGGAATGGAACATTTCCGAAACACCGGAGAATGTGGGCAGAGCGATCATCAACTCCATTTTCGGAGTCGTACAATACTCGACAATGCTGAGGACCATTCCGCAAGAACAGCTTGACGTCATGAGAAAATGGATGAAGTTCGCTTCCGATCATCGTGAGACTCTGCTCAAGAGCGAATTCCGTCCGCATCATCCTGAGCTCGGCTACCCTGTCATCGAGGCGGAGAGCGATAAGGAACTCATAATCGCCGTATATCAGGACAATGCCGTCATTGACGTGCCCAGTCGTGGAAAGAGCGTCTATATCCTGAACGCATCCGGTTCTGACAGCATTGTCGTCCGCTGCGGCAAAAAGACAAAAACCGTGAAAGTCCCTTGCGGCGACTGGAAATCATTGAACTAAGATTGTGCATCGCGGACGAAGACTTCGCTGGTGGTGGCGTTCTTTTTCTTGACCTCTATCACGGTAGGGATCCTTTTCTGGAGGTCCTCTATGTGGGAGATGATGCCGACGTGCTTGCCGCTGGAGGAGTTCAGTTTCTCCAATGCAGACATCACGCTGTTGAGCCACTCCTGGCTGAGTGTTCCGAATCCTTCATCAATGAAGAGTGTATCCACGCTGATGCTGTTCTCTGCGAGGCTGGACAGGCCCAGGGCCAATGACAATGAAATCACGAACCCTTCACCTCCTGAAAGCGTGTTTCCTGAGCGGACCACGCCGTCTTCATTGTCCTCTACCAGGATGACGAGTGAGCCCGGCTGTGCCGTCAATTCATAACGCGGGGCGATCTTTCTCAGATATGCATTTGCATGATTGAGGATGTCCTGCATGATGTAACTCTGGGCTATCTTCTTGAACGTGAATCCGTCGGTGCCGCCGAAAAGGCCATCCAGAGTCTCCCATCTGGCATTGACCTTGCCGGCCCTGTTAAGCGCGTCAATCTTGCTTTTAAGCTCGTCATGCTTCCTGTCATCATCCTCAATGACAGTCTTGAGCTTGCCGAGGTGCTCTGACTTGTCCAGATTGTCCGATTCGACAGTCTTCTTCAGTGCATTGACCTCTACGGCAGTCTTAGGCAGGGTTCCGTCTTCAGCATAAGCGTTTTCTAAGGTGTTATCATTCAGTTCTTTGGACTTGCGTGCTGTGTCGATGTTCTCAAGAGCCGTTCTGATGCGGCTCTCCAATGAACCCCACTCCACGATTGCGTTGCCGGCGTATTTTTCCGGTACGATGTCCCCGGAAACGAAGTCCCCATTGGCCGCGATGATTCTTTCCCTTACATCTGATGCGGATGCGATGTTGCTTTTGAGATTCTTCATCTCTACGGTCACCTTGTCATATTCTTTCAGGGTGTCATTGTACTTTCTGGCACTCTCCTTGAGCTTCGCGATGAAGCCTTTGTCATCACATTCCCATTCCTTTTTCCAGTCAGGGAAGGAGATGAGGCTCTCTGCCGCCAGAAGGGACTCAGATGCGGATTTCTCTGCCACAGAGATCATTTTCTTGGCATTGTCAATGTTGCTGCTGATTTTCTGGATCTCCAGGTTCTTCCTGTTGTAGTCGGATACGATAGGAGAGTAGATGTTGCTCTGGTATTTGTCCCTGTCTGCTGTCGCGCTGTCCACAGCCTTCTGTCTGACATTGACATCGGCTATGGCCTTTTCATTGACCTCCTTGCGCGCGTCCAGCGTCTTTTTGATCGACTCGAGCTTTTCCCGGATGTTTTCTTCATTGACTTTTATGCCCAATGAAGAGAAATTCTTGGCGAACGCTTCCTTGAGTCCTGCCAATGTCTTTTCGTCGTTGTTGAGCCTGCTTTTGGAATTGTCGAGCTCCTTAAGTCTGGTGTTGAACGCTGTACTTGCTTTGACTGATGCCTCATCTGCTTTCCGTTTCTCCGTTTCCGCCTTTTCCAATGCCTCTTTTGCAGGTTTGAGAAGATCGTTCTGCTCCTGTTCCGAGATGAGTGATGTTATTTTCGTATGGCATACTGGACAGATGTCGCTGCCAGTCTCACGAAGCCAGTTCCTAAGACGGATTGAAGCCTGGTTTATTGCCATAGCCTGCGTATTATATGAGTCGAGGCATTTCTTATAGGTGTCATCGGCTGTCTTCGACTTGTCCTTCAGTTCGTTGAGCGCAACACGCTCTGCCTCAATCTCTTCTACTACCTTTTTGTAGTCGGACTTCCCGGTAGAGAGGTTATCTTCTTTTTGCTGGATGACAGCGTAGGCAGTGCCTGCATCGCCGATGAGTTTCAGTTCCTTGCCAATGTCGCGTCTCTCTTTCTCCACCTCTTCAGGCTTGAGCGCCATCTTGGCCTCAATGGCCTCCGTTACAGCCTCTCTCTTGCTGTCAAGAGTCTTTTCGGCATCGGCTTTCTTCGTTTCCAGTTCGGCGAAAAGTGCCCGGGATGCTTCAAGAGCTTTCTTCTCATTCTCGAGAACTTCTTTCTGTTTCTTGCAGTAGTTTTCCTGCTTAGATACGTTCACGAGATGCGATTCGATGGTCTGGACATTCGCGAACATGTCTGCGTGAACTTTCTGAGCCTCAATGTCTTTCGCCAGGTCTCCGGCAATGTCGTTTTTCTTGTCGAGCTCGGCTTTGCCATAGACAATGTCATTGGTGAGGACAGAGAACTTCGACTTCGCATCTGCAAGAGTCTCTTCAGAGTCCTTTATGGACTTTTCGGCAGCTTCGACAGCCTCAAACGCCTTCAGCAGGTTTCCGAGCAGGGCCAATGCGGACTTGTTCTTTTCAATGTCGTCTCCAATCTGTTTTATTTCATTGACAAGAGCGCTCTTTTCCTCTGCCGAGAGAAGAACGACAGAATCGACGTCCTTTTTCGCCTCCTTATAGGCTTCCTTCGCGTCGAGTGAGTTCTTATGGATGAGGGTTCCGATTTTCGCGTAAATCTCAGTGCCGGTAATTTTCTCAAGAATCTCCGACTTCTCCTTGCTCTCGGCTTTCAGGAACTGGGTGAACTGCCCCTGGGCGAGCATTGACGTGCGGCAGAACTCATCGTAGTCCAGGCCGATGATTTCGGTCATCTTGTCAATGCGTGCCTTGCCCCTTTTGTTATTCGTATTGCCTTTGCTGTCGGTTATGGACCAGTCTTCGTCTTCCAGTTTTCCATTGCGGTTTACACGGCATTTCCACTCGGCTGTGTAGTCGGAACCGTCCGCCCCCTCGAACAGGAGTGTTATTCCGCCTGCCTTCTCTCCTTTCTTGAGCAGCTGGTTTACAGACACTATGCTGATTTCCTGCCCTCCCTCTTTGTAGGACGTTTCAGTTGTCTTGTTGCCGTTCGTCAGACGCGGAGTCTTGTTGTACAGGGCGAGGCATATGGCATCCAGGATGGTGGATTTTCCGCTTCCTGTCTCGCCGCAGATGAGGAAAATAGGGGAGTCCGACAGCGGTGCTGACGTGAAGTCGATGCTCGCGGATGAGATCGACGCTATGTTGGTGATGTCCAGTTTCTTCAGTTTCATGGTATCAGTCGTGTTTTTCAGATTTCATAACTTCGTCAATGGTTTCTTTCAGCATGGCGAGGATATTCTCGTCAATGCTGTCTTGTCCCGTTTCCTTCAGGTAGAGTTCAGCCACGGAGTAAGGCCCCATCTTTCCGAGTTCTGCGGTGCTGATATTTATCTTCCCGGAAGAGTTTATGTCCTGGGCATTGACCTTCTTCACCCTGTTTATCAGGCAGAACTTCGCCTTCAGATGGCATTGCTCCGGAACTTTGGCGGCCTTGTCTTTCGCCTCGACCGGAATAGTCCCGTCGTCAGTGACATTGAGCCGTACATAGCAGGCCTTTTCCGGGTCCATTTTTTTGAACGCCTCGTATGCCTCATCCCACTTGAGGGACTTCACTTCGCTGCGTCTGGTCCTGTCCTGCTCCGGTATGGTAATGACCGGCATCGCATTGTCAATGTCGATTGTCTCCACTTCCGGAGTGTCGCCGTGGGCATTGATGGTCACGATCGAAACGCTGTGCTGGAAGTCCTCGTCGAAAGACACGGGCAGGGGAGAGCCGCTGTAGCGGATCCTGTCTGAGATGTTCTGCGGATTGTGTATATGGCCGAGCGCAATGTAGTCGTAGCCTGTGCCGAAAACATCTGCATTGACCATATCGATTCCTCCTATGATGTCGAGGTCCTGGCCGACGGCGTCGGGTTTCTCGCCTGAGATCCGGTTTACTGCCGTATGGGCCATCACGACCACCGGAAGCCCGTTTTTATTGCGTTTTCCGACTTCCTCCAGCAGGAGGGCTATAAACTCTTTCATTCTTTCTTCCCTGGGCAGGTCTGCTTTCACGGCCGGGAAATTGCCTGGGTAGCAGTGCGGTATGGCGACAATGTAGCCGACGGTGCTGCCGTCCCTCATGATGGGGAAGATATGGCGTTCGAAAAGCTGCCTGTGAAATTCGTCGCTGTCTTCGCCCTGGAGGATGTTGCGTTTTATGGATGCCACGATGGATACTCCCACGAGGTTCCACAGCGGGTCGGTGATCTCTATCTTGTTGCTGTCGTGGTTGCCGGCTGTCACGATGACCTTCATTGACGGTGCAATCTCATGGACTGTCATGAGATGATGCATGAACATCTCCTGCGCTGACGTCTGGGGTGACGTCGTGTGATAGACATCGCCGCTGATGACGTATGCGTCCGGCTTCTGTTCCTTGATGATATTTTCTATCTGGGCGAGGCAGCTGGTCTGCTCGACTGTCCTGTCATACGAATATAACGTATGTCCCAGATGCAGGTCAGATGTATGTAGAATCTTCATATTTGTATTATATGTCAATGTCATTCTTGTGTTAATGTCATTTGCCTGTATTATTTACATCATAAGGCGGCAAATCTTACATAAAAATAGTGAAATTTTCTGAATTTCACGTAGTGACCTAAGCGAGCATCGAACCGCTAGAATACTCTTTGCAATCAAACGAAAAACTTATATATTTGCAGAAACACCGGGTATTATGGATAAGAGACTTACAGACAAGATTGTACGCTACTTCGCAACTCAGCCAGTTGTGAAGGCTTGGGTCTTTGGCTCTTATGCCAGGGGAGAAGCACATAGCGGAAGCGACATCGATATCTTAGTGGTTTTCGACAAAGAAGCTAAGGTCAGTCTAATGAAGCATGCTGAGATTTCCTTGGAACTCAGCGAGATTCTCGGATTCGATGTGGACCTGATCACGGAGGGCACTCTGCTGTCATTTGCAGAACGCACAGCCAACAATGACAAGATTCTGATATATGAGAGAGCAAGATCTTCAGCCTCTTAAGGAACAAATTGAAAAATACATATCAGAGATGCAGTGAGACGTTCAGTCAAAATGTTGTCACAACTTACATCTTCAAGAGTTCCTCGACACTCGGGACCTTCAATTTGCAGGACGCCCTTGAAACGCCGTCATATTCGTCTCTCATGCCATTGATGATTTTCTTCATCTCATCTCTGACATTGTCGGGATAAAGGACTTCCATGAAGTTGCCATACCGGCAGATTTCCTGATAGAAGTCATCAGTGGTGTGAAGCTGGTATGAAAAAATGGTGTAACCGTCTTCCGGACAGTCATATAACATCCTCTGGCTCTGATGCAGAGGGGTGTGCTTCAGATAGAAATTGTATTTCGCCCAGACAAGAATTATGACATTTTCCGGCTTCGCTGCTCCCGACGGGAAGGTTGCCGTGCCAATGCTGTATGCCATAAAATCTTCAGGACTGAAGTCCTTGGGATACGTGAACCTTTTCTCCAGGATCTTGAGATTCTTCATTCTGTCAGCGTCCAGAGCGTATGACCGGATAGTTCTGCTATTGCCGCTTTCAATAGGCCCGATGACTTTCCAATGCTGTCGGAACAATTTTACGAAATATGGCTGTATCGTGACATTGACCGGATCCTCCCAATAATCCTCGTAATCAAAACTGAGCATGCGGTTTTGTTTTATGGCATCAAGGACTGCGTCCAGATACTCTCTGGCGGACGGAACATCTTCCAACAGAATCCTGTCCCGGATGGAAGTGTTGGTAATGAGCTTATTCTGCATTGAAATGGTTCGCAGCAGCCATTTCCTGACGCTGTCTTCTCCCGGACGGGAGACAATCTGATAATTGGAATTCGCGCCTGCCTTGGTTACTTGGATACTGATACCGTATTCTTCCTCAATCTTGTTGATCCAGTTGAAGACAGTTTTCCTGGTCATGGCGGTCCCCGGATACGGATTGATGTCGGTGAGTTTCCAGCTTTCCTGAATTTCCTTCAGGGTTCGTGGCTGGCTGAGAAGTTCTATGAGCCAGACGTGTTTGTTCCTGGTATCGCTGTCTTCAAACATAATTTTAGTGGTTTTTTACAAATTTATGCAATTTTCTGGAATATGGGTAATACTTTTACTCATAGAGCATCTTACTTTGCAGAAAATAATAAAAAAGTATGTCACAAATTAGTTTTCTTCCATGGATAGGGAAGCACTATTATAAGACCGGGTTTGCAGGCAAGCGCATTCTCGTTCTCGGTGAATCTCACTACTGCCAAAATGTATCTGATGCGAGCGAGGATATCACCAGACGGGTCATAATGGATCTCTTTGATCCTACGTCAGAGCATGAAGCATACAAGAATACTTACACTAAGTTCGCACAGGCTCTCCTGGGACGTGGTGAACTTTCATTTGCGGACAAGGAACTGTTCTGGAACAGCGTCGCATTCTACAATTATGTCCAGGTCCCGATGTCTGGTCCTCGTGTGGCTCCTACACAGGACAACTTCAGAAACTCGGAAGCTGCGTTCTTTGAGGTGATAGAGATGCTTCGTCCCGACATTATTATTGTGTGGGGACACCGTCTTTACAACAACCTCCCTAACGGCGGACTGCAGGGGGATGACCTCAAGGCGCCTGATGGACAATGGATCGAGACGTGGAGATATTTTCTGTCTGACCGGAAGGAAGTGAAGGTGATACCGATAATGCACCCTTCTTCTTTCTTCTCGCCAGAGTTCTGGCATAAATTTCTGTCGGCGGTAATTTAGTGAATTTTAAACATCTATATAGCTTAATCTTTTAAAACACTTTAGAACATGGGACTATTGCAAAATCTTCCGGAGGGGGAGAATCTCCCTTCTGAGCTTACGGAACTGGGTAAGGTAATTATTGAGGCCGGAAAGAAAACCGGGGAGAAACTCGGACAAGATATTTCGGATGTCATTGACACTATCATTGATCACTTTATAGACTAAATCTTATGAATAAAGACGTAATTAAATTCGCAACGAAAGCGTTTCTTGCGGTAACGGCCATTGTGGCTGGCAAGAAACTTGAGGAAAATGCATTGAAGGATGCAAAACGCATCCCCAGTGGTAATCGAAATAGACAAAAGTAATTTGCCTATGCTACGAAGATTTGTCACCACTAAATGTCCTTATTGCGGCCATGTCTTCCAAGCCCCTGATATCGAGGACAATGCCACAGTATTGTCAATGCCGGTCAGGTGCCGGAATTGCGGCAATTATTTCAGACCAAGTGAAATGTCATCTTCTTTTACGGATTCCGTTAAGAAGCTTCTTGAAATCTTTAAAAAAGCATGACATTTGACATTGACGCTAAACCCGAATCGCCCTGGCTTCCGCGCTTTTTGGCAGAGTCGGGGCAATATTGCTTGCGGCCGCGACCAGAGCGGGGTCATCTGTCAGGATGCCTGCCTCGAAGTTGCGGTTGCGTGGACGTAGTACCTGTTTCTGGATGCGATTTGCACCGTCATTGACATGACTGCCCGTCATCTTCATTCGCGTCCATGTCACCGATGAAATGCCTTATGATCAATTCCGGATTCGATGCGAACTGGCACAGGTCCAGATATTCCCTGAAGTATTGCTGGAACGGATTCCTGATCTCCGATTCTGCAAGAAGTTCTACTATTTTCTGGTGGATGGGTGCCCTCAGGGCGACGTACTCCTTCTCGGTGTATTTCCCTGCCTTGAAGTCCCGCTTAAGCTGTCCGCTTGTCTTTGAGACCATGGCGCATTCCTTTCTGGCTTCAAGAGTCCTTTCCCTTTCCTGCTCCAGGAACGATTCTCTGAAGGACTTGTAACCCCGGGAATGAGCCACGAGATCGTCCTTGCGCAATTTGATCATTGCGTAGTCGTAGTACAGTTCAGTCAATATCCTATGGACTATGGCTTTGACTTTGTTTTCATCCTTAAGCCAGTTGTTCCGGCTGAAGAATGACATGTGCAATGACCTGACATAATCGTACTTGAGAGGAGAAATTATATGAACTTCAATGATTTTCTTTCCGATCTCGACTGTTGCCCTTACCTCGTCATCGCCGAAATTGAATCCCACCATATCTCCTGAAACAAGAGAATCATTTTCGTCGAGCCACTCGACATTGTTTACCGCATTTTCGAATATTTCCAGTGCCTTTACATCACGGGCATACCCATAGGGGCCATCGATATACTTGAGTTTCATTTGAATTATAGAGCTTGTTGCACATCTTCTAATACTAAAAGAGAAACGAATTCTTTCATCGTTGATGAAATCTTATTCGTTTCACTTTGAGTAAGGTTGCGTAAGAATGATGCTGCGAGTCGTGGCCTGAAATTTAAGCCTCTGTCCAACCGTCAATGGTTTTGGTCTCGGATGAGAAGTTTATGCCGAGCTTGATTATCTGCTTTCCGCTTGCGAGGAACGGTTTGTCGTAACCTTTTTCCTCTATTTGTTTCAGAGCAGTTTCGGCGGATTCATCGCGCTTTAATTCAATGATATAGACATATTTGTCCGTATCGAAGACAATGTCAATCCTTCCGTTGGAAGTCTGGTATTCAGTCTTTACGTAAAGCCCCATCATTTTCAGCATTATCGACATCACGTTCTGAAAGTACAACTCCAGGTCGCCCTGAATCATGTAGCTATTTCCTGCGAAAAATGCAGTGAGACGGTCCATGAAAGCCTTGGTGTTTCCATCACGTATATCTCTAACGAACTGATATACTGACAAATCCCCTCCTATCAGTGCTGGGGCGAACAACTGGCTTAGGGAATGCAAGAAGCCTCGCTTGACTTCCTCGTTAGGATAGTCGAGGTTGTATGTGAAAAAATCAGGATTAAAATCCTTGATGGTCAAATATCCAGCCTGATACATGAGTGTAATAGGGGCCGGACTTACGTAGTTCGATCCCGTAAGAGTTTCCACCGAAACGTCATTCTTCGAGATATTGTCCAGATTATAATTCCCCTGCTTCAGGTATCTTACCAAGAATGTCGGTGTGCCCGTCTCGAACCAATACATTCTGAATTTATTCGCATCGAAAGTATTCAAAAGACTGAACGGATTATACACGCCGATGCTGTCTTCACAAAAATGATAGCCATCATACATTGATGCCAATTTCTTGTAGCATTCTTCTTCCGAAAGCCCGTTCATCCCCGCAAGAGTCTTCACGCTTTCACCAAAATATGACTTCAATTCCTGCTCTGATATTCCGCAGATGTCAGCATATCTGGCATCCATCGATATGTCATTCAGATTGTTAAGTCCGCTGAAGATGCTCATTTTGCCCAGTTTGGTCACCCCTGTCAGGAACGCGAATCGGATGGCATTGTCCTTTCCCTTTATGACACTGTAGAAGCCTTGGAGCTCGCGCCTGAACTGCTCCATAAGTTCAGGATTGTCAATGTTGTCGATTATCGGCTTTTCATATTCATCGATGAGGATGACGACCTTCTGGCCGGTCTTTCGGCATGCCGCGTCAATGACGTCTTTAAACCTGGACGACAAGTCTTCGGACACAGGTGTGACGTCATACAATGATTCCCACTTGCGAAGATGCTGGTCAAGGCTTATATTCAATTGCGAGATGTCAGTATAAGAGCTTCCCGTCAAATCTAGATGAAGAACAGGATATTCCGTCCAGTCCTTCTCCAACGACTCCATTGCAAGCCCCTCGAAAAGTTCTTTTCTACCACTGAAATACGCCTCTATAGTCGATACGAGCAGACTCTTTCCGAATCGTCTCGGACGACTCAGAAAATAATATTTGCCGGTGGAAGTCAGCCTATAGATGAGCGCAGTCTTATCCACATAAACATAACCGCCACTTCGAATTTCTTCAAAACTCTGTATTCCTATCGGGTACAACATATTCCGTCCTCCATAATAATATCTGTTCACAAATCGAACCAATGTTGGCAAACAATACAAATATAACCGTTTGCAGCCAAAAAATAAAACTTCTCTAAAAATATCCGAATTGCATTCCCAAAAGATCTTTTCAAAAATAAGTGTAAGAATCACGTGTTTAAATTGTATAGTATAATGGGCACGAGTGGTTCGGAAACGACAGAAGAAATAATATCGAGTTATGATAGGTGCCGGATTATGGCATTCTGTTGAGCTATATTTGACGCAATGGAAAAGAAGGCAGTAAATGGAAATACAGGATATGCGGCTTTGCCGGGATTGGAGACGGAACAGGTGAAACTGCTCTGTCTGGTGGCATATCTTGGGGACATTCCCGGGGACTATGTCCTGAAACAGCTGTACGGAAGGAACTGTTCCAAAGCTAAGAATGATCTTGTCATATTGGAGCATTCCCAGTACGTACAGGATGGGAGAGTGTCTCCTCGGGTGTTTTTCAATGTGGTGGCTGTCGCGCTGGAAAATTTCGACATTCCCCGTTGGGTGGAGAAGACTTGCCAGTTCCGCACGGACACGGCATCATGGCTGTGGGAATTGGGAACTGCTCTTCATGGACATGATGCCGCTGCTCTCCGCAGATTCTCCAGGCCGTCTTTCCTGAGGGCGGACCTTGGAGAATACCTTGGAGAGAGACTCCTTGATGCGGAAAATTACGGAAGCCTTTTTAGACTGCTGACTGAGAAGGAAGTCCTGCAGTCCATACGACGGATGCTCCGAGTGCGCTTTGCTGAGGGGACATTGACAGAAGAATTCTGGAACAGGCTCGCAAGTTATGCAGACAGTTCCATGCATATAACGGACGAGGTGTATGACATGGTGTCGGCCTATCATTTGTTTCAGTTCGGAAACTGGCCAGAAGCCAGGAAATGCTATTATCCGACGATGTGGTCTCATGGGGCGGATGCCATCAAGGCGCTTTATGAAGGACGTACTGATGATGCGTATGGCCTGTTCCAGGAATCCCTCCGGCTGCATGGCATGACGGCCGAATGTAAAGGGATGTTCTCTGATCCGCTGTTGGGATGGTTCTACGGTATCACGCTCTATCTTTGTACCGTGCGGCCATCCGTTGCAGGCAGCCGCAGGATAAAGGAATCGGTGGATCTGATTCGGAACCACCGTCATTACCTCTATTCTCCCATCATGGCACCGGTGCGGATCCTGTTTACCTACATCTCTAATGAGGAAGAGGTGTGTGCCAACCATGTGGAAGGAGAAGTGGCAAAACTGCTGGCCCAGCGCAGTACCGTCGAGACCAAGGCGTTCTGCTGCATTCTCCTTAACTTCTTCAAGTGCATTGACTTTGGCGGCATCAAGGACAAGTACAGTCTGTCGGTACCTCCGTCGGCCGCAATACTGCAGAATGAACTGGCACCTTATCTGCCGATGTCTGCCGACAGGAAGGCCCTGCTGGAGCAATTTTTTGGCGGCTCCGGCTTGACTGGAAAAATATACAGGAGGGATAAATGGGAGATAATATTCTCCGATATAAGGGAAAAAGCCGCAGAGAAAAAGAACCGTGCTGCCAAGAGGATCGTCTATTTCCTGGAAGGACTTCGACTGAAAGCAATCATTGTCCAAAATAAGCGGCCTGACGGCAGCTGGGATGGTGGAACGCTTTATCAGAGAAGCACTTTCATTGACCTGAAATATGAGGAGATGACTCCTACGGACATCAAGGTTGCAGCGGCGCTTCGGAAACTCGACGAAAGACGCATTGGCAATAAGCCTGAGGTGCCGGAGATTCTTCCGTTGCTTCTCGGCAGCGACAGGGTGTTCGTCGGGGAGTATTACAATCAGAACTTCACTCCGGCCACTGTGGAAGTGGAATCCCCTTGGCTGTCATTCCGTGCGGAGGGCATGGAAATCAGGATCGGATCTAATGTTTCCCTTCCGCAATCCGCAGGTGCATCCGTTCCGGAATCATTGGTGACCATTGATGAAGATGGTGTCTATCATGTCATTGTCATGAGCCCGGAACAGAGGGCGGTCATAGACAGGATGCTCAAGATGGGGGCGATTCCCTCGTCGGCACTTGCAGGGTTGCGACAGACACTTGAGAAACTGGACGGGATTGTAGAACTGCATACTGATCTTGCGGATCTCGGCAGGATAGCGGAGAAGGACGGTTCGCCGGTTCTGGCGGTTCGCGTCCGGCCTGTGGAAGATGATTATGAGATGACTGTCCAGGCGGTGCCGATTGTGGAAGGACTGTCCAGATTTTCACCGGGTGAAGGAGGGGAGAACGTATATGACACATTGGAAGGTCACACGGTGGCCGTCAGGAGAGACCTTTTCAGTGAGTATGAGAACTATGACGTCCTCCGGAAATTCTTCGAGGTGGAGCTTGGAATCCCTTATGAGGACTACCAGACGGCCAGATTCTCTGCTCCTGAGCACTTGCTTGCGCTGATGTCATTTGTACATGACAATCCGCAGTCATATTTCATGGAATGGCCGGAAGGCGAGATTCTGAAATTCTCGGAAATATCGGAATCGAAGGACGTGGACATTTCCGTGTCCACAAACATGAACTGGTTCGAGATTGAAGGGAGCGTCAATGTGTCCGGCAAGAAAAGGACTCTGGAGGAAATTCTTGCAATGTGGAAGGACTCTGATATAGAGGGATACATCAAAGTAGGGGAGAAGGAATATGCCAAGATGTCCAAGACTCTACAGAAACATCTCGCTGAGATTTCGGAGCTCGGCAAAACTGACAGGAAAGGACGCATCAGTATCCCTGCTATTCAGGTAGGTGCCCTGGCAAAGGTGCTGGGCGAAGACGGAGATCTGCATGTGGAGATGGATGAAGGATTCAAGGACCTGCTCGCACGTATGGAGTCGGCTTACGAGTCCTCGCCGGTACTTCCGGAAGGTTTTGGCGCGACATTGCGTGATTACCAGATGCAGGGTTACCAGTGGATGGTGCGTCTTGACAGCTGGGGCGCCGGAGCCTGTCTTGCCGATGACATGGGCTTAGGGAAAACCGTACAGGCATTGGCATTTCTGCTTCATAAGAAAGATACGGGACCATCCCTTGTGGTTGCGCCCACATCCATTGTCCCCAACTGGGCTGCCGAAGCCGAGCGCTTCGCTCCTTCGCTGAATGTTACGGTCCTGAATGAGGTTCAGGACAGAAAAACTGCGATAGAGAGTGCTGTGGCCGGGGACCTGTTCCTGGTCAGTTATGGCGTAATGGTGACATCCATTGATTTGCTCAAGTCTGTCGGCTGGAACGTGGTGTGCCTTGACGAGGCCCATCAGATAAAGAACCGAACGACGCGGATGTCACAGGCTGCGATGTCTCTCCAGGCCGGAAGCAGGCTGATTCTTACGGGAACGCCGGTGCAGAATCATATGGGAGAACTCTGGAACCTGATGCAGTTCATCAATCCAGGGCTTTTAGGATCTTGGGCCACTTTCCGGGACAAATACATCAACGGACCTGAAATGGATAATTACAAGAGGGAACTGCTCAAGGGTCTTACCCAGCCGTTCATTCTCCGTCGGACCAAAGAACAGGTGCTGGGAGACCTTCCGGACAAGGTGAACTATCTGCATCCGGTCCACTTGAGTGTCAATGAGATGGCTGTGTATGAGGAGGCTCGAAAGAGGCTTGAACTCAAGTACAAGAAGAGAAAAACCGCCAAGGAAAGGACACTTGCACAGGATATCAAGGTGGAGTTCTTTGCGGAGTTGACACGTCTTCGCCTCATGGCCAATGCTATGGAGCTGGTGATTGCGGGATGGAAGGGAGGCTCTTCCAAGGTGGATGCCCTGAAAGACATCATGTCCACATTGATGGCGGGAGGAAACAACAATGTGATCATCTTTTCACAGTTCACTTCATTCCTGGACATCATCGGCAGGATGCTCACGAAGGAAGGGTACAATTACCTCTATCTGGATGGCAGCACTCCGCTTCAGGAACGTAAGATGCTTGTAACGAAGTTCCAGTCCGGCGTCTGTCCGATCTTCCTTGTGAGCCTGAAGGCCGGAGGACTGGGACTGAATCTTACTGCGGCGAACTATGTCATCATCGCCGACCCGTGGTGGAATCCGTCCATAGAGAAGCAGGCCGAGGACAGGGCTCACCGCCTGGGACAGGGACGTGCGGTGACGGTCATCAGGCTGGTGTCGCAGCATACCATTGAGGAGAAGATCCTGCGTCTGCATGAAACGAAGAAAGAGATTTCGGATGCCATCCTGGCGGGAACTGACCGCAGTTCGAAGTTGACAATGGATGATGTCCTGGATATGGTTTCACCGATTAAAAACAAGATATGACAAACAATCTTAGAGACAGTATTATAAGCCTTTTGGATGCGATGAGTGCCGGGGCCTATGAACGTGACGAGGTCATTGGCCTCAGCCTGCTTGCTGCGCTCTCGGGCGAGAGTATCTTTCTGCTGGGTGTGCCGGGTGTCGGGAAAAGCATGGTGGCGCGGAGACTGAAAATGGCATTCCGCGATGCCCGCAGCTTTGAGTACCTGATGAGCCGTTTCAGCACACCGGATGAGATATTCGGTCCCGTCTCCATCAGCAAACTTAAGGACGGTGACAAGTATGAGAGAGTGACTGACGGCTATTTGCCGACAGCGGATATCGTATTCCTGGATGAAATCTGGAAGGCCGGCCCGTCAATACAGAATTCGCTGCTGACTGCCATCAATGAGAAGATATTCCGCAACGGTGACAAGGATTTGAAACTGCCCCTGAAAGGCATCATCTCGGCATCGAATGAACTTCCGGCTGAAGGGGAAGGCCTTGAAGCACTTTGGGACCGTTTCCTTATCCGCTATATTGTGCGTCCCATAGGTGACCGGCTGAATTTCAGGGCTCTGCTTTCCGGAAGGAGTGCGGAACCGAGTGTGGATAGGGAGCTGGCATTCAGTGATGAAGAATACCAGTCGCTGATTTCCCGTTCAAGAGACATAGATGTCCCGGAGAGCATAATGGATTTTATCTATAACCTGAGGACACTGATTGTAAGACAGGCGCAGGAAAATGACTCGGATGAGCACGAGGTGCCGTATGTGTCGGACCGCCGGTGGAAGAAGATATTGGGAATCATGCGGATGTCCGCTCTCCTGAACGGGCGGTGTCAGGTGGATTACTCCGATTGTCTGCTGATGGAGCACATGATATGGGATCACGACAACCAGATTCCCAAAGTCGGGAAGAACATATGTGAGGAACTTGCCAAGACCATTCTCAAGGATTCTATGACCTGGCCGGTCACAAGACGTCAGACAAGTCCGTCAAGTCGCAGCAGTCAGGAAGAATTCTTCTCCCCGGACGGTGTCCATTATATCATTGATGCAGGAGGGGAGTCCCTCAGGATCAGAATTTCAGACTATGAGAAGCTTACGCTGGAAGCCGTCCCGGGTCGCTTTGTAGGGAACGACCTGGTGGACCTTGCCGGAGAGTCGGAGGGCTCGTTTCTTATAAAGTCCCCGAGAAGCGGGGCTGTGGCCATCAATAATTATGTCTATCGGCTACGGAAGAAGAACGCCGTGGCAGTTTCATGCGCTGATGCCTCCATGTCAAGTTCGGCCATTGGTGGCGCCGGTCTTATGCTCGCGGAGTTCCGTCGGCAGGTCGAAGAAAATGTGTTCCTGGCGGACATCCAACACTATTCATTGATGATAAAGACATTGCAGAAGTATAATGGCGGAAGATAAGTTGATACGGTCAATGACATTGGCAGTGGCTGTCGCCAAATTCTCAGGCAGTGACATCTCGCAGTTTCTGCTGGATCAGGCCGAGGTGGAAGACAACCCTGTCCGCCGGACTGTCTTGAATGTGATGGCTGACAAACGCTTTCTGGATACGGCAAAGCCCGTCATGATGTGGCGGGAGGATGCGTCCAATGAATTGGAAGCGTTTGCGGACAGGCTCGAAAGTGAACGTGCGGCGGGGCGTCTGACGGAAGAAAGAATGAATAAACTGATAGAGGAATTCTTCTCGCTCTGGTTGGCGCTTATGGAAAGAAGGAGGCGGATATATGAGTCGTCGCAGAAGGCTAGAAAGAAGGCCAGAATGGATCTGGAGGGAAATCTATCGACAAAAGTCAATATCCCGGAGGGCGATGGGGGCAATGATGAAGGGCGTAAAGAGGGCATGGGTCCAGATATGTCCGGACTTCAGAACTTCTTGGAAGACAATGATGATGAAGATGACGATTTTATGGGCATTGGCGCCTGTGACCCGAAGATGGAGCAGCAGAGAAGGGAGAATATTTACCTTCGCAGCATCCCTGAATCCCTGAAGAAGCTCGCCTTGCTTATAGGCAGGGCAGGAGAGGACGTGACGGAAACAAGGGGAAGATTTTCAGTGGCGTCAAAGAGTGACATTGAAGGGATAACCGTCGGCAATAATCTTTCCGCGCTGCTCCCTTCTGAATTGGTCCTCTTGTCGGAGAAGGCCACCCAGGACGTCTTCTTCATGAATTTTGCCGAGAAACGGCTTCAGGTTTTTGCTTCAGCATCCCAGGCCTCGCGTCCTGACGACCATAAGGACGGACCTGTCATCATCTGCGTGGATGAGAGTTCTTCCATGAGTGGCGAACCGTTGCAGGTGGCTATCCAGTTGGCCTATGCCGTGACCATTATAGCGAAACGGCGTCACAGGGAGGTCCTGATCGTCGCCTACTCGGACTCCCACAAGATGATGCGTGTGGATTCGCTGGGAAAGGACCGGAGCAAACTTCTCGAGTTTCTTTCCGATGTCTCTATGGGAGGAAATAATGAAAATGCCATGTTCGAGTGGCTTTTCCAGGATATAATGCCGAGGGAGAAAAAGTTCGACACGGCGGATATTCTCTGTATCTCGGATTTCGGATGGGGCCAGATTGACGATTCAGTGAAAGGTCTGATAGATGAGCAGAAGGCTTCCGGAATGAAATTCTATGGATTGAACATCGGCGGAGCTTTCGGAGGGTGGAGCGATTTGGACGATTTCGGTTTGCTAAGTGCGAATGATGTCTGCGACAGCCTCTGGGAATACAGTGACGGTGAGTGTCGGGAAGTGCTCAACGATTTCTCAATAAATTGATTGATAACGTGATAGAAATATCGTGCCTTTGATAAAGGAAAAAAGAATTCCCCCAACCACCGTCGGACATGCAAAACTTAAATGACCTTCCCTAAAGATGCTGCTTCTTTCCAAGAACTGGCTAATTTGGGATCATAACGCTTGCGGATTTCAGGCATTTCTCTCTTTGCACAGTCAGGGCGCATTATAAAGTATTCCAGCAGGTCCGTCGCCTTTTCTACGTTCTCGAGACTAAGAGGAATATCGAAGAAATACTCGGAAGTAATATGGACAGTCAAGATGTTCTCGTCCATAACTGTTTCCAATATATAAGGAATTTGCCTCTTGCCCAGCTCCTTGCTGACAATCAGACTTAAGGACGGATACTCAATCAGCGCTATGTCTCTGCGCTTGCGGCAGACAAAGTATTGCTGCTGAATCTTTTCTGTTGCGATGATTTCAGCGTCATTGAGTTCCTCGAGATAAACTTCCTTAAGGCTGTCGCGATGCTTTTGCGAGAACGGTATGAAGCGGCCTTGCCCGTCGCGGCAGAACCCGTAAGAGAGTTCTGAACCGACAAGATCCGCACCCAGTGTGATACGTACAAGGATCATCGGATCTAAAATCCTATTTTCTTCACATTGGCCTTGGCGCCGATTATTTCGTCGTCGCAGAAAGACTTTATCTCCTCGAAGTTCGGTTCAACGCCATCTATGATGCTCTGAATCATCTTCTTGCGACATATGTTCTCGATATTTCCTCCGGTGAACGCCTCATACTCTTCCGCGAGTTCGATGGCCTGTACATCGGAGAGTTCGGGAAGCATTGACTTCCAGATTTTCTTTTTGCAGGCTGCGGATGGCCTGGAGAATTCGATTTTGTAGAGGAATCTCCTCATGAATGCCTTGTCCAGAGAACCTGTGAGGTTGGTGGTGGCGATGAGTATGCCCTCGAGGTCCTCCATTCCCTGGAGGATAATGTTCTGCAGACTGCCTTCCATCTTGTCCACGGCATCGGTAGCCCCTTCCTTGCGTACGCCGAAGATGGCATCCGCTTCATTGAAAAGGAGAATTTTGGGCCGCCCATCCTCGTTCACGCTGCGCTTGTAGTCGTCGAAAAGTGCCTTGATGTTCTTCTCGGTTTCACCCACATAGCAATTCTTGATCTTGCTCACGTCCGCGATGATGATGTCTCGTCCGGTTCGGCGTGCGAGCTCATATACACAGGACGTCTTTCCCGTGCCAGGGGCGCCATGCATCAGCACAGTGAGCCCGGTACGGAGATTCTTTTTCTTAAGTGCTTCGCATACGGACTTGTAGCCTTCTTCCGTAAGCATCCTTTCTAGCGTCGCGACCTGGTCCGCCTCGTGCTTCTCGTAGAAAAGCTCCTTCGGGGCAATGCTCTTGCACTCGATAGTGCCGGCTATCTGCTGCTTGCGGCTGGTAAACGTGCCCGCATCGGCAAAGATTCTGCGTTTTATGTCATCGGATATGTGGATTTCATCCTTGCTCTTGATCCCGCTGTCGGATGTGTATTCGACAATGCCTTTTTTCATCAGTCCAAGTTCCTCTCTTGCCGCGTTAAATTTGATCAAGTCATAGCTGTCTTCCTGGCTGAAGAGCTCGGCTACCTGCGACCACATGATCTTGTCGTCATCATCACTGTAGAACAAGTTGCTGAGTCCGTAGAACAGCTGTCGCTCTATATTCTTGTAGGACATTATCTTGAGCTCCTTGCATGCCTTTGAGTAGGCTGTGTCCGGGTTGTCCATGACAAGTTTGTCGAGCTCGGCTATAGCGTCCTCGTCATCGAGAATATCACTGCTGATATCACTGAAGATATCATTGAACCGGCGCATCATTGTTATGGTGTTCAGTCCTGTAGTCGCAGGTTTATGATATGGCGTGTTCTTGGCCAGTGCATTGATGACGGGCTTGGGAACTGAGATGTTTTTATCCTTGTCTATTTTGATGAAGCCTTTTTTCTTGAGGTCTTCAATGTCTTCATTGAACGAGATAAGTTGTATGTAGCTTATGCCTATCTCATTGGCAATGTCTGACAAGTCAAACCGGTATCTGCAGCATTTCTCTATCATTGCGGCAAAAATTATGCACTGGATATGGCTGAGCCCAAGGATTTCGCCTACCGGTTCAGTCAATTTCGTGAGTTTTCCCGCCAGTTCGACCAAAGAGATCTCCTGATCATCCTGGTGTTTCCTCTCCTTACCCCTCATTGTTTTCCTTGTCGAGTTTATGATTTTATTGAGATTTCCGAGCAATGTCTCTGTCTGTGTGTTGTTCTCGCTGCTTTTTACTGATATAGGTACCATGATTCGTGTAGTTTTTCATTTGCAAATTAAACTCATTCCACTGCCATTTCCCGGCAGTGGAAAGTTCTTCTGTTAGGTTAAGACGCCCTAGTCTTGTTATGCGACAAGATGTTTGGCGACTGCCTTCTTGGCTCTGGACAGTCTGACATAGATGTTGCGGATGCTCATTCCCAAGAACTCAGCGATTTCCTTTGCAGAGTATCCGTCGCGGTCCATAGTGAAGATGATGCTGTCCTCCTCGCTGCGCGAATTCACGAAATTGTCAATCCTGTGTGACGTCTCCCAGGCAACTACCTCGTCCTCAGCTGTAACCCAGTTCGTGAATGCAGGCATCTCGACTTCATCATCATCTTCTGTGTAATTGGTGATACTGCAGGTGTCGTGATGTGAAGAGAGTTTGTTGCATGTCATCTGCCAGGCTAAGCGGTTTACCCAAGTGTGGAAAGTAGTCTTTTTCTCGGGATTGAAGGTCTCTAACGCTTTGGCGATGGCGTCGCTTACAATATCCGCCTTCTCATTATTGTCGAGCCATGCGTAACCAGTTGCATTGTAGTGACTTATGGCTGAGGATACAATGCGGAAGGCGTCAGAACGAAGGCGAGCGTGCTCTGTACGCTCGAGATTGGAAGCGAATTCTGTCATGATATTTATAATGATTGTTTGTCTTTTTGAGGGTGCTGCAAAAATATAATAAAAATTAGGCAGAAAAAAGACCCTATGAAACTTTGACGCTCAAAAACATTGACAATAAGCGTCTTTTATTTATATTTGTAAACCTATTGTTTACAGATACAGCTATGCCGGCAAACAAGAATGCAACACTGAGGTATCGTGCCATTGACAACCTCCTTTGCTCCGAAGAGTGGAGCACGATTGAAGATATGATTTCCGTCTGCGAAAAGACCATTTCGGAGGAAAGCGGTCGGCAGGTGACCGTTTCCCGGGTTACCATATACAAGGACATCGGCTTCCTCTCCAGACTGGATGGCGTGAAGATCGACAAACGGTCCGGCAGGCCGGTCAGGTATCGCTATGCGCGTGATTCCAAGACATTCAATGGCACATTGGTCCCGAGTCAGAGTTATGCGGACCTGGAGTACACGCTGGAGTTCTTGGAGTCCATCAGCGGGCTTGTAAGCGTGGATGCAGTGGTTAAGAAACTGAAACGTCAGCTGGAGGGGAGAGGAAAGCTGATGCAGCAGCTCATCAGTTTTGAGAGCAATCCGCGTCTGCGCAACAGGAATCTGCTCTGGAGTCTGTACCGCCATATCCGTGAAGGGCATCCGCTAAGCCTCAAGTACAATGCAGCCTACATGGAGGTCAAGGACATTGACTTTCAGCCCTGGTATCTGAAACAGTATCTCAACAGGTGGTTTCTTATGGGATGGGCATACAGAATTGCTGACAACAATGGTGTCAGGGATGAGCCCGGGCTGAGGAATCTTGCCATTGACCGAATAGAAATTCCGTCGGATGGTGTGCTCAAGATAGATGTCGACAGGTTGCGGTCCGGTAATCTGAAGCTGAACAGGCCGGATAAGGAATGGTATGTGGATTTCGAAAGTTACTTTTCAGATATAATAGGTGTCTCACGGTACAATGAGGAGCCGGTGGAGGTGATTCTGAAGGCGGATCTCAATGATATGAAGTCCAAGTACGACTGGTACCGCATGAATACCAAGCCGGTACATACTAGCCAAAAGGTGTGGATCGAGGACGGCACGGGGTATGTAAGTCTGACCGTCAGGCCGAACAATGAACTGTACAGTGTCCTGATGACCTACGCCAATCTGGAAGTCATCTCCCCGCAGCCTGTCCGCGATGAGATGAAGCGCCGTATCGAGCATCTTCTCTCACACTACAGGTAACGCCTCGTCTTTTCGGTCTATATTCTTCTTCTCATCAGTCGTGTACGTCCAGTAAACTCCTTCTTCGAAAAGAAATCTATCCCCGAAAATCTTCTCCTAATCTGAAGCAGGTTATTTTTTCACGTTACTAAAAGGAAATATTTTCAATAATAATTGACGTTGTCGGATTTTAGTAGTACCTTCGCATTGTCAGTGAGTACGGGTTTGTTGATATGTGCACAACGAAACTCGACAAAAGTTCTGGCATTCAAGTCCCGGTAAGATTCTTATCGGGACTTTTTTAAAATGATATGCAGATATGCTTGAATACAGTATATAGAACAACTTGTTTATGACATCTCTTCAAGTCAGAATCTTTGCATCAACACTTGCCTTACAACGACGCGACAAGTATCTCCTTGATGTCTTTCTCCAAGAGTGGAACCCATGCGTTTTCCAGGCCCTCATTCACGGCGATATGGTGCGACATCTCGTCGAGGCGTTCCTCGCAGATGCCGACCTCTCGCAGATGCATCGGGATGCCGATTGACTCAAAGAAAGCATAAGTCGCGTCGATGGCCTTTTCAGCTATATCGCGCTCTGGCAGTGAAGGATCAATGCCGAAAACATTGACGCCGTATTTCACAAAGCGAGGCAGTGTGCGGTCAGATAGGATATGACGCATCCAGCGTGGCGTTATGATGGCCAGGCCCTCGCCGTGGGTAATGTCGTAGTAGGCGCTCAGGGCATGCTCAATGGCATGCATAGGCCAGCCAGATTCGCTGTTTCCAAGGGCATAGATGCCATTGCAGCCGAGGGTGCAGGCGAACATCATCTCGGCACGGGCGGTATAGTCCTCAGGATTCTCAAGACACTTCCTGGCATTGACCATCAGGCTCTTCAAGCCGGCCTCGCAGAATCCGTCATTAAGCAATGTCGTGTCTTCGCAGAAATACTGTTCCATGATATGATTCATGGCATCTGCACAGCCTGCCGCAGTCTGTTTCTTCGATACGGTGAACGTGTAGCGGGGATCCAGAAATGAGCAGACCGGAAAGAGCAATGGATCGATATAACCGATTTTGTCATTAGTCTCCGTGCGAGAGATAACTCCGCCGCAGTCATATTCGCTGCCGGTAGCGGCCAACGTAATGATGTCAACGATAGGAAGAGCTTTCTTCGCCTTAACTTTATAGGAAATAAGGTCCCAAGGATCTCCGTCATAGCAAGCACCCGCTGCAATGGCTTTGGAGCAGTCCAGAACACTTCCGCCGCCCACCGACAAGATCACATCGATATCGTGTTCCTTGCAGAGACGCACACCGTCGAGTACGCTTGGATCATACTTCGGATTGGGCTGAATGCCAGGGAGTTCGACGATTTCGAAGTCCTTCAGCAGTCCCTTCACGCTGTCGTAGAGACCTATCTTCTTGATGCTGCCACCGCCATAGGTCAGCAATACTCTCTTTCCGATTGCGCCCATCACCTCAGGGAGTTTCGCAATAGCATTCTCGCCGAAAATCAGGCGAGTCGGGGTCATGTAATCAAAGTTCCTCATAACTATATCAATAATTTAAACAACCTACTCGACAATAGCCTCTATCATTTTAAAAAAGATACTTATTTTAGCTTGTCATACTCCTCATCGCTAACAGCCTCCAGCCACTCGTTGGATGTGTTCTCGCCAGGTATTTCAAAGGCGAGATGGGCAAACCAGCTGTCTTTTGCAGCACCATGCCAATGCTTCACGTTGGCAGGAATATGGATGACTGTGCCTGGTAGAATCTCCTG
>HF996028.1:0-46561 GCA_000432515.1 Bacteroides sp. CAG:545
AAAGGCCGCGCGGAGCGTCAGGGTTTGGGACAGAGTCCCATTGAAAAAAAACAGGCGCCTCGGAAGAAGAAAAAGAATTTTCTTCTTCTCTCAGCTTTCACTATATTTCCCGCCTGACGGCGGCTAATATAGGATGCGCTTCGGAAAAGGAAAATGAGATTTTCCTTTTCTCTCAGCTTTCACTATATTTGTAAGTTAGCGCAAAAGTGGGCGCATACGGTATGGTCATTGATGATGACTGTACTGATAAAAAACGGAGAACGCATGAAACTGAATATAACAGCATTGACAGTCAAATCATTAGCGACAGCACTGGTCGCATTGACATTGACAGTGGCAGCCTCGGGCCAGCCTCGGGCCGCAAAAGCGGAAGGCAGAATGTCCGCGCAAAAAGTGGAATCCATAAGCAACAGCCTTCTGATAGATGCTGTGCAGAAGTACGAAGACGGCGACTATGCCGGCGCGAAGACCATCCTGACAGCGATCTTAAGCAAGGAGCCGGGCAATGACGCAGCCTGGTACTATAGGGCGATGTGCAATGTGCGCCTGAAAGACGGAGCCGCTTCAGAACACGATTTCAAGGAAGCAGTTCGCATCGACTCCACCAACTACTGGTACCGCTATATGCTTGCCGGCCTGTACGGCATGACTGGGCGTAAAGACCTCACTATCAGCATGTACGAGTCATTGTTGAAAGACTTTCCCAAACGGAGCGAACTCTATTACGGACTTGCGAACCTGTATCTGGACCAGCACCAGGACGACAAGGCGCTCGAAACTATCAACGACATCGAGACGCAGTTCGGCAAAAGCGACGCTACCGTCATGACCAAGGTCAATATTCTCCGCGGACAGGACAAGCCGGAAGAGGTGTACAAGACCCTGCATGACTACTACAACGAGGAGTATTCGTCCCCTCAGATTGCCACGATGCTGGGCGACTATGAAATCTCCATGTACAATGACTCCTCGGCCATCGCCTACTATGACGAGGCACTCAGCATTGACAAGAACTACTCCCCCGCCCTGCTCGGAAAGGCGGAAGCCTACAGAATGACGAGAAAGTATCCTGAATACTTCTTGTGCCTGAATACATTGATGGGGGACCGGGAGGCACCTCCTGAGGGGAAAGCGAATTATATCCAGGCTGTACTGAAGCAGTCGGATCCACGATTTGTCAAGTCGTTCCAGAGCCAGTTCGATTCCACATTGACCATCGCGGTAAACACTCATCCGAAGGACACTTCGATCCTGCAGGCCGCGGGACTGTACTATCTGGCTACGGAAAGGCAGAGCCGCTCGGCAGAGATATTCAAGAGTGTCGCGAAGGACAATCCGGACAATCTGGAAGCGACCGCATACTATATCCTGGTGCTCATTTATATGAAGGATTGGCAGAAAGTGGTGGACGAGAGCGACTCCGCATTGGTCAGATTCCCTGATGAAATAGGATTTCTGGAGATGGCCAATGCCGGTGAATACAATCTCAAGAACTATGACAAGGTCATCCGCAACTGCCGCACTATGATCGACAAGGCGCCGGGAGACAGTGCTACGACGGTGGCAGCATTGAGCACGATGGGCGACATGTATCACCAGCTTGGGGATATGAAGAGCGCGTTCAAGGCTTATGACATGGTCCTGAAGATCGCTCCGGACTGTATTCCGGTCCTCAACAACTATGCGTATTACCTTTCGGTGGAGAAGAAGAAGCTCAAGAAGGCATACGCGATGAGCAAGAAGACTGTGGAGGCGGAGCCGGACAATGCCACGTATCTCGACACGTTCGGCTGGATTCTCTACCTGCAGGGTAAAGCATTGGAAGCCAAGCCTTTCTTCAAGCACGCCATGCTATACGGAGGGAAAGAGAGCGCAACCATCCTCAACCATTATGCGACCGTATTGGAAGCCTTGGGTGAGAGCGACCTCGCAAAAGTATATAGGCAGCAGGCCAAGAACAAGGAGGCGCAAGGACTCGAATAGTATATGAAAAGACTGGTTATCAGCATATTGACATTGGCAATGACTGTTCTGTGCGCTTATGATGCGGCAGGACAGGATACCCGTGCACAGGAGTCGCGCAAGGCCAGGCTGGAACGGGAAATCGCCGTCATTGACAAGCAGCTCAAGGACAATGCCGCGAAGAGTTCGGATGCTATGGCTACGCTGAATCTCGTCAGAAAGAAAGTGGCTGACAGAAAGGAACTTGTGGCTGAGAGCGACAAGGAAATCGCGACATTGAACTCAAGAATAAGGGCCAAGCAGCAGAGTGCGGACAAGGTGCAGGAGAGACTTGACACGCTTACCTTATATTATGAGAAACTCGTCCGGAATGCATACAGGAACCGTGATTCTAAGGTATGGTACATGTATATCCTGGCCAGTGAGAATATCGGTCAGGCATTCAGGAGGGCGAATTATCTGAGGAACCTGTCCACAGAAATGAACAGACAGGGAGAGAAAATCATTGACACGAAAGCGGAACTTCAGCGTCAGATGGATTCTCTCAATGTGCTGAAAGCCGAGGCGGAGGTGCTGCGCGCGAAACGCACCTCTGAGGTCAATGCTCTTCAGAAGGAGGAGGCGCAGTCTGCTACGCTTGTGAAGAATCTCCAGCGGAACAGGTCCAGGTATCAGAAGGATCTGGCAGCGAAAAAACGGCAGGTGGATGCTCTGAACAGGGAAATAGCGAGGATAATCGCTGCTGCTGTAAGCGGTAAGGGCGGCAAGGCTGCTGCCAAGAAGCCGGTGGACATAAAGCTGGATGCTGAGTTCGCCAAGAACAAGGGCAAGCTGCCATGGCCGGCTGAGGGTCCTGTGACAGACCATTTCGGTCAGCATTACCACCCTGTATTCAAGTCTGTAAAGCTTCCTTTCAACAACGGAATAACCATATCATTGTCCAAAGGCGAGCCGATAAAGGCCGTGTTCGACGGTGTGGTGAAACAGATAGTGGTCATGCCCGGCTACAACAAATGTGTTCTGATCCAGCACGGAAACTGGTTCTCGTTCTACTGCAAGCTCGGTTCGACGTCTGTCAAGCCGGGGGACAAGGTGAAGACCGGCCAGGTTATAGGTACGGTGGACACCATAGACGGGATGAATCTGCTGCATTTCCAGATCTGGAAAGGAACTTCGCCTCAGAATCCGGAACTTTGGCTAAGATGATTTTTCCGATGCAACATTCCGGACACAAATTGCATCATTATTATTGGACTATTTACTGAGAGGCCCTGGATATGGGAAATCCCGTATATCATGAATACATAGAAGGCTGCAGAAAGGGTGACAGGACCGCACAGAGAAAAATGTACGAGGCTCTGGCGCCTAAGATGTTCGCTGTTTGCATCAGGTATATGGGCAACAAGGGGGAAGCGGAAGACATTCTTCAGGAAGGATTTGTCACGCTTTTCACCAAAATCGACTCCTACTCTGATTCAGGTGCTTTCGAAGGATGGGCCAGACGGATCTTTGTCAATACTGCACTTATGTCCCTGAGGAAAAAGGAAGCGCTCAAGATGAGCGACGACCTGGAAACCGCTTGGAATGTCAGCAGCGACATGCCGTCGCAGGTCCACGAAATGGGATATAAGGAACTGATGCAGATGGTGGCATCTCTGCCTACGGGATACAGGACGATATTCAACATGTACGTAATCGAGGGCTTTTCCCACGATGAAATAGCCAAGGCGCTGAATATCAGTCCAGCCACTTCCCGTTCGCAGCTACAGAGAGCCAGAATGCTGCTGCAGGACAAGATAAAAAAGAATGAAGATGCAAGACACGAATAAAAGTTTCGATGAAGCGATAAGGTCAATGCTGGAAAATGTGGAGGAAGAGGTTCCTTCGCATATTCTGGATGACGTGTTCTCTTCTCTCGACAACATAAAGCCGAAAAAGAAGGTGCTCCCGCCGGTATTCTGGCTGAGAGCGGGAATGGCTTCGGTTGCAACTGCCGCCGCAGTCGCCCTGTGTGTTGTACTCTGGCCGGACGGTCATGAGACCCAGGCACCTGAAAGATATGCGGATGTACAGGTGATGGAGCCGTCCGAGGCATCTCAGGAAGAGACTTTGCTGTCGGATGTGCTGAAGGAATCAGAGACGAAGCCAGACACGAAAGCAAGCGTTCAGAAACAGAATTCTACGGTTAGGCCGCAATTCCAAACCAACAATAATATATTACCTGAACAGATAACCGGAGAGGCCGATGAGGAAACCTTGCTGGAAGAGACATCTGTTCACCAGCCTGAGACAGCGGATGCTCAGGAGAGCAATTCCGATACGCAGATACAGATTGCTGACGATCAGAGAATTGCATCACACAAATCCTCTAATAGTAATACTGAAGAAGCCTCCGAGACGGGCGACGAATGGGCCGCATATGACGAAACCGACTCGGAGCGGAGTACAGGAGTATCCTTTCTCATCGGTGGAAACATTGCCAGCAACGGCAGCGCCAAAGGATTGAGCAACCCTGGCGGTTTCCGCGCACCTGCCGGCATTCTTCAGGACGCTACCTACATCGAACAGACAAGCAAGAACTCATCATATTCCATCCCGGTATCTCTCGGATTCACAACCAGACTGAATCTCGGCAAGAAATGGTCGATCGGCTCGGGACTGAACTGGACAATGCTCCAGAGGACATTCTCAGGAAGTTATGTCAATATAAAGAACGGCAAGATAACTACTACTGATTCTGACATCAGACATACTATACACTACGTGGGCATCCCTCTCAACGGATACTATGACATCATCGAAAGTCCTAGGCTCAGATTCTACGCCTATGCCGGAGGTGAGGCGGAAAAAGCCCTGGCAAACATCTACAGGGTAAAGAAAGCGCAAGGCAATCTCAGCTACACGGAAAAGGTAAAGGGCGTGCAATGGTCTGTCGGAGCAGGTATCGGTGTCGAGTTCCTGATTGCCGAACAGATCGGTATCTATCTGAATCCTGGAGTGCGGTATTATTTCGACTGCGGACAGCCTGTAAGCATCAGGACACAGCAGCCGCTGATGATGAACTTCGAAATAGGTTTGAGGGTTGGCATCTAAGAATGCCGTACAGCATTTAAAACAAATTTTAAATTTAAAAATCGTAAAATTGTGGTATAAATCTCTGATGCTTGGTGAAAGCATTCAGAGATTTGATTTTTTATGGCTTACTTGCGCAAAAAAATTCAAAGCCAATGAAGAAGTCATTGATTATCACAGGTCTGCTGTTGCTGGCGGGATGCAGCTTGTTCGATTCGGAAGACCTGATTTTAAGAAAACGAAGGGACGAGACCGGCAGTTGGATGGGTAGCGGGCCGAAAAAGGAGCGGAATCACGATGAACTGATACCTGGTGACACTACGGTATATGTTTCCGCCGTGGAATTTCCTAAAGATTACTGCTGGCAGAAGGATTCTGTGGGGGAAAACAGGCCATTTTCTTTGGTTCTGTACCGGAATTTCAAGAAAGTGCTTTCGGTCAGGGGCGGAGGCATCGTCAGCAGCGACCCGGACATGCACTGGATCATAGGCGGCCATCTGTACGCAGAGTATTCGACCGGCACGGAAACCATTGTCTCCATCGACGGAAAAGAAAAGATACGGTATGAGGGGCGTGAAATGATACGTGGCATTCTAGACAGAGAGGACGGGTTCTACACATTGGGACAGAGCCGCAGCGGCACGGGATTGACCTTCAGAAGAAACGGGGAAATCATCTTCTCCGATGAGGAGGGCATTGTCCTCGGCGACATGTCCAATCCGTGCTGCCGAAGCGGTGGCCTGTATGAACTGGATGACGGGGTACCGGTTTTCTGCTACCATGTGCCGGGGCAGTCCATTCTCCTGAAGAAGGAGAGCCTATATCTGGTAAAAAACGGTATCCCGAGCCGGGTAGAACTAGATGGTAACGTAGCCAATGTGCTGGACGCCAGGGTATTGAACGGCAATATGTGCCTTGTCTATTCGTATGGCGGAGGCATCGCGCTGTTCGACGGAGGCAATACAAGGATACCGGGCATCGGCAAGAGCTATGTGAGTTCCGACTTATGTCTGAGATGGTCAGGGAAGAGTGTCTTTGCTAAAATGAACTATTCCATAAACGGATGGAACAGCATTCTGTCCACGATGTGGAACGTCAGAGGCGAAAGTATCACGCACGGGACGGGACTGATCTACGACTATTACTTCAGCGACGACGGAATCGCCTATGTATATACGGATATGGCAGACCTCTGTTACAGATTCATCAGCACGGACGGTTCTTCAAAGGAGTGCAATTCCGGGAACAAATACTGTTTTATGGGGAGCAACTGCGCCTGCCTCTGCGGGGACACCTTCTATATGGGACTGACGCCTGCATACAGGGACTTTCCGCCTGTGGTCTATATCGACAACAGACCCGAAATCATACCGATCAACGGATACATAACTGGCGTGAGCGCGATCGTCAATCCTCCCAGCTGATGACTCTGGATTCGTCCGGCAAGACTGTAATGGTCACTTTCAATGTCTCTTCAGGGAGAATCTGCTCGATGTTCTCAGGCCACTCGATGAGGCAGAGGGAGCCGCTGTCCAGATAATCGTAAAGCCCGATGTCGAAGGCTTCCTCAACTCTTGTAATACGATAGAAATCAAAGTGATATATCGAATCACCACCGGATGTCCTGTATTCATTGACAATGGAGAATGTCGGAGAGCTTACGGCGTCTTCACTGACACCGAGCCTGTGGCACAATGCTGTGGTGAACGTGGTCTTGCCTGCACCCATCGGTGCATAGAAGGCGATGATGGTATGGCCTGCAGTTTCTGTTAAGAACTGTTCCGCAGCCTGTCCGATGTTGTCCAGACCTCTTATGACTATTTCGTGTTTCATTTCCGATCGTTTTGAGCGACAAACTTACATAAAATCCACGGAATTTGCGTAAGTTTGTCCAATAATGTTCCATTTGCAATGATTACAAACCCTCCTGTCAAGATAAATTTAGGCCTGAACGTCATAAACAGGCGTGCTGACGGATTTCACGACATCCAGACGCTGTTCTATCCTGCAAACCAGATTCACGACACATTGGAAATCATAAGCGGAGACGACTACAGCCGGACTTCCGCGAGACTTGCCGGGCTCTATGGCGACTTGGCTAAGATTACCGACCTGTCCGCACCGGAGAATGTGGAGGACAGCGCGGATGACGATTTCATCCCGACATTGGCCCAAGGCATTTCCGGCAACGGGAAACTGATGATTACGGTGGCGAGAAAAGAGGGCGTGGACTGGCCTGTGATGAAGGATTTGTGCGCTAAGGCCTATATAATGCTCGACGAGGAATACGGTCTGCCGCCGGTGAAGATTTATCTGGAAAAGACGTCTCCTGTGGGGGCAGGGCTTGGAGGAGGTTCAGCTGACGCGGCATTTACATTGAAAATGCTTTCTGAAATGTTCGGTCTCGGGCTGAGCGATGACCGGCTCGCGGAATACGCCTCGAGACTCGGAAGCGACTGCGCATTCTTCATCTACAACCGCCCTATGTTTGGCGAAGGCAGGGGCGAAGTGCTTTCCGGATGTGAACTCGGGGTAAAGATTGCCGAGCCCGGAGAGGAGACGGACGGAGAGGCGTACGAACTGCAGATAGTGGTGCCCGAGGAGATCCACGTGTCCACGGCAGAAGCATACAAAGGAATAGTACCGGCTATGCCTCAAATGAGCATCCGGGATGTGCTCAAAAGACCTGTCGGCGAGTGGAAAGAGCTGCTGGTCAATGATTTTGAAAAGACCGTATTCGACAAGCACCCGGAACTGGCCAAGATAAAGGCTTCGCTCTACGAATCGGGGGCCGCTTACGCGTCAATGTCGGGAAGCGGGTCCGCCCTGTTCGCATTGTACCGGAAAGACGGGATTTAGGTGGCCGCTATTTTTTCCGCAAGATATTACGGGCCAATGTGTTGGAACACAGGAAGTCATTGAGCGGCTGACAGTCCGCCGACTTCAGAATCGAATGACGGTCTCCTTCCCAGAGAATCGTTCCCTGATGCAGAAAACCGATATTGTCTCCTATCTCCAATATGGAATTCATATCGTGGGTATTCATTATCGTAGTGATGCCCAGCTCTTTGGTCAGGCTGCTGATGAGCTGGTCTATGACGATTGATGTCTGGGGATCAAGTCCTGAATTCGGTTCATCACAGAAAAGATAGGACGGGTCGAGGGCTATTGCCCTGGCGATGCCTACCCTCTTCTGCATACCACCGGAAAGTTCATCGGGATATTTGTCTTCCGAGTCTTTCACATTGACCTTGTCAAGCAGATAGCGGGCTTTTTCCTTTTTCTCGGCCTCGGACCAGTCGGTGAGGAAGTCCATCGGGAACATCACATTGCCGAGAACTGTCCGGAAGTCGAAGAGCGCGCTGCCCTGGAACAGGACTCCGATTTTCTGGTGAAGCAGTTTTTTCTCCGTTTCGGACATCTGCGTAAACTCATCATTGTCATACCATATTTCGCCCGAATCCGGAGTCGTAAGGCCTATGAGCATATTCAGCAGCACGGTCTTGCCCGAACCGCTGGCGCCGATAAGCATATTGCATTGGCCTTCCCTGAAGGACATCGAGACGTCTTTCAGGACAGTTTTGCCGTCAAAGCTTTTATGTAGATTCTTGACTGTAATCATATCAATAAAGCAGCAACTGGGTTATTATGAGGTCCGACATAAGTATCAGGATACTTGCAGACACGATGGCTTTGGTGCTTGAACGGCCTACGCCGAGCGAGCCGTCTTTGGCATTGAAGCCGTGATATGACGCCACTGACGATATCAGGAAACAGAACACCATCGTCTTGAAGCAGCTGTAAACCATAAAGAAGCCGTTGAAACAGTATCTCAGGCCCGTGAAATACTTGGCTGTCGGTATGATGTCGGTAAAATACACTATCAGTCCTCCGCCCGCAAGACCGAGGACGAAGCTCAGAAGCGTGAGAATAGGGCTGACTATCGTGGCTGCGAGGATTTTCGGACGTGCTACAAATGATGCGCTGTTGATGCCCATCATCTCCATCGCGTCCAGCTGCTGGGTAATACGCATACTTCCGATCTCGGATGCGATGCTCGACCCCATCTTTCCTGCAAGAATCAATGCCACCATCGTGGAACTGAACTCGAGAATCATGCTTTCCCTTACCATATAGCCTATCAACATCCTGTCCAGGAACGGGTTGTCCATGTTGGAGGCCGTCTGTATCACCAGGACTCCTCCCATGAACAATGAAATTACTCCGACTATGACTATGGAGGACATTATAAGCCGGTCTATCTCCACAATGAACTGCTTGCGGAGCATCTTCCGGCTTTCAGGCTTTTTGAAGGCCTGGCACAGGAAAAGCGCATACTTCCCTATTGAACTGAATATGTTTGCTTTCATATAAAATCAATGACCGGATAAAAGTACTTAAAACTTCACCAACTACTGCAAATTTACACCACTTTTTTACGTTTTTTAAATAAAACGACAGTGCCAATGCCGAAATTGACGGAAAAAAAACTATGCTAATCAATGTTAATTGTGCGAAATGCATTGGAATTCAAGCGGTACCGGTAACTGTGGAGATTGATATCAGTTCCGGTATCGGCATTCATCTGGTAGGTCTTGCAGATGTTGCCGTGAAGGAAAGTCTGCTCAGGACAATGACGGCGCTGCAGTCGATGGGGTTCCGCATCCCCGGAAAGAAGATTGTCATAAATCTTGCTCCTGCCGATGTCCGCAAGAACGGAAGCGGCTATGATGTCCCTATTGCCATAGGTATCATTGCCGCTTCGGGGCAGCGGGAATTGCCTGGACTGGAGAAGTATCTGATCATGGGAGAGCTGGGTCTGGACGCATCGATAAGGGCGGTTCCTGGAGCTCTTCCTATAGCGGAATTTGCCTCTGAAGCCGGATTCAAAGGATGCATCCTGCCGGAGGAATCGGCATACGAAGCTGCAGAACTCCCTGATACAGAAATATATGGCGTAAGAAATCTGGATGAGGTCCTACGGATTCTGGGCGAGGAGGAAGACGTATCAGAGCTGCTTATCGGGGCCAGAACCACATTGTACCGGGAAAGTGAAACGCCTCATGATTATATGGACCTTTCCGAAATCGCCGGTCAGGAAGGAGCAAGACGCGGAATAGAAATCGCCGCTGCAGGAGGGCACAATCTCATAATGGTCGGGCCGCCGGGTTCGGGCAAGACATCGCTTGCAAAGGCAATGATAGGGATTATGCCGCCCCTGCAGCTGGAGGAGGCCATCGAGACCAGCAAGATCTATTCTATCGCCGGGCTCCATACTGCCACTTTCGGTCTTATCAAGGAAAGGCCTTTCAGGGCTCCGCATCACAGCGCTTCTCTTGCTGCGGTAATCGGTGGCGGAAACGGGGAGAACATCATTCCCGGCGAGGTTTCACTGGCCCAGAACGGCATCCTGTTCCTGGATGAGTTCGCCCAACTGCCGAAGAGCATTACGGAATCGCTGCGTGGCCCGTTGGAGGACAGAAGGGTAATTATTTCACGGCTCAGGTCCAAGGTGGAGTTCCCAGCTTCTTTCATGCTTGTCGCCGCGTCCAATCCATGTCCCTGCGGTTATTATGGAATACCGGGCAAATGTTCATGCACGCCGGCCCAGAGGCAGTCATACATTGCCCGTCTTTCCGGCCCGATAATGGACAGAATCGATATTCAGCTGACACTCAGACCGATACCGCCGGAGCAGATCGTAAGATACCGGAAAAGCGAGTCAAGTGCGGCGGTCGCCCAGAGAGTTCGTGCCGCAAGAGAGGTGCAGAAAGCCAGATTCAAGGGAACGGGCATTCATGTCAATGCGGAGATGACTGGAGAGATGATACGGGAGTTCTGCCCGCTTTCGGAAGAATGTGCAGGACTGATGGAGAAGATTTCTTCGGGGATGGGATTGTCGGCAAGAGCATTTTCGAGAATCCTGAAAGTGGCGAGGACGATTGCCGACCTGGAAGCAGCCGGAATGCCGTGCTCGGGAGCCGATGCGGAGATAAAGCCGAAACATCTTTTGGAAGCGTCTGGATATAGGTTTCTGGACAAAATATAGCCTACAAATATCTCCAAGAGGCTTGAAAGGGCTAAGATATTTGGGATATCATTGTTAAATGCTTATTTTTGTAACTTGGTTTAATCAAATGCAAAGCATAATGAAACACTTCACATTACCGAAGGAAGGCGGCCTGATCGAAAAAGGTATCCCTTCTGACATTTTGCACAGTTACGAAAAAATCCGCACTGAGATTTTTGACCAGTCAACCACAGCAAGCGAAAAGATTGCCGACACTATCATTGAGGCCATCAACACCTGCAAAGGACGTAATTTCAGACTTGGTCTTTCTACAGGAACGACTCCTGTATCTCTCTACAAGTGGCTCACGAGAAAATTTGAGGAGGGTAAAGTATCCTTCAAGAACGTAGAGGTTTATTCCATCGACGAGTACTATCCTTACGGAAAAGGCGAGCCGCAGAGCCGCAACAATGTGCTGCACACAGCACTTCTCAATGCGATTGACATCAAGGAGGAGAACATCCACATCCCTGACGGCAGCGTTTCTGAAGACAAGATATCCAAATATTGTGAAGATTTCGACAAGGCTGCAAGAGAGCTGGACCTTCTCGTAATCGGTATGGGAGAGGCCGCACAGATAGGTTTCAATGAGGCAGGCTCGTCTGCCAAGAGCAAGACCAGAACTGTCCTGCTTTCATATACGTCAAGAAAACGCCAGGCCAAGAACTTCAACGGCGACTTCAAGCACACACCTTCCGCTGCCATGACCATGGGCATCGACACGATGATGAGCGCCAAGAAGATCATCCTCATGGCTTGGGGCGAGGACAAGGCCAATGCCATAAGTCATGTTGTGGAGCACGACGCTTGCCCTGACTACCCAGCATCATTGTTCCAGGGACATCCTGACATCTGCTGCTATGTAGATGAGAATGCAGGCTCGCTCCTGACAAGAGTAGTATCTCCTTGGCTTGTAGGCTCTTGCGAGTGGACCAGGAAATTCATCAGAAAGGCTGTAGTATGGCTTTGCCAGGAAGTGCACAAGCCTATCCTAAAGCTTACGCAGAGAGATTATCTGGAGCATTCTCTCGGTGAGTTGCTCGACAAGTTCGGACCTTTCGACAAGATCAACATTGACGTATTCAATGACCTTCAGCATACCATCACAGGATGGCCGGGCGGAAAGCCTGATGCAGATGACAGCCAGAGACCGGTTTCCGCGAAGCCGTTCCCTAAGACGGTGCTGATCTTCTCTCCTCACCCGGATGATGACGTGATTTCCATGGGCGGTACATTTATCCGCCTTGTCCATCAGGGGCACAATGTCCATGTGGCTTATGAAACATCCGGAGACCTTGCTGTTCATGACGACGTTGTGCTCCAGCATATGGACGCGGCTCACCAGCTCGGTTTTGCAGATGAGTTCGACAGAGTCAAGGCCATCATTGACTCGAAAAAGCCTGGAGAGCCTGAGCCGAAGGAACTTCTGGCGATCAAGGGAGCCATCCGCCGCAGCGAGGCAAGGGGTGCGGACCGTTCTTTCGGTCTCAATGACAATACCAATGTCCATTTCCTCAATCTTCCTTTCTATGAGTCAGGCGGAGTGAAGAAACTTCCTCGTACACAGGCTGACCTGGATATCATCAAGGCGCTGATCAAGAAGCTCAAACCGGACCAGATATTTATGGCAGGAGACCTCGCTGACCCTCATGGAACCCACAGAGTCTGCACAGAGGCAGCGCTTGAGTCTATCGAGCAGCTTAAGGAAGAGGGCGAGACGTGGATTGAAAACACCCATGTATGGCTTTACCGCGGTGCTTGGATGGAGTGGGAAATCGGCCGTGTAGATATGGCTGTTCCTCTTAGTCCGGACGAGGTGGTAGAAAAACGCCACGCTATCTTCCGTCATCTCTCACAGAAGGACATCGTTCCGTTCCCGGGTGATGACCCTAGAGAGTTCTGGCAGAGGGCAGAAGACCGCACTCAGAATACCGCGAGAATCTACGATGAGCTCGGAATGGCTGAGTATCAGGCAATTGAAGTTTTCTTGAAATTATATTAATTAAATTTATAATATTATGAAAGTAATCATTAGAGAAGATGTCAGCAAGAGCTCCATCTGGGCAGCGCATTACATCGCCAAGAAAATCAATGAGAAAGCAGCAAGAACTGACGAGCCTTTCGTAATCGGTCTCTGCACCGGTTCTACTCCTATCGAAACTTACGCTGAGCTTATCAGAATGGTGAAAGCCGGTGAGGTTTCCTTCAAGAATGTGATTTCATTCAACATGGACGAGTATGTAGGTCTCCCTGAGGAGCATCCTGAGAGCTACCACTCTTTCATGCACAAATATCTTTTCGACCATATAGATGAGCCGGCTGAGAACATCCACATTCTCAACGGAAACGCTCCTGACCTCAAGGTTGAGTGCGAGAACTACGAGAAGGCCATCGTTGAGGCAGGCGGCATCGACCTGTTCCTTGGCGGTATCGGCGAGGACGGCCACATCGCTTTCAATGAGCCGTTCTCTTCTCTCGTTTCCAGGACCAGGGTGATGACTCTCACATATGACACAAGAGTCGTAAACTCACGTTTCTTCGAGAATGATGTGAACAAGGTTCCTAAGCAGGCCCTTTCTGTAGGTGTCGCTACCGTTATGGGCGCCAAGGAAGTGGTTATCCTCGCTTTTGGAAGCAAGAAGGCACGTGCCGTAAAAGACTCTGTTGAGGGTCCTGTAACTCACTATTGTACACTCTCTTGCCTTCAGATGCACCCATGCGGAATCGTTGTATGCGATGACCTCGCAGCAGGTGAACTGAAAGTGAACTCATACCGCTATTTCAAAGCAGTTGAGGAAGCTGAGAACGAGTAGCAGAAACCCGCTTCATATACTGAAAAATCCCGAGCGCATCGCCCGGGATTTTTTATTTTATCAAGGAATGCTTATTTCTTGGCTGCAGTAGAATTCCCTTCTACCATTTCCGGCTTCAGGATAACGCTCTCAGCCGGCTTTCCCTGAATCATATTTACAAGCACCTCTACCGACTTCTCTCCGAGAGCCTTCAACGGCTGAACGATATGGGTTACCGATGTAGAGTACAACTGGTAGATATCGCTCACGTCAAATCCGATGACGGCCAGATCATCAGGAGTCTTGAGATTCAGGTCGCGCATGGTCATAAGAGCGAGCGCCGACAATGAATACGTAGGCAGGAACAATGCTTCCACACCACGGGAAACCGCATCCTTGATGATGGCAGGCACTTCCTCGTTTGCCTTGGCATAAGAGGTATAATGCACGCCCACATTGTCATACAGATCATTGTCCATCATAGTTTGTCTGTAACCGGTCTCACGCTCCTCCAGACTGGAAATGCCCAACGAATATGAAACCATCTCAATCTTCTTGTAACCATGGTCAATGAAGAGCTGGGTAGCCATCTTACCGGCCTCCACGTCATCCAGAAGGACCTTGCCGACCTTTTCGAGACTGTCAATGTCACGGTCGAGCAGAACTACAGGAACTCCGGCAACAGTAGCTTTACGGATACCAGCTTCACCGCCTGCACATGGAGCGACGATAACTCCGTCAATGTTATGTGCAAGTACCGCGTCCATCACGCTCTCAAGCCGTTCTGCGCTTTCGTCTGAACTTGCAAAAAATACAGTATAGCCGAAACTCTTCGCCTTGTCCTCGATACATCTGGAGATACCGGCAAAGAATTTATTGGAAATGTCATTCGGAATAACAGCAATTGAATTTGATCGCCCGCTACGGAGGGATGCTGCGGCAAAATTACGCCTGTAACCAAGCCTCTGAGCCACCTGAAGCACACGCTTAGCCGTTTCAGCATTCACCGGGCAATCCAAGTTGCCGTCCTTGTCCCTTTTGGCATTCATGACGAATGAGACAAGTGTGACTGAAACCTTCGCTTCTCGAGCTACATCTCTGATAGTGATTCTTTTCATAATTATTAAATCGATTACAAAGCATTTAGCAATGCAATTTAGCCTATTTTTTAATAATTTCAAAATCTTTCAGGCTTTTCCTTTAAAATGTTCGGCAAAGCCCCCGTATTTGCTGCGCAATTGTCACATAAAAAGGGACGATAATTACTTATCATCCCTTGAAAAATCAGCCCAACATCACGGTAAGTCCCGCCATCACGATCGACACCATACTCATAAGCTTTATCAGGATATTAAGTGACGGTCCTGAGGTATCCTTGAACGGATCGCCTACCGTATCACCTACGATAGTAGCTTTATGGCAATCGGAGTTCTTGCCTCCCAAATGTCCTTCTTCCACATATTTCTTTGCATTGTCCCAAGCGCCTCCTGAATTGGCAAGGAATACAGCAAGCACGAAACCTGAACCCAGACCTCCTGCCAGCAGGCCCATCACACCGGCCACGCCCAGACAGAGTCCTGTCAGCACTGGCACCGCGATGGCAATCAATGAAGGGAATATCATTTCTCGCTGTGCTCCCAAAGTGGATATTTCCACACAACGCGCATAATCAGGTCTTCTCTCGCCGGTAAGTATGCCCTTGATTTCAGCGAACTGACGACGCACTTCCGTCACCATCTTCTGCGCAGCACGTCCTACGGCATTCATTGTAAGTCCGCAGAAAAGGAACGACATCATCGCACCGATAAACACACCTACAAGCACGCGTGGATTCATGAGGTTCACCTGGTAGTACTCGACCATCTGCGGAATCATAGCGCTCGCCACATCCACTATCTTGTCACCCAGTGTCAATGTCTCTCTGCCGATATGCAAAAGGCCGATCTTGACTTCCTCAATATAGGACGCCAACAAAGCGAGTGCTGTCAATGCGGCAGAACCGATGGCAAAGCCTTTTCCAGTAGCGGCAGTGGTATTTCCCAATGCGTCCAGCACGTCAGTTTTCTGGCGGACTTCCGGATCCAGACCGCTCATCTGGGCATTGCCGCCGGCATTGTCCGCAATCGGACCGTAAGCGTCAGTGGCCAATGTTATGCCCAATGTGGAAAGCATGCCGACTGCAGCGATACTGATTCCGTAAAGGCCCTTGCTGATAAGCGCAGGGTCTAACGAGAAGCCTGTCGCGAACAGGTATGACAGCATGATGGCAACAGCTATTGTCACAACAGGGATTGCTGTAGAAATCATTCCCAAGCCCATACCGCTGATGATGACGGTAGCAGAACCTGTCTTGGCGCTTTCCGCGAGTTTCTGCGTAGGCTTATATGAATGGGACGTATAATATTCCGTAGCCTTTCCTATAATCACTCCGGCCAGGAGTCCTGAAAGCACTGAGAGCGACAGCATCCACCAGTTGTCGAAGCCAAGGACATAGAATATACCGAAAGAGAGGACTGCGATAAGGCTCGCGCTCAAGTTGGTTCCTTTGCTCAATGCGCCGAGAAGTTCCTGCAGGTCAGCACCTTCACGAGTACGTACAGCATAAATGCCGAGTACCGAGAGAACTACGCCCACTGCAGCAATACACATAGGCGCGAGGACAGCTCTCGTCTGCCATTCAACGTCGCCGAAGAATGCGGATGCACCCAATGCCATAGTCGCCAGGATCGCACCGCAATATGACTCATACAGGTCTGCACCCATACCTGCGACGTCACCTACATTGTCACCAACATTGTCTGCGATGGTGGCAGGGTTGCGGGGGTCATCCTCAGGGATGTCCGCCTCCACTTTTCCGACGATATCGGCCCCGACGTCAGCAGCCTTGGTATAGATACCTCCGCCGACTCTGGCGAAAAGCGCCTGGGTGGAAGCTCCCATTCCGAAAGTAAGCATAGTGGTCGTAATAGTAACGAGCGTCTGGGAAGAGTCAGGATCGCCCACAAAGCACTTGAGCACGAAGTACCAGATGGAAATGTCCAAAAGTCCGAGACCGACCACGGTCAATCCCATAACCGCACCTGAGCGGAAAGCCAGCTTCAGGCCCGAGTTCAATGACTTGGTAACGGCATTTGCTGTCCTTGCAGACGCATAGGTAGCCGTTTTCATTCCGATAAAGCCGGCAAGTCCGGAGAAGAATCCTCCCGTAAGGAATGCGAACGGAACCCAAGGATTCTGGATGTGGAAGCCATAAGCCAGCACAGAGAAGAACAGAGCCAGGATGACGAATACTATCGTCACCACTTTATACTGCTGCTTAAGATAAGCCATCGCACCGTCTCTTACGTACTGGGCGATTTCCTTCATCGTTACAGTTCCTTCGCTTTCCTTCATCATCTGATGAAAAAAGAGCCAGGCAAAAAACAGCGCCACGATGGCCGCTGCAGGCACAATGTAGAATAGTGAATTCATATTGGGCGTTATTATTACGTTTATAGTACTACGAAACGAAACTTATTGAAACGTTAATATGTTTCGTTACGCAACTTCATTGGTTTCGCAAACAAAGTTAGAATATATTTTTAGAAAACCAATACACAGAATACGAAAAAAGAGGGGAAAGACACTGGTCTTCCCCTCTTGAACATATTATCGAGTAATGATTACTCAGCCTTAGGTGCTTCTGCTTCTGCAGCAGGTGCCTCTGCAACTGGAGCCTCAGCTGCTGGAGCTTCAGCTTTCTTTGCGCGGCTACGGCGAGTAGTCTTCTTAACCTCTTTCTTTGCCTCGAGAGCTGCCTCGTTGAAATCAACGAACTCGATGAGAGCCATCTCTGAACCGTCACCCTGTCTGAAGCCGACGTGGAGGATACGGAGGTATCCGCCAGGACGGTCAGCAATCTTAGGGGCGATTGTGCGGAAAAGCTCAGCAACAGCTTCCTTGTTCTTGAGATAACTGAAGACGATACGACGAGAATGTGTAGAATCGTCTTTTGACTTGGTAACAAGCGGCTCAAGGTAAGACCTCAAAGCCTTTGCTTTCGCTACTGTTGTAGTAATTCTCTTATGCAGGATAAGAGAGCACGACATGTTGGCGAGAAGGGCCTTGCGGTGACCGCTCTGGCGACCAAGATGATTGATTGCTTTATTGTGCCTCATATTTATGCGTTATTCTTTTTCTTAGGTTCAATATTGTACTTGGTAACATCCATACCGAACGAGAGTTTCATCTTGTCAAGCATCTGGTCGATCTCATTGAGCGATTTCCTTCCGAAGTTGCGGAATTTCATCAGCTCAGGTCTTGAGTTAGAAACCAGATCGGCAAGAGTGTCGATCTCAGCTGCCTTCAAGCAGTTGTAGGCTCTTACTGAAAGTCCGAGGTCAGACAGCTTGTTGAGAAGAAGATGTCTCATGCGGAGTGATTCCTCGTCAAGTTCTTTGGAATCAGGAACAACTGCACTCTCGAGAGCGAGCTTCTTGTCATCCGTAAATAACTTGAAGTGATAGATGAGGATGTTTGCAGCGTCCTGAAGCGCAGCATTTGGAGAAATGGAACCGTCAGTAATGATTTCGAGATTCAGTTTCTCGTAGTCAGTCTTCTGTTCAACTCGCCAAGGCTCCACTGTCCAGTTCACCTTACGGATAGGAGTGTAGATCGCGTCAACAGGAATTGTTCCGATCGGCGTATTCTCATCTCTTTCTTCCTCAGCCGGTACGAAGCCGCGGCCTTTGGTCACTGTGAGGGAGATTTCGAGTTTAACTGAAGGCTCCAGAGAGCAAATGTGCAACTCAGGATTGAGCACCTTGAAAGAAGACAATCCCTTGGAGATATCCTCCGCAGTAAACTCCTGTTTACCGCTAACGGTGATATTTGCCACCTCTGAGTCTACAGAATCAACCATCCTCTTGAGTCTTACTTGCTTAAGATTGAGAATGATGTCATTCATACCTTCGATAACACCAGGGATGGTATCAAATTCCTGATCCACACCGCTGATTTTTATCGAGCTGATAGCAAAACCTTCCAGAGATGAAAGCAATATGCGGCGAAGAGCGTTTCCGATAGTCGTGCCATAGCCAGGCTCAAGAGGCCTGAACTCGAAACGGCCGACTGTCTCGGTACCTTCGAGCATTATTACCTTATCCGGTTTCTGAAATGCTAAGATTGCCATATTGATTCTTTTTAGGTGTTACTATTTAGAGTACAGGTCGACGATGAGCTGCTCGTTGATGTTCTCAGGGATATCTGCCCTTGTAGGAACATTGAGGAACTTGCCAACAAGAGTCTTAGGGTCGAACTCCAGCCATGCATACTTCTTTGCAGAAGCCACACTGTTCTGGATAGCCTCGAGGCTCTTTGATCTTTCCCTTACGGCGATTACATCGCCAGCCTTGACCTGAGCAGAAGGAATATTGCAAACTTTGCCATTGAGAGTGATGTGACAATGGAGCACAAGCTGTCTTGCAGCAGCTCTTGTAGGAGCGATTCCGAGACGGTAAACGAGGTTGTCAAGTCTTGACTCGAGGAGAATGATGAGGTTCTCACCTTTCTGTCCTGCCAGACGACAAGCTTTCTCGTAAGTGTTGCGGAACTGTCTTTCAAGAACGCCGTACATATATTTCACTTTCTGCTTTTCCTTCAACTGATTTCCGTATTCAGTCGATTTTCTGGCACGCTTTCTTGCGGCACCGTGCTGTCCCGGAGGATAGTTTCTCTTTTCGAAATCCTTATCAGCTCCATAGATCGGCTCGCCGAACTTGCGCGCGATTTTAGTACTTGGTCCAGTATATCTTGCCATAGTAATTTGTAATCTTTAAATGTTCAATTAAACTTTACGACGGCCTTTAGGTCTGCAACCATTGTGCGGCATAGGAGTAACGTCAATGATTTCTGTTACCTCGATACCAGCCTGGTTAATCGTTCTGATGGCAGACTCACGTCCGGCACCAGGACCTTTTACATAGACCTTAACTTTACGGAGGCCTGCATCGAATGCTACCTTGGCAGCATCCTCAGCTGCAACCTGAGCTGCATACGGAGTGTTCTTCTTAGAGCCTCTGAAACCGCTCTTACCAGNNNNGTTCTTCTTAGAGCCTCTGAAGCCGCTCTTACCAGCTGAAGACCAGCTGATAACCTGGCCAACATTGTTTGTGAGAGCAATGATAACGTTATTGAAGGTTGATGAAATATGAGCTTCACCAGTTGCTTCAACTTTTACAACTCTCTTTTTTGCTGTTGTTGTCTTCTTTGCCATAATTCATCAAGATTTATTTGGTTGCTTTCTTCTTGTTTGCAACGGTCTTCTTCTTACCCTTTCTTGTGCGGGCATTGTTCTTGGTGCTCTGGCCACGGACAGGGAGACCGATACGATGACGGATTCCTCTGTAGCAACCAATGTCCATAAGACGTTTGATGTTCATCTGGACAGTAGAACGAAGTTCACCCTCGATTTTGTACTCGTTAGAGATGAGAGAACGGATCTTTGCAATCTGCTCGTCGTTCCACTCGCTCACTTTAGTGTCAAAATCGATTCCGCACTCCTCAAGGATCTTTCTTGCGGAAGAGCGACCGATACCGAAGATGTAGGTAAGGCCTATCTCTCCCCTTTTGTTGTTCGGTAAATCAACACCGGCTATTCTTGCCATAATATCTTTACTTTTTTAGTTATACAACTGAATATTATCCTTGGCGCATTTTGAACTTAGGGTTCTTTTTGCAGATCACGTAAAGACGGCCTTTGCGTCTCACGATTTTGCAATCTTCGCTGCGCTTTTTGATGGATGTTTTTACTTTCATATCGCGAAAATTTTTATTTGTATCTGAAGGATATTCTTCCTTTTGTTAAATCATAAGGCGACATTTCAACTCTAACCTTGTCACCGAGCAGGATATGGATGAAGTTCTGCCTCATCTTGCCTGAAATATGTGCAAGGATGACGTGACCATTCTCCAGCTCAACTTTAAACATTGCGTTAGGGAGAGTCTCGACTATCGTCCCATCTTGCTCAATAGCTGTTTGCTTAGACATTTAAAATACCACTTTAAAATTTAATGTTTCCGTCTTTTTCAATAAAATCGAAGGTTGAAAGCAATTCTGCCTTGCCTTTTCGGACAACAACCGTAAGCTCGTAATGCGCCGCGTTCTTGTGGTCAGCTGTGTGTACCGCCCAACCGTTTTTAGCCAGATACACATCTTTTCTGCCAGCATTGATCATCGGCTCAATACATATTGTCATTCCGTCGGTAAGTCTTGCGCCGTGTCCGCGTCTTCCATAGTTCGGAACACCGGGAGCCTCGTGCATTTCCTTTCCGATTCCGTGACCTTCCAGTTCCCTTACTACAGAGAAGCCGAAAGATTCAGCATACGTTTGTACCGCGTATCCGATATCGCCTGTACGGTTTCCTTCAACAGCCTGCTCAATGCCCTTGAACAGCGAAGCCTTCGTCACATCAAGGAGCTTGCGGGTTTCCGGATCAACTTCTCCGACTGGAAAAGTATAGCAGGAATCACCGTTGTATCCTTTGTACAAAGTTCCGATGTCACATGAAACGATGTCTCCCTCCTTGAGGACGTAGTCTGACGGAAAACCGTGGACTACAACATCATTTACAGAGGCGCAGATTGATGCAGGAAAACCTTCAAAACCAAGAAAGCTCGGGATTGCGCCATGATCGCGGATAAAAGTCTCGGCAACTCTATTCAACTCAGCAGTTGTCACACCAGGAGCCACCGCTTTACCGACTTCGGCAAGTGTCTTCGACACAAGAATTCCGTTTTCACGGAGCAATTCGATTTCTTCTTCTGTTTTTGGCAAAACCATTTTCAATACGACCTTATGAAATTACATACCAGAACGTCCACTCAGACGACCTGTCTTCATCAATCCGTCATAGTGACGCAGCAACAGATAACCTTCTATCTGCTGGAGGGTGTCCAGAACCACACCTACAAGAATCAGAAGTGAAGTACCACCATAGAAGCTTGCAAACTGGTTATTGACACCGGCGAGCATCGCAAATGCCGGCATAATTGCAATGAAAGCGAGGAAAATGGAACCAGGGAGAGTAACTCTTGACAGGATGTCGTCGATATACTCCATGGTCTTCTTTCCAGGTTTCACACCAGGTATAAATCCGCCGTTCTGCTTCATCTGCTCTGCCATAAGGTTCGGCTGAACTGTTACCGCAGTGTAGAAATATGTGAAGATGACGACGAGAAGTCCAAAAATAAAGTTGTACCAGAATCCGGTATAGTTGCTGAGTGTTGCAGCAAGTCCTCTTGTAGCATCCCAGTTCGAGAAAAGAAGCGGGAAGAGCATGAGAGCCTGGGCGAAGATGATCGGCATGACGCCGGCCGCATTGATCTTCAAAGGAAGATAATCGCGGACTCCACCGTACTGCTTGTTGCCTACGACTCTCTTCGCATACTGTACAGGAATCTTCCTGACTGCCTGAACGAGAGCGATGGCAGCGATAAACACAAAGAACAGAACCAGAAGTTCAACGATAAGAAGAAGGAGACCACCGTTAGTAGTGGTGAGCTTCTCACCGATCTCTGCAGCAAGCGCATATGGAAGACGTGCGACGATACCGATCATGATGATGAGGGAAATACCGTTTCCGATACCTCTGTCGGTAATGCGCTCGCCGAGCCACATAACGAACATAGAGCCTGCGAGAAGAACAACTGTAGAGACAAAGTTGAATGCGAAGTTACTCCATCCGAGCTGTGTAACAGCCACGAATGCGTTACCCGGAATCTGATTGTGGATAGCAGCCAGATATGCAGGGCACTGGATAGCAAGAATCACGATCGTCAGGTATCTGGTGATCTGATTCATTTTCCTACGGCCGCTTTCACCTTCCATCTGCAATTTCTTGAAGTATGGAACAAACATACCGAGGAGCTGGATCACGATGGACGCAGAAATGTACGGCATCACACCAAGAGCAAAGATTGAAGCGTTACCGAACGCACCGCCGGAGAACATGTTCAAGAGGCCTACAAGACCTTCCTGAGTGCTGCTCTGGAGCGAAGCGAGCATGGTAGCATCGATGCCCGGGATCACAACGAAACATCCCAAACGATAAACGAGTACCAAGAGAAGCGTATAAACGATTCTCTTGCGTAACTCTTCTATCTTGAAGATGTTCTTGAATGTCTCAAAAAATTTCTTCATTATTTCTCAATCTTAGTAGCTTTTCCACCGGCAGCCTCAATCTTTTCAACAGCGGACTTTGAGAAAGCGTCAGCTGTCACTTCGATTTTTGCTGTGAGCTCACCTGAGCCAAGAACCTTTACAAGCTCGTTACGCTTTGTGAGACCAGCCTCGATGAGAGTATCTTTCGTAATGACAGATGCTCCGAGATTCTCTGACAATGCCTGGAGAGCTGCGAGATTGATTGCTTTGTACTCTACTCTTGTAGGATTGTTGAAACCGAACTTAGGAAGACGTCTCTGGATTGGCATCTGGCCACCCTCGAAGCCTACCTTGTGCTCGTATCCTGCGCGAGCCTGAGCTCCTTTAGTACCGCGTGTCGCAGTGCCACCTTTTCCGGAGCCCTGACCACGGCCTACTCTTTTAGTATTGTGTGTTGAACCTTTTACAGGTTTCAGATTATGCAAATTCATCTTTGTTCCTCCGAATTAGATTTCTTCTACAGTTACGAGGTGAAGAATTTTGTTTACCATTCCGGTAGTTACAGGGTTCTTTTCAACCTCTACAGTCTGATGCATTCTGCGGATACCGAGACACTGAAGGTTTGCCTTCTGTCTTTTGGTCTCTCCGTTCTTGCTGACTACCTGAGTAATTCTATATTTAGCCATTTTCGTTTCCTCCTATAATTAACCGTTGAAAACTTTACTCATAGGCACGCCACGAAGGCCAGCCACCTGATATGCATCTCTGAGTTCAGTAAGAGCTGCTACAGTAGCCTTTACCAGGTTGTGAGGGTTGGATGAGCCCTTGGATTTAGCAAGGACGTTCTGCACACCTGCAGACTCGAACACTGCACGCATCGCACCGCCGGCCTTTACACCGGTACCGGGAGCAGCAGGTTTCATGAACACCTCAGCGCCACCGAATTTTGCAATCTGCTCGTGAGGAATCGTCGTGTTAATAACCGGAATCTGGACGAGATTCTTCTTAGCATCCTCAACACCCTTCTGGATAGCCGCAGTTACTTCATTTGCCTTACCAAGGCCGTAACCTACAACACCTTTCTCATTTCCAACTACTACGATAGCAGCGAAACGGAAGTGGCGACCACCCTTGGTGACTTTGGTTACCCTCTGAATGGAGACAAGTCTGTCTTTAAGTTCAAGATCAGATGCCTTTACTCTTTTAACATTTGTATTTGCCATAACTCCGATTAGAATTTAAGACCGCCTTCACGGGCAGCGTCAGCCAAACTTTTAACCCTACCATGATAGAGATAACCTCCACGGTCGAAAGCGACTTCGTTGATGCCTTTCTCGATAGCGCGTGCTGCAACAGCCTTGCCTACGATAGCGGCAGCCTCTATTCCGTTCTTGTCCTTGCACTCTGCAGCGAGAACTTTGTCGTTTGATGCAGCTGCAACAAGAGTCGTAGCGGTTTCGTCGTTAATCACCTGTGCGTAAATCTGTCTGTTGCTTCTGAAAACAACAAGTCTTGGCCTTTCGGCTGTTCCATTGACGTGCTTACGAATACGGTAGTGAATACGTTTTCTTCTTTCTATTTTACTCAATGCCATAATTCATTCCTCCTATTATTTAGCGGCTGCAGTCTTACCTGCCTTACGACGAAGCTGTTCGCCAACGAACTTGATACCCTTGCCCTTATATGGTTCAGGCTTGCGGAGAGAACGGATCTTTGCAGCAACCTGTCCGAGAAGCTGTTTGTCAGCACTTCTGAGAATCAGCACCGGATTCTCGCCTTTCTTTACAGCAGCAGCCTCAGCCTTGATTTCTGCAGGGAGAAGGAGCTGAATGTCGTGTGAATAACCGAGTGCGAAAGTCAGAAGCTGACCTTTTACATCTACACGGAAACCGACACCGACGAGTTCCTGTTTGATCTCAAACCCGGTAGAAACGCCCACTACCATATTGTGTACGAGAGCACGATAGAGACCGTGCATAGAGCGATGTCTCGGGAGATCGGTAGGACGGGTGAATTTCACTTCTTTGTCCTCTACGGTCACGGTAATATCCGCATCAACTTTCTGAGAAAGCTCGCCGAGAGGTCCTTTAACCTTCACAACGTTGCCAGGAAGGAGCTCAACGCTCACCTTGTCCGGAAGGCTTACAGGTAATTTACCAATTCTTGACATTATCTGTTTCTTTTAATATTAATAAACATAGCATACTACTTCACCGCCGACGTTGAGATCTTTAGCCTCTTTGTCAGTGATGACACCCTTGGATGTGGAGAGGATTGCGATTCCGAGTCCGTTGAGAACTCTTGGCATCTCTTTTACATCGGTGTACTGTCTCAGACCTGGAGTAGAAACGCGGACAATCTTCTTGATAGCTGCCTGCTTGGTCTGCGGATGGTACTTGAGAGCGATTTTGATAGTGTTTGAAGGGGTTCCTTCAACAACCTTGTAGCTGAGGATGTAACCTTTCTCGCAAAGAATCTTGGTGATGGCCACCTTCATCTTTGAAGAAGGAACTTCAACAACTTTGTTTCCTGCACGGTATGCGTTGCGCACACGAGTAAGGAAATCTGCAATTGGATCAGTCATTTCTTTTGTTTTTTGCGAACCGGCGTCCTGATGACGCCCGATATCCGATTGTTAATAATAAATATAATGTATGCTATAAAGCTCTACCAGCTTGCTTTCTTTACGCCCGGGATAAGACCGTTGCTTGCCATTTCACGGAACTGGATACGGCTGAGGCCGAATGCACGCATATAGCCTTTTGGACGTCCAGTCAGGGAGCAACGATTGTGAAGACGTACAGCTGAAGAGTTCTTAGGGAGCTTGTCAAGAGCTGCCCAGTCACCTGCCTCTTTAAGAGCTTTACGCTTCTCGGCGTATTTTGCAACTAATTTCGCGCGTTTTACTTCGCGGGCTTTCATTGATTCTTTTGCCATTGTATACTCTTTTAGTTGTTATGTTTCTTGAATGGCAGACCGAACTCTTTCAGAAGAGCGTAAGCCTCTTCGTCAGACTTGGCTGTGGTTACGAAAGTGATTTCCATTCCGTGAACGCGCGGGTTCTTGTCCATGTCGATTTCAGGGAAGATAATCTGCTCCTTGAGACCGAGAGTATAGTTACCGTTGCCGTCGAGTTTCTCAGAGATACCGTTGAAGTCACGGATACGAGGAAGAGAAACACGGATGAGTCTTTCGAGGAACTCATACATCTTCACATTACGGAGAGTAACTTTCACACCGATCGGCTGACCTTTACGGAGGTGGAAGTTGGCGATATCTTTTCTTGAAGAAGTGAGAACCGCCTTCTGTCCTACGATTGTTGTAAGCTCAGCTGCTGCCTCCTCAACGAGTTTCTTGTCGTGTGACTGGTTCTGGGAAGCCTCGCCGACACCCTCATTGATGGTGATCTTGACAAGTCTTGGAACCTGCATAACTGTTGTGTAAGAGAACTGCTTCATAAGGGCAGGGACAATCTGCTCCTTGTAAACGGTCTTGAGCTCCGGAACATATCCAGCAGGCAACATCTGCGCTTCTGCTGCGTTCTTAGTAGTTTTCTTTGCCATAACTATTTAATCTCCTCTCCAGATTTTTTAGAATAACGTACCTTCTTGCCATCAACAAACTTGTATCCGACGCGAACAGGTATCGGCTTGGAAGCCGTGCTCTTAGGATCGAGAAGCTGGACATTGGAAATGTGGATACCAGCCTCTTTCTTTATGATACCGCCCTGAGGTGCCTTTGCATTAGGTTTGGTATGTCTGCTGACAACATTGATACCCTCGACAATGACACGATCCTTGTCTGTAATCACAGAGAGGACTTTTCCTGTCTTGCCTTTATCATTACCGGCATTAACAAATACGGTATCGCCTTTCTTTACGTGAAACTTTTTCATACTTCTTAAAATTAAAGGACCTCCGGTGCCAGTGAAACGATCTTCATATAATTCTCACGGAGCTCTCTGGCAACCGGGCCAAAGATACGTGTGCCCCTGAGTTCACCTGCATTGTTCAAAAGAACACAGGCGTTATCATCAAAGCGGATATATGATCCATCCGGTCTGCGGATTTCCTTCTTGGTGCGGACCACAACAGCTTTGGATACAGAGCCTTTCTTGGCATCTCCACCTGAAATGGCACTCTTTACTGCTACGACGATCTTATCGCCGACAGATGCATAACGGTGACGGGTTCCACCCAGAACACGGATACAAAGAACTTCCTTTGCACCGCTGTTGTCTGCCACCTGTAAACGTGTTTCCTGCTGTATCATCGCTATTTGACTTTTTCTACAATTTCAACTAATCTCCACCTTTTGGTCTTGCTCAAAGGACGGGTTTCCATAATGCGCACGGTATCACCTTCGCTGCACTCGTTCTTGTCATCCTGAGCGACAAATTTAGTGGTCTTGTTAATGAACTTACCATACATAGGGTGTTTACCTTTAGTCTCAACGGCAACTACAATGGTCTTGTCCATCTTGTTGCTGACTACAACACCTATTCTTTCCTTACGAAGATTTCTTTCCATAGGGCATCTAATTAGTTCTGTTCTTTTTCTTTCTGAGAGAGGACAGCCATCATGCGGACGATGTCCTTTCTTGTTTTCTTAAACTTGGATGTATCCTCTAATGGAGAGATAGCGTGATTCATCTTCATCGTGTCAAGATTTGCTTTCTCCACTGCAATGCGGTCACGTAAATCTGCTACGGACATTTCGCGAACTTCAGATATTTTCATTTTCTTCTCCATTAAACTATTCTACATAATCCCTGCGGACGATAAACTTCGTAGCGATAGGAAGTTTGTGAGCTGCAAGGCGCATAGCCTCTTTTGCAATCTCGAGAGAAACACCCTCTGCCTCGAAGAGAATTCTGCCAGGAGTAATCGGGCATACAAATCCCTGAGGATCACCCTTACCTTTACCCATACGGGTATCGAGAGGCTTCTTGGTGAATGGCTTGGCAGGGAACACCCTGATCCAAATCTGACCCTCACGGTTCATATAACGTGAGATTGCCTGACGGGCAGCCTCAATCTGCTGCGATGTAAGCCAACAATTCTCAAGGGTTTTAAGACCGAAAGAGCCGAATGCAAGCTGGCTGCCCCTCTGGGACATACCCTTCATGCGGTTTTTCTGTTCCCTTCTAAACTTTGTTTTCTTTGGTTGTAACATTGCTGTATTACTTTAAAATTTTTTCCCAAATTCCCTAAATCTTTGAGCATCAGCTGGTTGGGCGAACTTCTCCTCAATTTTGGGATTGCAAAGTTAGTAAAAAATATTGAAAAACAAACATTATTCGGAATATTTTTATAGTTTTTCGACAAAATTTTTCATCACTTAAAAGATGCAATGTCAAGCAATTACGTGATGTAAAAATTTTATCATTCGCGTTTTTTCGACATTTCATATCGACCGGAAAACGACATTGACCCAAAAACTCGGAAAAGATGACCGCTTCTGAACAAAATTTGTAACTTTGAGGCTCGGATAAAACTGAACGATGACAAAACGCCGACTCATATTGACATTGACAGTGGTTCTCGGGATTCTCCCGGGCATCGGCGACTTGATGGCGCAGAGGCGGGCTCCGGTCCCTCCGCGTCGGCCGCAGTATCTGCCGTACGAGATCGTCAATGGCGACACTGTCTATCTGGACACGATAAATCCGTCGATGATTTCGCTCTACGGAAACAGGCGCGGCAAGGAATGGCGGAAGTATTACCGTCTCGTCTGGAATTTCAGCAAGACATATCCTTACGCTCTGGTCGCCCGTAAACTCATACACCGGGCCGACAGCACGTTCGAGCACGACAAATACAGGAACCGGCAGAAAGAGAAATATGTCAATGCCCTTCAGAAGGAGCTTTTCAATGCTTTTGAACAGCCGATGCGGCATATGACCATCAGCCAGGGGCAACTCTTGATGAAACTGATTGACAGGGAAGTCGGAGTTTCGTCCTACGACATCATAAAGGAGTATAAAAACAGGATTGCCGCAGGTTTCTGGCAGGGCGTGGCCAGAATTTTCGGTTCAAACATGAAGAAGCACTACGATCCGCAAGGCGAGGACCGCCCGGTAGAGGATCTTGTCAAGAAATGGGACAACGGGGAGTTCCAGGCGCTTTATTTCTCGATCTTCGGAGAATACCCGAAAAACGTGGAGATTCCGTCGAAATACATGTAAGGGCTGCCGTCTATCCAGTCCTTGAGCACAATCAGTTCACTGCCACCCGGTAGCTTCATCCTCACGTCACAGTGGAAATGGCCGAACACGAAATAGTCGATATGACGTTTTGCCGAAAAGTCTTCCGCGAACTTGTATAGCGGCTCCTCCTTCCCTTTGAATTTGTATTCTACAGTCTTGGCCACACGGCTTTTCTTGGACCAGCCCTTTCCTAATCTGAATGCAAGGTACGGATGCAGAAGACTGAAAAGGCTCTGGAAGAATTTTTCGCGGAAACCCCAGCGCATAAGTTTGTACCAGAAATGCCCTGGACCGAGCCCGTCACCATGACCGAGGCAGAAGATCTTGCCTCCGATATTGACGACATAAGGCTGCTGGAGTATCCTGATGCCCATATCCTGGAAATAGTGGTAACACCAGATGTCGTGGTTTCCCTGGAAGAAATATACCTTGACGCCGGCTTCCATCAGGTCCATCAATGCCGCAAACACGCGGACATAGCCCTTAGGGACCACATCATGATACTCATACCAGAAATCCCATATGTCACCGAGCAGGTACAGCGATTCGGTCTTATCCTTAGGAATCGACTCTAGAAAAGCCACAAACCTCGCCTCCCGGTCCTTCGGATCTTTCAGGTCCAGGCCGAGATGCACATCAGATGCAAAGAAAGTCAATGACCTTTCACCCGCCATGTTATGCAAAAATGAATATGGCCGCAGCAGCGATCAGACAATAGATGGAGAACCATATCAGCTTGGCCTTCTTGACAATGGCAATCATTGCCTTGCATGAAAACAGTCCGGCCAGGAATGCTCCGACAAAACCGAAAAGAAGAGGAAGCGCACCAACTCCGGCTTCAGCTGACGGTGCTCCGAAGCCTTTGATTATATCCAGCAGCTGTTCTCCGACAATCGGGGCCAGCACCATAAGGAACGAGAACTGGGCCATCTTTTCTCTCTTGACTCCGCAAATCAATCCTGTAGCGATGGTGGTTCCTGATCTGGAAAGTCCGGGAGCTACGGCAAATGACTGTCCGAGGCCTACTATGAATGCCTGCAGATATGATATTCCATTTCTCGGTTCTTTTTCATTGACAGAATCCTCCTTGGGCGAAGTCCATCTGAAAGACTGGTCGGAAATCGCGAGAAGGACAGCCGTTATGATCAGGCAGACTCCGACAGTGAAAAGGTTGTCTGCAAAAAGCCCCTCGACGGCATCTTTGAAACACAGGCCGACAATTCCGATAGGAATCATTGACACGATCAGTTTCAGGATATAGTCTGTCTGGTCATTGTATTTCCACTTGAACAGTCCCTTGAGCAGATTCCAGATAACCGACCAGAACACGATGATAGTGCTCAGCACCGTGGCGAAATGCACGGTCACGGTAAAATCAAGAAAACCCTCAGAATCCACGCCGAGCAGTTCCCTGAACATCATGAGATGTCCGCTGCTGCTGACCGGTAAGAACTCTGTCAATCCCTGTACTATTCCAAGAACAAGCGCCTGCCACCATTCCATAATTACTTCTCCTCCTTATCTTTATATATTTTCATTATGGAAACGATCTCAATGATGATTCCGCAGATGATGGCAATCGGTGCAGCCACAAGACGGCGGAAATCGAACATCGCGTAATTGAACACAGCCGGATCCTTGCTCCCGCCTCCTATCATCAGAATATATCCTGCAACCATAACCAGCAGTCCGACAAGAAGATACATCAAGCCTTTCTTCGTAATCGGCATTTTTTCATTTCCCATATTTTCAATGTTTTCCTATTATCAATAATACAGCTCATCCTTGCTGAGCGACACAAGTTTGTTCACTACCATATATGTGCTCAACAAGCATATCACGAGACCTGAAGCAATCACTATCAGCATCACTATCAGGAGTTTGTCCAATGTAAATATCGTAAACAGCTGCGAAAATTCAGAGCGCACGTAGAAAAGCACTCCCACAAGCAGCATCAATGCCACCACTGCAGAGAACAGTCCGAGAAAAGCAGCCCGGACAAGGAACGGCCCACGGATGAAAGACTTGGTGGCTCCGACAAGTTTCATAGTGTGTACGGAGAAGCGCCGGTCAAAGACAGACAGACGCATCGTATTGTTTATCAGCACGAAAGATATGAACAGCATCAATGCTATGAACACTCCGATCACGGCTGAGATTTTACTGAGATTCGCATTCAGCGCTTCCACAAGGGACGTCTGACAGGAAACTTCATCCACAAGCGGAGATGCTCCGATGAACGACTCCACCACCTGCAGGCTGTCCCGAGAGACGTAATCCGCTTTCAGTTTGACACTTATGGACACCGGCACGGGAGACACCTCGAAGACTTTCAGAAAATCGGACCCGAGCATCTCGGACATCTCCTTCTCCCCCTGTTCCTTGGAGACAAACTCTGTTTCATGCACGAATCTGCAACTGTCCAATGTCTTCTTGTATTCCAATGCTTGAGTATCGGTCACGCCCTGCTTCATGATGACTGAAAGCTGGAGATTCTCCTTGAAATAATCAGTCACGCTTCGGGCATTGACAAGAAGCAGACTCGACACCCCGACCAGCAACAGGACGAGACTGATGCTGATTACTGAAGACAAATATGCATTCGCGATTCTGCGGCGGACTATCTTCTTTTCATTAAGTGCCATAATACTCCAAATTGACCCCAAAGATAATCATTTATCGAAATATCAAAAAAAATTCTTAACTTTGTACGCATTGGACAACACTTTAATAAAACAGAAAATGGACGAAAGAATCCTGTTTGTTAACTCAGAGATTTTCCCATACCTGCCTGAGACTCACATGTCCCACATCGGCAGATATCTTCCACAAGGAATCCAGGAACGAAAAAAAGAAATACGGTCATTCATGCCGAGATTCGGTGGCATCAACGAGCGCAAGAACCAGCTCCACGAAGTCATCAGGCTGTCAGGCATGAACATCGTCATCAATGATGTTGACAGGCCTCTCGTCATCAAAGTGGCTTCAATCTCGGCCGCCCGCATCCAGGTGTATTTCATTGACAATGAAGACTATTTCAAGAGGAAGCAGATCGACCGCGACGACGACGGCAAGTTCTTCGATGACAATGCTGAACGCGCGATCTTCTTCGCACGCGGCGTATTGGAGACGGTCAAGAAGCTCAGATGGGCTCCTGATGTGATACATTGCCAGGGATGGATTACCCAGATTCTGCCTTTGTACCTCAAAAAGGCCTACAAGGATGATCCTATATTCGAAAACAGCAAAATCGTCCTTTCCCTGTATGACGACATGCCGGAGAAGTTCAATGAGGACATGATGAAACTTGTTCCGTTCGGCGACGTCACCGAGAAGGACATACCTCTATTGGCAGACCCTACTGGCATAAATCTTGCGAAGACTGCCGCTCAGTATTCAGACGGTATCATAATAGGCTCGGACAATATCGATGCAGGCCTTACTGAATTCTGTGAGGGATTGCCTGTGCCGATGTTGAAATACGACGCAAAGTCATTTGAAGACGGGTCCTATGTCGATGCGTATAATAGTTTTTACGACAGTCTTTAAAAGATGAAGAGAATTTTCAGTTCTGTCACTACCGTTGCAGCTGTCTGCGCAGGTATGATCTGCAGCAGTTCCTGCGTCAATGTGGACAATTCCATAGGGGAATCCATGATTCCTGACAACCAGCTGTACAATATCTATACGGCGGAGTTCCCGATAGAGGATATCCGTCAGGAGATGGCCGACAGCCTTTCCGGCTACAGCATGTACAAATTCACGTTCGGAGCACTTCAGGACGAGACTTTCGGGCTCACCACAAGAAGCGCGGCCTTTACGCTTGTTCCTATCAATGACACGCTCGACTTCGGAAAGAATCCAATCTTCCGTCAGTTCCACATGTCTGCCGTGTCCGACTCGACATCGTACTCTGACCCGAGCCAGCAGTACATATTGCAGAACGTGAATGTCTATGAACTGGACAAGGCCATCAACTACAACAAGCTCTATCCTGAGATCTCATATACCAAAAAGCGCATAACAGACGGCATCCCCGTTTACAATGGTTCCGACTCGCTGTCCTTCGACTTCAGCAGGGAATTCGGCGAGAAATATATGGGCATCAAGGCTGAAGACATGGATACAATCAGCCATTACACGGCGAAGTTCCCGGGAATTGTCATAACATCGGACATCCCTGCCGGCAATGGCGGCAGAATCAACATGTTCAGGCTTCCTATCGCAGTCATTGACGGTACCATCTACGGAAGTTACGCGGAACTGAAGTTCACGGCTAACTATGGCACCAGGACTAAGGTGGACACAAGTTTCCTTTTCTACCTCGGCCCATTGAGTCTGTACAACATGAACGGAGTGTCTTCCACAAATGTCACGAAATATCCGCAGCTCGCTTTCGACAGGGCGACACATTCAAGCACGGCTCTTGAAGGCAAGGCCGGAAAAAGCGTCCTGATGGAGGGCGGAAGGGGCATCAAGCCAGTCATCAAAGCCAAGGCGCTCAGAGACAAGATATTGGAAATCATCAGCCAGAACACTGACAAGCCGGCTGATGCCGTAATAAGCAAAGCGTCACTGATCCTTCCGTTCGAGTTCCCGGACGATTATACGACAATGTATGAGTTCCCTACGGCGCTCAGTCCTACCTGCCGTATCGCGACTGACACTTCTGTCACATTCGCGGGCATTACGGACTCCAGCATTTCTGATGAGAACCAGGGCGACATAAACAGGTCGAAATGCGAATACGCACCAGACATCACGCATCATATCCAGGCAGTCATCAAACTGAAGGACGACGCGAAAATCAACAATTACGACATCTGGATGCTGGCCATGGCCAAGGAAACCATAGCAAGTTCCAATTCATCGTCATCATCAAGCAATTACAATGACGACTATTACCAGCAGATGATGTACTACAACTACTACAACAGCATGTACAACGGCTATGGTTATGGTGGATATGGCGGTTACGGCGGATATGGCTACAACAGTTATTACAACAACTACTATAACTACGCTATGCTGCAGCAGATGTACTCATCCCAGTCAAGCAGCACTGCAAGCACGACCACGACGCAGACGATGATGGACTACCACCGTTACTACAAGGCTGTTCTGAATGGTCCTGAAGCTGACAAGAACCAGCCGATGTTCAGATTCACCTATGCCATTCCTAAGGCAGAGTAATGAATCCGTGACATACAGATATAGAAGAAGCCTGCTGAATTTCAGCAGGCTTCTTTTGTCGTAAGCAAGAAAAGATATTATTTATCTTCTACTTTCTTCTCAACGTAATTGACAGCGTCAGCAACTGTTGCAATCTGGCTGGCATCCTCATCCGGGATCTTGATTCCGAACACTCTTTCAAACTCCATAAGAAGCTCTACGGTGTCAAGAGAATCAGCGCCGAGATCGTTTGTGAAGTTAGCTGTTTCAGTCACTTCTGACTCTTCAGCGCCAAGTTTATCAACGATGATGTCCTTCACCTTCTTTACGATTTCTTCGTGTGACATAATTGAATAATTTATTAAGTTTATAATTATAATACACTACTCATATAACGTTCCGCAAAGTAAATAAAAAAATTCCGAAAAATAAAATTATCGGCCTAAAAGCGGCTATTTGCCAGAGTCCCGGCTCAGGGCATACCATATTCTGAGCCCATTGAGCGAATTCAGCAGATAAAACGAATACTTGATGACCATCACGACAGTATAACTCGACTCCGCGGACGACATTGCCTTTTCCGACCACAGGAAGATGGAAAACACATTGACCAGAATCCAGACATACCACTGCTCCATGAACGCGAACGACATCAGAATCTGCCCAAGCACATTCAGGACGAACACAATCGCGTCAAACAGAATAAGATACCTGAATGTTCCGGAAATATCGAAACCGGCAACCTTGCACAGGACAATATAGACTGCTGTTATTCCGATCAGCATACCGGAGAGCATCATAAGCCATTGACGGGAATCCAGACGGCGGGCATTGACCTTCTTATGGGAATCCGCTCCGCGCTTGCGCCACTGCCACCAGCCGACGAACTGCATAGGCAGGAAATAGAACGCGTGCAGCGCGAAATTGCCCCAGACCGGTTCTCCGCCGGGCCTTATGCTGCTGTCGAACGCCACGACCGTAGCCACGGACACGTCAATGACACCGAACAGAAACGTCCAGATGTTGCCGTTGGCGGAGAGCACCGTATTGATGACTCCTGTCAATGCCCCGACACTGGCCAGCAACAGCATGAAATGCCTGGCTCCAGGCTGCTGGATCTTGAAAACATTGGTCACCACGACCGCCACCAGCATCCCCACCAATATAAACAGATTCAGCGCGGTGTTGAATTTCTTTTCATTCTTCATCTTCTCTATTCAATTCATTGTGAATACGTTCCGCAAGTTCTTCCTTACCGAGAAAGGCCGCGAGGTCCTCGACCGGAGCCGACGCGATACGCGGCACACTGCCGTAATGTATCAGAAGCCGTTTCTCCGTCTGCTCCCCCACCCCTTTGATCCGTGTCAATGCAGATTCTATCTGGCTCTTGCTGCGCAGACTGCGATGGAAAGTGATGCCGAACCGGTGCGCCTCGTCACGGATCTGCTGCAGGACTTTCAGTGCAGAGGAATTCCTGTCAATGAAAAGAGGATAAGGGTCCCCCACCCTGATCACCTCCTCAAGACGCTTGGCAAGACCGACAACTGTAAGTTTCTCAGTCAGACCGAGTTCCGCCAATGCCTGGAAAGCAAAATCAAGCTGTCCCTTGCCACCGTCTATGACAATGAGCTGCGGAAGGTCGTCCGGATCTTCACGCAACATTCTCGAATAACGGCGGTTCACGACTTCCTTCATTGACGCATAGTCATTGGCCCCGATGACGGTCTTTATCTTGAACTTGCGATAGTCTTTCTTGGACGGGACTCCGTCACGGAACACGACGCAGGAGGCCACAGGATTCGTTCCCTGGATATTGGAGTTGTCGAAACACTCGATATGACGCGGCAGGACATCCATCCCGAGAGCCTTCCGGAGTTCTTCCATCACCATTGACTTGTACTGGTCCGGATCGGTATGCTCCTTCTGGCGGATGGAATTGAACTGGAACTCTTTGGCGTTCTTGGTACTCAGGGTGAGAATCGCGAGTTTGTCGCCTTTCACCGGGATCTTGAATGAAACGCCTTCCATTTCCACATCAGGCAGGAAAGGAACGATTACTTCCCCGCTGATCTTTCCGAATTTGGATTCTATCTCAGCAATGAATTCGCTCAGCACAGCTTCAGGCTCTTCCTCGATGTTCATCTTGAAGCCGAGATTGAGCGACTGGATGATGGCGCCGCCTCTGACACGCATGAAATTGCCGTAAGACTCATTGGCATCGGTCACAAGTGAGAACACGTCCACATTGGTATCCGAAGCCGATGTGATTACCGACTTGGAATAATGCTGCTGGAGGGAATCCACCTTCTGCTTGTAAACCTGGGCCTGCTCGAACTCGAGATTGTCCGCGGCCTGTGTCATAAGGTGCCTGTAATGCTGTATCACTTCACTTGCCCCGCCTTTCAGTAGGCTAACGATTTCCTCAATCTCGGCATTGTACTCCTTGACCGAGATTTTGCCGATACAGCAGCCGGCACATCTGCTGATGTGGAAGTCCAGGCATGGCCTGAATTTGCCCCGCAGCACGCCGTCAGAAGTGATCTTGTTGTTGCAGGAGCGGATTTTATAGTTTTCCGAAATGAACTCCAGCAGATTCCTCGCATGAATCACCGAACTGTAAGGGCCGAAATAACGGTTCCCCTTCACGATTCGGCGCGTAAGGTATATTTTCGGAAACTCGTCCGAGGTGACACATATCCATGGATAGGTCTTGGAGTCCTTCAGGAGTATATTGTACTTCGGCTTGTACTGCTTTATGAGATTGTTCTCCAAAAGCAGCGCATCCGCTTCGGAATCGACCACTGAATACTGCGCATCGGCGATTTTGGAAACGAGAATACGTGTCTTGGCATTGAGCCGGTCGGGAGACACGAAATACTGCGCAACCCTTTTGTGGAGGTCCTTGGCCTTGCCCACATATATGACAATCCCCTCGGAGTTATAATATCTGTAAACTCCGGGGGAATGTGGAAACAGCGCTATTTTTTCTCTGACTGTCAATTACTCCACGTATTTGGAGACCTCTTCTTCGATAGCTTCGCCGTACAGACCTCTCTTGATGATGGTTCCGTCAGGGCCGAAGAGGATAATGTGAGGAATTCCGACAATGCCGTAGATCTCCGTAGGTACACTCTTGGCATCTACAATCTGATTCCAGTTCACGCCATAAGCCTTGGCAGTATCAATGCTTTCCTTCGGGGTCCTCTCCCAGACAGCCACGCTCAGAACGTCGAAATCCTTTCCGTGATGCTTGTCGTAAACCTTCTTGATGTTCGGAATTTCGTGTTTGCACGGACGGCACCATGAAGCCCAGAAGTCCACGAGGACATATTTGCCTTTTCCGACGTAATCAGAGAGGCTGGCATCCTTGCCGTTCGGCTGCCTGACGGAGAAATCCGTGAACTTCATACCCTCAGCAGTGGATTTTCTCGCTTCCATACCCTTCTGGATTGCGGATATGAAACTGCTGGAGGCAACTACGGCCGAGTCAATGCCGCCGATGACTTTCTCAAGGTCAGCATCGGACATGTCGCCATAGATATTCTGGAGAGCTATAACTGAAATGACATTGTCAGAATTGTTCTTGACAGCTTCAGTATTGAACTCATTGTACTTGTCATTGAACGAGTTATAGAACTCTTCCTGGAGGCTGTCCTTCTGCTGGGCGGAAAGTCCAGTGCTGTCAGAGATTGCGACCATTGTGCTTCTATACGACGCGACCAGACCCTTATGTTCTTCTGCAAAAGCGTTGAATTTCGCAGTAACTGATGCAGCAGGCTTGTCGGAGGTCACTTCCACGAGACCGTCGTTGAGATCGACTGTAAGCACAGTTCCGTCAGAAATGAATCTTCCTTTCGGACCGCCCACGTTGATTTCACCGAGGACTGCCTTGTTCACAGGAATTTCCAGCTTGAATGCGGCATTGCGCAGCTGGACGGTGGTATCAATCATTCCTGGTACAGTCACCGTGATTTCTTCAGGAACGTCCGCTCCGGAGAATTTTCCTTTCAATGTAGTGGTCGTGGAGACCGATGTGCAGGCTACTGCCGCGATGGCGAAGAGCGAGCCGATGATATACTTCTTCATATTATCTAAATTTATCTGTTTGTCCGGCGGTACATTCCGCCTTCTTGGAAATTGTAAAAATAATGAATAATTCCGTGATTAGCAAAGTCCTGCTTCCACGCCGAAACAGGCCTCGAGTCCCGGGAGCGCGTCCCCGAGAGAACATCTTGTCCTCGAACCGGTCCTGACAGCATTGCAGAAGTCTTCAATTATGGCGATGTCAGCCCCGGCGTGGAGCGGCTGAGCACAGATTTCGCTGAAATCTTCAGACCTTAGAAGAGAACCGTCATTTCTTGTCAATGTAATGATATTGTCCTCTGCCTTCAGGAGCCCGTCCGCAAATGTAATCTCAGTCACGCGCCCGTCCAGGTCAATGATGCCGTCCATGGTAATTTCGATTTTCAGGCCGGAGGGCATCGTAATGGATGCTGTCTGCCAGTCGAAAACGTCATTGTCACAATGATATACGCATCTGCCGTAACGTCCTGTACGGAGTTCCGCTTCTATGGCGTCATCGATGGTTCTGCCCGTGGCCACTTCGAAGTTTCCTATCCACTCCTTGCGCCGGCGATAGAGGTTTACGGCCGAATAACGGCAACCGGTTTCCAGCGGGCAGGCTATGCACCGGGCGGCGGCTTTCTCCGGTGCCGCCTCGGGACAATATCTTGTCAGGCTACCCTTCGAGCGGATGTCCATCTTCTCATCCGGCGTATCCTGTCCGATCAGCCAGAATATGAAATCCACGTCGTGGCAACACTTGGATATGAAAATAGGCGAGGAATCTTCTTTCCTGGCCCAGAGACCTCTGACGAAAGTGTGTGTCATACGGTCAATCCCGACATTGACACGATGCCTGATCGCCTTTATCTCACCCAGTTCACCGGAAACGGCGATGTCCTTTACCCTGGTATAGTAAGGGTGATAGCGCATCACATAGCACATCGAGGTAATCACGCCTCTGCGCTCCGCGAGGGCGACGAGGTCGCGGCATTGATCAATGCTGTCCGCCATAGGCTTCTCCAGAAGCAGACTCATCCCTGCCTCAATGACTTTGCGTGAGATGGAATAATGCGTGTCGTCTCCAGTAGCGACGATGACTCCATCTGCCCTTATTCCGGAACAGATGAAGTCATCCACATTCGTAAAGCATTGGTTTTCCGCAAGAGAATATCTGTCGCGCGCCTCCTTGAGACGATACGGATCGGTGTCCACGACTGCGCATACCTTGGCCTTGTCAGGGTTAGCCTCCACATACTCGAGGTATTTCCTGGCCCTGTTCCCTATTCCAATCGCGCAAATGTTGATCATCCGTACAGTAAAGGATTGTGCTTACATTCTTGCTTTGAGGAAGGCCCTCAGGGTCGGGCCGTCTTTTACGCCCGGAGCCTGGACAATGCTGCCGTTCTCGATGAAGTAAAGCATCGGAAGGCTTGTGACATTGTACAGAGCCGCTGCTGAACCGCTGACATCGGAGACATTGGTCCACGGCAGATTCTGGCTTTTGACCACTGATGCCCAGGATGCCTTGTCTGCATCCACCGATACGCTGTAGATATCGAAGCCTTTCTGATGATATTCATTGTAAACAGGCTTCATGACATCCTGATTGAACATCTTCTGGGCTGCATCTGCAGAATTCCAGAAGTAGATCATCACCATCTTGGTATCGAGGCTGCTGAGTTTCACTTTCTTGCCATTTACATCAGGAAGCTCCATATCAGGGAATCCGGAAGTGCCGGCATTCTTGATCTGGGCATCCAGGTTAAGCAGTTTCATCCTCCTGTCAGCTTCCTGTGAAAGTGCCTTGACGTATTTTGAATCAGGATAAACTGCCTTGAGCGAATCAGAGATGTTTCTGAAATGAATGGCATCCGTGGACTGGCTGAATACAGGAATCCCATCACCTACAGTCTGGTACAGAACCGGAATACAAGTCAGCGAATGAGAGTTCTGCAACACGTATTTCACTCTGCTTCTGTAATAGTCGATGTACTGGGCCGTAATCTCTTTCTTGAGGTCCAATGCCGCCTGTGATGACTGGTTCAAATCAGCAAGACGGGCGGAAGCCGAGAAGAAACGGTTATTGAACTCCGCCTCATCCTTCTCCACGTCCATCAGTTTCAATGTCTCGTCTGAACCGGTGACAGAATATGTTCCGAGAGTGTCTGACACTACATTGACCTTATCACCTTTCTGCAGGAGCATCGACGCGATGCGGGTATTCTTGTAGAACAGATAGATAAACTCCGGCTGACCGGACTCTACAGGCAATTTATATTCATATCTGCCCTTGGCATCTGTCTTTACGGTATCCAGCACGTCGTAATGGTTCACATTGAGCAGTTTCACGATAACTTCAGAAGACGGAGCATCTGACAATGTACCCTCAATGCGGGCATTGCTGCCGCAGGATGCCAAAGCAGCCGCTGCCACGGACAGGCAGATGATTTTATTTAATTTTCTCATATTCGGAAAGGATTGATGATGCTATTTCCTGGAATTCTTCCTGGGACAGCTTGAGCTTTTCTTTTCGGAAATCGATATCGCTCTCCTGCTGGAGAGGAACCAGATGTATGTGAGTGTGAGGCACTTCCAAGCCCAGCACGCAGACACCTATACGCTTGCAAGGGACAGCGGCCTGCACGGCCAATGCCACTTTCTTCGCAAACTCACAAAGTCCGAGATACGTCTTGTCGTCCAAGTGGAAAATATAGTCGTCCTCCACATTTTTCGGAATGACAAGGGTATGTCCCTTTACCAGAGGATTGATGTCCAGAAAAGCATAGTAATTTTCATTCTCGGCAACCTTGAATGAAGGAATCTCTCCTTTGGCGATTTTAGTGAAAATCGTAGCCATATACTAAAGTGTTATGTCCAGAATCTTGAATTTCATGACACCGGAAGGCACGGTAGCCTCCACGATTTCGCCTTTGGAATGTCCAAGAAGCGCCTTGGCGATAGGTGTGGTGGATGCGAGCTTTCCGTGCGCAAAGTCAGCCTCAGTCTCTCCTACGATGGTGAATTCCATGACTTTCTTCATCGCCATATTCTCGACTTTCACCTTGTTCATCATCTGAACCTTGTCGGTTCCGATCTGAGACTCGTCAATGACTTTCGCATTGGCTACAAGGTTCTTGAGGTTCGCGATCTTGAGCTCCAAGAGAGCCTGGGCATCACGGGCCGCATCATATTCAGCATTTTCTGACAAATCGCCTTTTTCTCTGGCCTCTGCAATAGCGGCCGAGATTACAGGACGCTGTGCAAGTGCATCAGCGAGGTCTTTCTTCAGTTTGTCCAGACCATCCTGTGTCATATAATGAACTTCTGCCATAATAATAAAAATTACGTTTCGCTTATACAATTAAAAACGAGTCCTGCCGCTCGGACAGAACCCTTGACTTGTTATGCAAATATAGTCAATTTTCCTTAATTTCAAAAAAGATGCCTTTACTACATCTCTTTAAACTTCGGCTCCATTATCGCCGTGTAAATCACCAAGTTACGAGGATCCACACGCAATTTCCCGTCTTTCCTCCCGTCATCCGCCTGGCTACTGTCAGTCTGAGGTGCTGGAGACGCCGGTCTTCTGGCCACTTCCTTTACCGCCACCGGTTTCGGCCGCTCCACTACCGGCTTGAACTGTTCTACCACCGGCTTCGGCTGCTCTACGGCCTGCACCTGCGGCACAGGCTGTCCTTCTGTCACTTCCGGCTCTGTCCATACAGGAAAATCCTCAGATTCGTCATCTGTCGGCATTGACTCAGGCATTGACTCAGGCTCTGACGGGACAGACGGCATCGGAGGCATCGGGAAATTCTCAGGCATCTGCGGCATCGGTCCGGAAGTACGTGTCCTGCCGCGTGCAGATTTTTTCTTTTTATTATTGAACACCAAGTCAGGCACCGCCACAAGGACGATACAGACTACAATCCATATAATATCCAGAAAATCCATACGTTTCAATGCTATTGTCCGCGGTTATCCTCTCCCCGTCCACGTAAAGTTAAGTAATTATTTTCAAAGGATTACGCGGATTCCCTCATTTTTTGTCGAGAATATTCCGGCAGTGCTCCCTGTCCTTCTCCAGCTGCGCGGCAAGAAGGGAAAGGTCATTGAACTTCACCTCGTCCCGGATTTTGCAGACGAACGATACACGGATGTCAAGGCCGTAGATATCCTCGTCGAAATCGAAGATGTTCGTTTCAATGGTGATGGTATTCCCTGAGCCGATGGTCGGGCGGACACCGATGTTGCACATTCCGTCATAGACATTGCCGAGTGTCTCCACCTTGACCAGATAGACGCCGTTGCCGGGAACGAGCTTCAGAGGCTCGTACAGCTGCATGTTCGCGGTCGGGAATCCGATGGTATGCCCCAGGCGGTTGCCGGACACTACCACTCCGAAGAGCTTATAGTCATAACCGAGCATCGAATTTGCAAGGACAATGTCCCCCGAGGACACCGCATTACGTATCTTGGTGGAACTCACCACGATACCGCCTTCCGCAGTATATGATTCAGGCCTTATGACATCCAGTCCCAACTTTTCGGCCAATGCCGCCGTCTGTTCAGGAGTACAGAGATCGGAACCAAGCCTGTTGTCATAACCGAGCAGGATGGCATTGCCCCCGAACTTTCCTATGACATATTCCTTCAGATATTCTTCCGCAGTCAGACGGCTGAATGCCTTGGAAAACGGCAGAACCTCGATATGGTCCACGCCAATGTTTTTCAGAAGCGCTTTCTTCTCTTCCATCGAGGTAAGCAGACGCAGATTCCTGGCATCATCCTGCAGGACATTGCGCGGATGCGGCCAGAATGTGACGACCATGCTTTCATCGCCACGTGCAGCTGCCTCTTCTACCAGAGTGCGTAAAATAAAACGGTGCCCAAGATGGACACCGTCGAAAAATCCTGTGGCTACAACCATCTTACAAGTCCGAAATCTTGTCTGTGAGGCAAAAGCGGATTCTTCGGATATATCCTGGTTGCTACCTGATACATTCCGGAACGTTCAGGAAGGATGGATGTCCGGTATTTCACCACACCGTCCTTGGCCTCAACGATATTGAAATCACACTTGTCCTGTATATGAAGTTTTCCTTTGTTGTCGGTCGTAGCGAAGAGCATCTCGACTCCGATATCCTCAGGCTTGAGGTCACCGATATTCAGCACGACCTCTGCATTGAGCACATTCTTGAGCGACAGCGAATATGAAGAATCCGGCTGTGTGTACGAGATCACTTCGATGTCAGGCCACTCCTTGCGCACGAGTTTCTTCCATGACGCGATTTCACGAGCCACTTTGTAGTCGTCAGCAATCAGGCTTTCCGCCCTGACTGACTGAGGAGCATAGTACTGGTTCACGTAATCCGTAAGCATCCTGTTCGTGGTGAAGTTGCAGGCAACCTGAGCGACAGTGTTCCTGATATATTCAATCCATGAAGCTGAACGGCCTGTAGCCTTGTCCACGTCATAGTACAGAGGAGCGATCTCGTTCTCGATCGTCGTATAGATTGTAGCGGCATCGAGCTCGTTCTGGTAGTTCTGGTCGTCATAAGTGCGCTTGAGAGGAAGAGCCCAGCCTGCGCCCGGCTTATATCCCTCAACCCACCATCCATCGAGAACGGAGAAATGCATGACACCGTTCATGGCTGCCTTCTCGCCTGATGTTCCGGAAGCCTCCTGTGGCCTTGTAGGGTTGTTCATCCAGACATCCACGCCCTGTACAAGTCTCTTTGCCAGGGAAATGTCATAGCCCGGAACGAATACTATCTTGCCGATGAAGCGGTCCTGCTTGGATATTTCCACGATTCTCTTGATGAGGTCCTGACCGGCTTTGTCTGCCGGATGCGCCTTGCCCGCGAAGAGGAACTGCACAGGCATCTTTGGATTGTTCACGATGGCATCGAGCCTGTCGAGATCCGAGAAGAGCAATGTCGCACGCTTGTATGTGGCGAAACGCCTTGCAAATCCGATGGTCAGCACGTCATCGCGGAGAGTTTCCTTGATGGTGACCACCTGACGTGGAGAATAGTGGTTCGCCACTGCAGGATTTGAGAGTTTCTCCTTGACCACCCTGATAAGTGTGGACTTCAGTTCTTTTCTTGCATTCCATATTTCTTCGTCACCTACCTTGTAGATGCCTTCGAAGCACTTCTTGTCATAGTGATGTGTCTGGAACTCAGGGCCGAACACTTTCGCGTGGATAGCTTTCCACTCTTTGGATGCCCATGTAGGATAATGCACACCGTTGGTCACATAGCTGATATAGAGCTCCTCAGGAAGATATCCCGGATACATGTTGGAGAAGATTTCCTGGCTTACTTTTCCGTGGAGCATCGACACACCGTTCACATTCTGTGAAATGTTCGCGGCGAGAATACTCATGGAGAACTTCTCATTGACATCTGAGCCATTGATCTTGCCGAGTCCCATCATTGTCTCCCAGTCGATCTTCAGACGCTGAGGATAGTGTCCGATGTATTTTCTGAGCATGCCTTCATCGAAAGCATCGTGTCCGGCAGGAACCGGAGTGTGGGTAGTGAACAATGAAGATGCCCTTACGACTTCGAGCGCTTCAGGGAAGTCCAGATTGTCATTCTGGATATATTCGCGGAGTCTTTCCAGACCGATGAATGCGGCGTGGCCCTCATTGCAGTGATATACCTGAGGATTCAGTCCGAGCGCACGGAGAGCACGGACACCGCCTACGCCCAGGAGAAGCTCCTGTTTAAGTCTGTTCTCCCAGTCTCCTCCGTAAAGGTGATATGTTACCTGACGATCCTCGTCAATGTTTGCTTCATAGTCTGTATCAAGCAGATACAGATCTGTCCTGCCGACAGCTACCTTCCATATGCGGGCTGTAATTGTACGTCCCGGGAATGCCACGCTGGTAGTCATCCAGTTTCCGTCCTTGTCCATAACAGGGCTTGCCGGAATTCTGGAGAAGTTCTGAGCGTCATATTTGGCCACCTGGTCTCCCTGAGCTGAAAGGACCTGTGTGAAGTAGCCGTATCTGTAGAGCAGACCGACAGCCACAAGGTTCACGTTCATGTCGCTGGTCTCTTTCAGGTAGTCACCGGCCAGGATACCGAGACCGCCGGAATAGATGCTCAATGAAGAGTCCAGACCGTATTCCATACAGAAATAACCGATTGACGGATCTTTTCTGTCTGCCTTTGCGGCCATATACTCACTGAACTCATTCATAACACTCTGATACTGACCGAGGAAGGTAGAGTCCTTGCTAAGATCATTGAACCTCTTGAGGCTCACTTTGTCCAGAACCACCATCGGGTTATGGCCGGAGTTGTGCCAGATTTCAGGGTCAATGGCTTTGAACAATGCCTTGGCGCTTTCGTTCCAACACCACCACAGGTTCTTGGAAAGCTCCTCAAGTCCACTCAATGCGTCAGGCAGATGTCTGACGACCATAACACTCTTCCAAGAAGGTGTACTGACAGGAATTTTTTCGTATTTCATAATTGGTTTTTCTTTCACTTCCGGATAAGCGCCATTTGCGGCAATGACCTTGTCGATTGCCTTGGAATAGGCTTCCTGATAATATTTTATCTGATTTTCCCACAATGCGATGGATGATACATCCTTGGCATTGCCCATATATTCTTTTCTCTGTCCGTCTGTTACCAATGCGATCTCGCGGATTCGTGAAGCGACTGCATCCACGACCTCGAAATAGTTGGAGTCGGTCCTCTTTACCACCTCGATACCAGGATGTTCCTTGTTATAATGGGTATCCACCCAAAGGCCGAAACCGGCAAGTGTCGTGGTCAATGTAGGGACACGGAACGCAAGGCTCTCGAGCGGAGTATAGCCCCAAGGCTCATAATATGACGGGAACAATGCCAAATCAAGTCCCACGAGCAGGTCGTAGTACTTCATGTTGAACACTCCGTCCGTACCGTTGAGATATGACGGCACGAAATATATCTTGATGTTGGAGTCTTTGGAATTGTCCAGGCCGAGTTCCCTGAACCGCCTTGTAATCTGGTCATACTCAGGTGTCATCAGATAATGTGTAACCTGAGTCGTGTAGGAGCTGTCACTCTTTCCGGGGA
>HF996028.1:46576-72344 GCA_000432515.1 Bacteroides sp. CAG:545
AGGATCTGTCACTCTTTCCGGAGAGTTTGGCCACGAGCTCGCGGTCCGCCCCGTTATGACCTGACGGAATCATCACGAATGCGTGTATCTCCTTGCCGCGGAAGTCCGAGTTCTTGATTTTGGAAACTGCGTCAATGAATACGTCAATGCCCTTGTTCCTGTACTCGTAACGTCCGCCGATACCGATGAGGATAGCGTCCTGCGCCACCTCGCATCCGGACATTGCAGAAGCGACCTCACGCAATTTGCCTCTTGCGGCATTGCGCTTCTCGTCATACTCCTGGTCGGTTGCAGGCGTGAAACTGTTCTCGAAGCCGTTCGGCGTAACCACATCCACCTGCCTTCCGAGGAAATGCTCACATTCTATTGCAGTGATTTCGCTGACCGTAGTGAACACGTCAGCATTTTCCGCAGACTTCTTCTCGAGAGAATGGAGTGCGGTGACATTGAACTGTCTCGCCTTTTCCTCAGCGTTGTACGACTGCATGGAGTCATACAGCGGAAGATTGTTTCCGGCAAGGCAACGGCCCACGACAGTCGCGTGGGTCGTAAATACCGTTGCAATCGGAAGTTTCTTATATTTCAGATACAGGACACCTGCACCTGTCTGCCATTCATGGAACTGCGCAACAACCTTGTCGGCAGGTGACAGAAAGAAATTACAGTAGCTTTCAATGACTTTACCTGAAACATATCCGAAGAGGGCTGATTCCTTGTAGTCCCAGTTTCCTGTGATGGAATCCACTCCGTACAGTTCCCAGTACTTGGTAAGAATGTCGTCAGTCTCCGTAAGGAACTGCTTGAAATCCACCAGAATCGCAACCGGATTGCCCGGCACGTTCCAGCGCCCTATTCTGAGACGGAGGCCGCTCTTGGCAGCCTCTAGCCTCCAGTCCTGCCACAACAGCGGGTCTTCTTGAAAATCAGGATTCGCATCCGTATCCATCCAGACGTCAGGACCTATAAGTATATGATGTCTTTTCAGTTGGGATCTGAGGAAGAGGGACTTGGTGGCTATCACCGTATAGATTCCGCCGACCTTGTTGCAGACTTCCCAGCTGACCTCAAACAGATAATCAGGTTTGTTCAACTCTTTTGCCATTATTTTTCAGTCTTCTTTTTTACCGCCTTGGCTTTCACGGTACGGACCGGCTTCTTCACAGTTTTCTCAGCCTTATCTTCCTTTACCTTCTTTACCGCCTTGGCTTTCACCTTGTTCTCGGTTTCTTTCGGAGCTGCAAATTTAGCAACACTTGTTGAATATTCCTCATCTACTCTGATAATAAAGTCACTCAAAACGTTCATATAGTTGATGAACGCCTCGTAAGGGGTGTCATACGGGTTGAAATATTTGTGGACTTCCCCGTCAGAGAAGAATTTCGTGCACATGTAGTAGAAGTGGTCACTCTCCTGAAGATGTCCGAAGTCATTGAACAGAGCAGGCTCATTGATCAATGCAACCTTCTCATACAGAGCGTACAGCTTGTTGAACGCCTCCTGCTGGAGCTCGTTGCCGAGCCATGCGGTGACATCGCGCTCCTCGTCTGCCCATGAGACAGGTTCATCGACTTCAAGTTCGGAAATAGGCTTGAACTTCTTGACCACCTCAGCCGGAGTATTGAATTCGAAAGTGCCGTCGGAAACGACAGCTGTCGGAAGATATGACATGAAGTCGAAAATTCCGGAAGCAGAACTCTGGTGCTCGCCGAATGTCTCATAATCCATGAACAGGTTGATGACATCACCTGACGCGCTTACCTCGTTTTTCATCCATGACAGGAACTTGTCTGTCGTGAGAGGCCATTCGTTCCAGCACTTGTCCGAGAAACGGAATGCTATGTCATCGCTGAAAACGTAGTTCCTGAGCAGAAGCTTCAGACGAGGCTGCATGTCATCGGTATATACGAAATCCGGACTGCGCCATGCGAGAATATGCTTTGCTCCCTCGGTAAGTATGGTATGGAAGCCCATTTCATACACCTGTGCGCCTATAGAGTCAGAGTAAATGAGCTCAGTGTTCCTGAATGTCACCGGAGTAACTCCGAAATGGCTCTCAATGGCGGCCTTGTGTTTCAGGACCTGATGCTTGAACTCTGCCGGAGATGCCAGCGAAGCGAGTGAGTGATAATATGTTTCGCAAAGGAACTCCACGCATCCGGTATCGGCCAATGCCTTGAAGCTGTCGATCACTTCCGGAGCATATCTGTCGAACTGCTCGAGAGCGGAACCGGAAATGGAGAAAGCCACCTTGAACGCGCCCTTGTGTTTCTTGATAAGATCCAGCAGGAGGCTGTTCATCGGAAGATAACACTTCTGCGCTACTCTCCTGAGGATAGTCCTATTGGTAAAATCATCATAATAATGAGAATCCTTACCTATATCGAAAAACCTGTAAAGCCTTAATCTGGCAGGCTGATGAATCTGAAAATACAGGCATAGACTTTTTTTACTCATATCTGTCAATTTTTATTTTATCACTGATTCATAAACATTCTTGATCTTGACCGCCGCATTGTTCCACTTGAGCGTGTTGACCTCGTCAAAACCATATTTTGAGGCGAAATTGGCCAATGCAGGATACTTCAGAAGCGCATAGATCTCGTCTGCCATCGCATCCACATCCCAGAAGTCCACCTTGAAGGCATATTTGAGCACCTCAGCCGCACCTGACTGTTTGGAAATCACAGAAGGCACACCAGTACGCATCGCCTCCAACGGAGAGATCCCGAAAGGCTCTGATACTGAAGGCATTACATACACATCTGACAATGCAAACATTTCCTGAACCTCTTTTCCTCTGAGGAATCCGGTGAAATGGAACCTGTCGGAAATGCCGAGCCTTGCCACCTGACGTATCGAGCGGTTCATCATATCACCGCTTCCGGCCATCACGAAACGGACATTGTCACATCTTTTCAGCACTTTTGCAGCCGCCTCGATGAAATATTCAGGTCCTTTCTGGAATGTTATACGTCCGAGGAAAGTGACGACCTTGTCCTTCACTCCCCTCTCGACATTGACATTGCTCCTGCCGCTGAAATCCACCGCATTATGAACAGTCACGACCTTTGACGGGTCAATGCCGTATTTCGTTATGACTATGTTTCTGGTCAGGTCGCTCACCGTAATCACCTTGTCGGCAGCTTCCATTCCGCGTTTCTCGATATCATAGACGCGGGTGTCAATGTTGTTGTCGCTGCTGCGGTCAAATGACGTGGCATGAACGTGAACCACAAGAGGTTTACCGGACAGACGTTTCGCGGCAATGCCGGCCATATATGTAAGCCAGTCGTGCGCGTGGATGACATCGAACTCGTCCTTGTGTGTCATCGCAATCGTACCGCCGACCATGGCATACCTGGCAACCTCTTCCATAAGGTTGGAACCGTATTTTCCGGAGAACTTGTAGGTGTGTCCGTAATGTACGGAGAAATCACGCACCTGACGTCTCCTGTCCTCTTCCACCAAGGTGTGGAACTCGGCAGGGTCCAGATACGGAACCATATTGGTACCGATATGCACGAACTGTACCTTGTCCAGAAAATCATCTACATTCATAGTATCAGTTATCTGAACAGGCACGTCGCTGGCATTGATGATCTGCGCAGCGCTCTGGTCCTCGTCACCCGAAGCGGAAGGCATCACGAACATCGTGCTTACTCCGCAGTGTGAGAGACCTTTCACTATTCCATAACAAGCAGTTCCAAGACCGCCGGCAATATGTGGAGGGAATTCCCATCCGAACATCAGCACTCTCATTATCGTTCCTCCTTGTATTTGTTGATCAGACTTTCCATGTACAGAAGCGCCGCCGTACTCATTGCAGAAGAGATGGCGCCATGCGGCTCATGAGGTGGGTCTCCGTCATAAAGTTCCGAGAACGCCCCCACGCCATGCTTGTTCAAATCGGCATAGAAGCCTTCCATAAGCCATTCAGCACGCTTGCAGAATGCTGCACCATGCATCTTGAACTTGATTATTGCATATGGCATCAGCAATGCAGGCCATGCGCAGCCCTGATGGTAGGCCAAGTCCCTCTCACGCTGAGTTCCCTCATAGACGCCCTTATATTTCTCATCACGCGGAGACAACGTCCTGATTCCCCGAGCCGTCACAAGTTCCCTGTCCACTATGTTCATCATGCTGCCGACGACAGAATCGTCCACCGGCTGATGGAATACGGCCAATGCGAAGAGCTGGTTAGGTCTAACATCGGTATTCTGTCCGTTATTGTCCACATAATCAGCAAGATAACCCTTGTCAGGCATCCAGAACGTCTTTTGATAGTTCTCAGCCACGAGGTCTCTTATCGGTGTCCACTCAGCGACGAAAGCATCTGACTTCTTGCCGTATTTCCCTTCCATTTCCAGCGCGAAGGAAAGCATGTCATACCAGAAGGCATTGGTCTCCACCTGATATCCGGCCCTTTCCGTAACAGGATTGCCGTCGATATAGGCATTCATCCAGGTCAATGCTGTTTTGTCTTTCTGGGCCCACAGCAGTCCGTTAGGCTGCAGGGACACTTCCTTTCTCACGCCCGGATCATAACTGCAGATCACCTTCTTGACAAAGTCGCCGTATTTGGTCCATACCTTCTTTGCGGAAGCACCTGCATTGATATATTCCTGAAGAACGAGTCCGAGCATCAGCGGAGCCTCGATCTGGGTGGTCCTTGTGAGGAAACGCTCCTGATTGTCAGCGATGAGATTGTCAAGAATCTCCTCAAATTCGGATTTTCTGCCGGTGCAGAGCGTAAGACCTGTCAATGTATATAATGTCTCTCTGAGCAGTCCGGTGTAAAGCCATGAGAATCCGGCTGTTACGCGTTTGTGGCCGTTGCGGTCACGCACCAGAAGGTCAGCGCAGTGCAGAAGCTGATCGTGATAACTTCCGATATCACGCATCTTGGAAAGCGTGGAATTGTACTTTCGCGTAAGCATCCTCGGATTCTCCTCCTCCACGGATGCGGACAATATCACAGAATCGCCCTGTTTCATCTTCAGAGTGAAGGCTCCCGGCACGAAGAGGTCTTCCTTACATTCAAATCCACGGCGCGACTCGTCAGAATAAGTGATGCCGTTGTACCAATCAGGTCTGTATCTGAACTCAAAAGCAGAATTGCTGAGCTGGAGATTCAGGTCAGGGAACCCGGGATACATATTGAACGACACGCCATTTCCTATTTCCTCATAGTCTGTCCGCGCTTCAGAATTGCGTTTCGTCAGACTGTGGATATTCCTGAATGCGAGGAAAGGCTTGAGAATCAGAGACACATCGGCCGGTGATTTGCGCAACTCATATTTGAGCATCACCTGATCCTTGTCCGGAACAAGCAGGATGCTCTTCACGAACTCCATCTCGCCTACTCTGTAAACCACAGTCGGAACCGGGTCGGCAGTAAAGTCAATGATATATTTGTGACCCCTCGGCTCATAGATGTCACCATAGCAGTGGATGCCGAGATTGAACAGCTTGCCGTTCGCCAGCAGGCTCTCGTCCACCGAGGACAGCAACATGTATTTATTCCCGCCGAAAGCATCGACAGGCACGCCCAGGAGGCCGTGATAGCGTCTCGTATTGCACGTAACAATGGAGGTGTTGCAATACGCCCCCGTCTTGTTCGCGCAGATAATCTCCCGCTTCAATGAATACGAGAGGTTTACGAGCTCGGCCTTGTTAAATTTCAAAAATGCCATATCCTATTTATTAGTTTTCTTAAACACAAGAGCACAACGACAAGGCAGATATACCCTCAATTCAGTACCTGCAATGTGTTTTTCTCCGGCTATTAGTCTCGAGAAACCGTCATAGCGTTTCTCGTCAGTGTCAAGTTCCAATTCCCACTCTCCTTCAGGTGCCTCAAATGCGTAGCCCTCAAAAGATTTCGTAGGATTGAAATCGACTGCAAAGATATAACTTCCACGCCGGAAAACCAACACTTTACCCTCTTCGTCAGCCTTTATCAGCTCAGGCTTGAAGGATAAAAGGTTTTCTTTCCGGAACAGATGGATCATATCCTCGTCGAAGTTCATCAGATACTTGTACCTGAGATAATCCGGTTTGCACAGCGACCACTGCCGGCGGGCATATTTATAAGACCAGCCGTTCCCTGCACGTGGAAAATCTATCCACTCGGGATGCCCGAACTCATTGCCCATGAACGTCAGATATCCGTCGCCGGCCGTCGCCAACGTAAGAAGCCTTATCATTTTGTGGAGCGCCATGCCCCTGTCCACGACAAGATTCTTGGAGTCAATGTTCATCGACGTGTACATTTCCTTGTCCATTAGCCTGAATATCAGCGTCTTGTCCCCCACCAAAGCCTGGTCGTGGCACTCCGCGTAACTGATGGTCTTCTCGTCCGAACGCTTGTTCGTCAGCTCCCACCAGATTTCGCCCATACTCCACTGCTCGTCGCTCTTTTCCTTAAGCCATTTTATCCAGTGGTCTGCTACGCCCATAGCCATCCGGAAATCGAAGCCCAGACCGCCCGAGGCGAACGGGGCAGCCAGTCCCGGCATTCCGCTCATGTCCTCCGCGATGGTTATCGCATCCGGATTCAGTTCCTTTGTCAGCATCGCGGCCAATGCAAGATAGGTTACGGCATTTTCGTCCACCCCTGCATTGAAATAATTGTCATAACCGATGAAATCGCGGCCCAGACCGTGGTCCCAGTACAGCATACTGGTCACGCCGTCGAACCTGAAGCCGTCCAGATGATATTCCTCCATCCAGAATTTGCAGTTCGACAGAAGGAAGTATTTGGTTTCTGATTTTCCGTAGTCGAAACAGCGTGAGCCCCAGGCCGGATGATGTCCCTGGCTGCCGCTGTAGAAATACAGGTCTTCACGTCCGTCGAAAAGGCTGAGACCTTCCGCCTCATTGTCCACGCTGTGGGAATGGACTATATCCATCACCACTGCGATACCTCGCCCGTGCGCATCGTCCACCAGATGCTTGAACTCTTCCGGAGTCCCGAACCTGGAGGACAATGCATAGAAATTGGATACCTGATAGCCGAAAGACCCGTAGTAAGGATGCTCCTGCAGGGCCATTATCTGCAACGTGTCATAGCCCAGTTTCTCCACGTGAGGAAGGACATTGGTACGGAACTCCTCGAACGAAGCCACCTTCTCATCCTCGGAGCTCATTCCGATATGACATTCATATATAAGAGGATGCGGCCTCGCTCCCGGTCCCTTATGTTTCCACTTATATGGCTTTTCAGGCTCCCAGACCTGTGCGCTGAACACCTTGGTCACAGGGTCCTGCACCACACGGTGCACGTAGGAAGGCAACCTCTCACCTCCGCCGCCAGGCCACTCGATGAAGAGTTTGTACAGTTCCCCGTGATGGAGGAACATGCCCGGAATCTTTATCTCCCAGTTTCCTCCGCCTGTCGGGGTCAATGCATAGGCCGACGTGCGTTTCCAGTTGTTGAATTCACCGATGAGATAGATCCTGTTGGCATTCGGAGCCCATTCCCTGAACACCCAGCCTCCGTCAGCATCCCGGTGAAGGCCGTAATAAAGATGATTGTTCAAGCCTTTGGACAATGAACCGTCCACGGCGATCTTTTCCTTCTCCGCTTCGATTCTGGCACTACGCGCTTCAATCGCTTCTTTGTAGGGAGCCAGATATGGATCCGAATCATATATGAACGTGTGTTTTGCCATAGAAAGTGTATTTATAAGTTTTGCACCCTCCGTCCTCAGATGGTGTCCAGTTTGTCAACCTTGTCACGTACAGTGCGCAGATAAGCCCTGCACGCGGCAATCAGTTCCTTTGAACGCTTGACATACTTGTCAATGTCGTCCAACCCCGTGGAAGGGTCTTCCACCTTGGCCGCAATGCTTTCCAACTCACGCACCGCTTCTTTGTAATCGAATTTCTCCATAATCTACATCCACTAATTTAGATATTTTCCTTTTGGAAACCAATAAGAAAATGTAAAGAATACTTTTCAGCCTTTCACCTCACAGTCCAGAGAACCGTCAGAAAACACCACTCTGATACCGTCGCCGGGCTTTTTTCCTTTCGCCGCTTTCAGCACCACTCCTCTATCGTCAGTAACAAGCGCATATCCGCGCGACAGAATCCGCCTCGGATCAGCGCCCAAGATACTCGCCTCGAGCACATCCACCTTCGCCGACAAGGCATTGATCTTATTCTGCAATGCCATTTTCAGCTTGGATTCCATCAGGTCCACATTTGACGACATAGTGGCGATTTTCCCGAGAAATGCCAGTTTCAGACGGGAACTGTACGACAGAATCTCCTGGTCTTCAGCAGCATATATATCCAGAAAAACATCGGCGAGCGCGGTAGGGGTTTTCACATACTGCCACGCGACCATATCACATATATGATAGTCCTGGTCATGTCCGACTGCCGTAAGTACCGGTATCGGACATCTTGCAATCGCCGCTGCCACTTCATAATCATCGAAACATGCGAGATCCAGTTTCGCCCCGCCGCCTCTCAGCACCACCACGGCATCATAAGCGGGTTCCGCAGATGCAGCAGCTGAAATTGCTGCCGAAATGGATGAAGGCGCAGACGCACCCTGCATGACAGCCTCAAACAGCTCAGTATGAAAGACAAATGCCGATTCGTTCTCGTGAAGATGGCGCATAAAGTCCCTGTAGCCGGCCGCATCGGGAGCCGAAACCACAGCAATCCTATAAGGCAATGCCGTCATTTCCAGCTCTTTCTGCCTGTCCATCAGGCCTTCCCGCTTCAGACGTTCTATGGTCGCCTGGCGCTCGCGCTCCTTGTCGCCGAGGGTAAATTCCGGATCAATGTCATCTATGATCAATGAAAAACCGTAAAGCTGGCTGTAATTCACCTGCACTCGGACGAGGACATTGATTCCCTCCTGAAGAGGAACGCCTGCAACTGACTGGAAATAAGGCGAAAGCATCCTGAACTTGGAGCTCCATATTATCGCCGAAGACTTGGCGACCAGGCCGCTGTCTCCGCTCTGGGACAATTCCAGATAACAATGCCCGCCGCTTCTTGATTTGATGGCGCTGATTTCCGCCTTAACCCATAATTTGTCGGGGAAATTGCCCTCAAGCGCAGAACGGATACTTGTCTGAAGTGTGTATAAATCTATAATTTCCCTTTCCATAATGTGTCAGAATTTGTACGAGTCTCAAAATTCCCGTATCCGGGAGGCCACCGACTCAAGCAGCCATTTCGGCGTGGACGTGGCGCCGCACACCCCCACACGGTCATCCGGGCGGAACCATTCCGTGCGGACTTCTCCGGCCCCGCTCACATTGTACGTCCTTATGTTCACGGAGCGGCACAAGTCACAGAGAACCTTTCCGTTGGAGCTGTCCTTTCCGGACACGAATATGATGATGTCATGGGACAATGCAAACTCAGACAGGCGTTTATGGCGCCCTGCCACCTGCTGGCATATGGTGTCGTGCACCACCAGAAGTTCAGTTCCCTTGAAAAGGACCGGAGACATTTCGTGCTCCTTCGCCATCGCCTCTTCCAGGGCGCAGCAGATGGTAGCATATTCAGCGGGACTCTTGGTTGTCTGCGAGAAGATTTCCACAGGAGCATCCAGATTTATCTTTCCGAAACTGATGGCCTCGTCGAGCATCTGCATATTTTCTATTACCAAGGCATCGCCGTCCACCTGACCGAGAAGGCCGAGGACTTCAGCATGACCGACTTTACCGAAAATGAGAATCCGGCCGCCAGCGGCATTAACCCTGACATAGGCCTCCCTTATGCTTTTCTGGAGTTTCAGCACCACGGGACAGGTGCAGTCCATAACATCAAGGCCCAACCTGTCCGCAGCACGATATGTGGCAGGCGGCTCGCCGTGCGCCCTTATAAGCACCCTGGAGCCACGTGGAAGTGTCTCCAGGTCTTCCGCCGACACCGTAACGAGACCGAGAGAGCGGAGCCGTTCGAGCTCAGATTCATTGTGGACAATGGAGCCCAACGAATACAATTTCTTTCCCCCGCTTTCAGACAACACATCCTCCGCTTTGCTTACAGCACGGATAACGCCACCGCAAAAACCTGAACCAGGGTCTATTTCCACGGATATTGCCATAACTTACTTGCCGAATCTTTCCTCAACCAGTTTTTTTATCCAGACCATCTGGTCCTGCAACGTCATATCAGAATTGTCCAGAACCACCGCATCCTCAGCCTGCCTCAACGGAGAAGTCTCCCTGTGGGAGTCTATGTAGTCGCGGCTTTTCAGGTTCTCGAGAACCTCCTGAAAAACAGGATTCTGTCCACCCGCAACCATCTCATTCAGACGTCTTTGCGCACGAACCTTGTCATCCGCCACCATGAAGATCTTCAGGTCGGCATTCGGGAAAACAGATGTGCCGATGTCGCGTCCGTCCATGACAATGCGTCCGTTCTTCCCGTATGAGACGAGAAGTTCATCCACGAAATTCCTCACCTGGGGAATCACCGCCACCGGACTCACATGAGAAGACACAGCCAAGGTCCTGATCTGCGAATCCACACATTGGTCGCCGATAAAAGTATGGCTGCCTTCGGGCGAATACTCGAAATGAATGTCAATGCCGGGGAGCGCGGCGACAAGCGCATCCTTGTCAATGCTGCCGTCTTCCCGCACCATGCCATGCTCCATCGCATACAGGGTCACAGCCCTGTACAATGCCCCCGAGTCGAGATACAGAAACGAGAATTCTTTGGCTATCAGTTTCGCGAAGGAACTTTTGCCTGTTGATGAGTAGCCGTCTATGGCAATGATTATATCTGGTATATTATGCATTTTTACTGTTGGTTTCGGACAAATGTAATAAATATTTCTGTCAATCAGCGTTTGCCTTTAGGGAATCGGACGGTAAAGCATGCTCCGCCGAGCACAAACGACTTGCTGTAGAAGATCTCGCCGCCGCATCTTTCGAGGATATTCTTGCAGATAGCGAGTCCCAAGCCGGTTCCGCCGCTCTTGGTGGTGAAGTTCGGAGTAAACAGACGACTGCGGTTTTCATCTTTGATTCCAGGACCGCTGTCTTCCAATACTATATCATAAAATCCTTCCTTCGAACTGTTTCGCAATGACAGGACTATATGGCCAAGTTCCGGTTCCCTGCCTGCTTCCTTGTCTTCTGTCTGCTGGTTCTCAATCGCCTGCACGGCATTTGTAAGCAGATTAACGAACACACGTATCAGCTGCGGCTTCGGCCCGGTCACCCACGCATCTTTCAGTCCGAAATAGCCGAAACTGATGTTTTCCTTGTCATCGAACATCGAAATCTGGTCGGATGCCATATCGTCAAGATTGATAGGCACCATCTCCTCAGTATAGAGTTTGGCGAATGTCGAGAATTCATTGGCCGTATCCGTAAGGACTTCAATGCTGTCCAGAATCAGGCGAGATATGTCCTCGAACTTGGTTTCCCAGGTAGGATCGTTCTTGCTCTTGAGCCGTATCAGCCTCTGTATCTGGAGTTTCATCGGAGTAAGCGGGTTCTTGATCTCATGAGCCACCTGACGCGCCATCTCACTCCAGGCCCTTTCACGCTCAGCCTGGGCCACCTGCTTGCTGGATTCCGAGAGGTCATGAACCATGAGATTATAGGCTCTTACCAGGCTGGAAATTTCATCTTCCTTGTCATATATGATATATTCCAGTCCGCCGGTTCTCGCATAAATCATCTTCCTGCCCATCTCCACTATCGGCCGGAACATCTTGTCCACCACTTTTGTCGTAAGGAACCTGGTGATTATCAGCAAGATGAAGAACACTGTTATCACGAAGACCGAGTGGAACACGGCATCCTGCTTGAATGAAAGCCCGGAATCGGTATATGGCGCACTCAGAATCGCGAGGATCTTGCCCTTGTCATTGAATATCGGGGCATACATCGTGTAGAAATTCCTGCCGCCTATGCTTTCACGGTGGATGTAGAACCTCTTGTTACTGTACATTATGTTCCTGTAGGCCTCAGGGTTCGTCCTGGAGCCGAGCAACATCTTCTCGTACACTTCAGGTGCGGTGGTATTGAACACCCTGCCTCCCGGAGTATAGAGCGTGATGTCGGAACGGGTGTAGTTTCCGATATCATCCATTATGCTCGCCATATCCTGTGAAGCCACATCGCTGTAGGAAGAGCAGTATCTGACACGGTTCGCCATCAGGGACTGGATGGTGGTGATCTTGCTGGTCATCAGCCTCATCACATTGGCATCATTTCTTTTATATACGAAGAACACCATGATCGTGCTCATCGTCACCAGTGTCATGAGCATTGACAGGAACAGCACCGTATTCACCCTGGACTTGTAGTAATTCTTCTCGAAATTGCCGTACTTCTTCCTCCGCCAGCCTATCAGGCTTATCCAGGAATAGGCCGCCAGCCACAGCATACAGGCCGCGAGTGCGTATTGGGACGCACCGATGCGCGGACGGGATATGACAATGCTCTCGTCAGGATAGAGGTGGCTGTAGAAATGCACGTAGGCATCTACCGACAGCCTTTCCGACACGTCTTCTACATCATGAGTCCTGAATTTGCCGTTGAGCACTGTCGGATAAGGATAATCACCCTTGTAGCTGACAAGTTTTCCGTCAATGTACTTGGCAAATGAGTACTGCGGAGGTATCACGACCGCGCCCGGAGATGAAGAATCGAGCACAAAGGCATAGCCCCGCTCATTCTTGTCGGATTTCGAATTCACGCCGAGCAGCATCTTGGTAGTGCCGTTCTTCGGGGAATAATAGACGAACATTCCGGTATATTGGGCCATTCCGTTGGCTGTACGGCTGTACACGAATCTGGATTCAGGCGCAATCGGGACAGCATTCACCACCCTTTCATTGAAATACTTGGCCACCTGCGGATCGGAGATGTTCTCCTTGAACAGATAGACGCTTATGTCGAAGTCCTTGGAAATCCTGTTCATGTAGGTTTCCGTGATTCTGTTCAATATGATCTTGTAGTCATTTGTGGCGGCCATCACCTCAGGGATGGAATTGTCCGCCGCGATCGCATTCTCCATGCCCCTCAACTGGAGTTCCAGTCCGAGATCCCGGTCTATGGACAGACGGTTCAGCCAGATCTGCACGCGGTTGGTTTCCTTCTGCGTCCCGAGCAGTGAGAACATCAGCAGGAAAAACACCGCACTGAAGATCGCGAACACGGATCTTCCGGTACGTGAGAACACGTCATATTTCAGTCCCGTATCATTGAACACGGCAATCCTGATTATCTGCAGGGAAAGCGGAATGGTGGATACCAATGCCAGATAGGACAGATATATGTACAGCGAGAAACGGCCGAGCTGGACTATCTTGTAGAGTTCCAGGGATATGTTGGAATTCAGGATAAGGCTTCTGAAAGTAACTGCTGTATAAGCGATTACGAGAATATCAGAAAGCAACACGAATGCGATGGTCAGGCGTTTGTGCGCAAGGCTTGACTTCATGAATTCCCAGACAGGACTCTCGGCGATGTAGAGGCAGGCGAATACCAGTACCAGCCAGATGTTTATTATCAATACCGCGCCGAGGGAATACAATATGGGGCCGTCCGCATACAATGTAGGCGAGAACAGCGTATCAGAACTCTGCATTCCGTATCCGACGATATAGAACGCGAGCATCGCCAAGGTTATGGACAGGATGGAAAACCACATTGACCTGAGGCTCCTGTTGAAATACAGGAATGTCAGCACGCCTATCACGAAGAATGCGGCGGAGAGCCACAGCAGGGTCGTGTCCGGCAGTATCGGAGCGATCCTGGTAGCCTCCTGTATAAGTTTCATGAGCGGATACCCGTTGACCGAAATCACGGAGCCGCCACTCGTACTGATAGGGTGGAGCGAAAACCTGTCTGAGAGGCGGAACTTAGGGTTTACCCCGTTTATCGACCTGGTATCCAAGGTATTACGGACTTCCAGTCCTCCGATTACGCGACATCCGTTCCTGTCCGTCAATGATTTCACGAGATACCATTTAGGGCCGATGCTCAGGTATTTTACTGTCGTGTCTGCCTCCACGAGAGGTGACACGAAGTTGTATCGGAGATTGCCGAACCGCTGGACCACAAGCTTATGGCTGATATCATCATTGTCCAGAGAAAACTGATTGACCCAAGACTGGAGCGAATCGCTGTAATAGCGGTAAATCACCATATCTTCAGGCACGTCTTCAAGCTTCAGCCATCCGCCCGGGCTCTGGTCCAATGCTTCCTGCATATAGTCCTCAAGCTGGGCAAAACGCTTGTTCAGCACTTTGTCGAAGTGTCTGGTGGCATAATCCGAAAAATCTCCACGCCTGTCCACGAACAGGTTCGCCAACATGAGCAGGAACGCTATGCCGACCAATATCGCCCACACGTTCTTGCCGAAAAGGCTTTTCCAGCATTTTACCAGTTTCTCTTTCAATGCTGCCATATTACTTGTTATTCATGATGATATGGCTCACCGCGCATTATGGTGAAGGCGCGATAGAGCTGTTCCGTGAAAATCACTCTGACCATCTGATGGGAAAACGTCATCTCGGAAAGCGAAATCTTGGAATCGGCACGCGAATACACTTCGCGAGAGAATCCGTATGCTCCGCCTATCACGAAGACGATGTCCCTTCCGCTACAGGCCATCTTGTTCTGGAGCATTGACGCGAATTCCACCGAACGGAACTGCTTGCCGTGCTCGTCCATAAGAATCACATCGTCTCCCGGACGGATCTGCGCGAGCAGGAGTTCGCCTTCGCGAGCCTTTATCTGTTCCCGGGTCAATGAGGACACATTCTTCAGTTCAGGTATTTCCACGACATTGAACTGTATATAATGCGTCAGTCTGGATTTGTACAGGTCCAGACCTTCCCTAACCCATTTCACGTCAGTCTTTCCGACTGTAATCAAAGTCATCTTCATACGGGTACAAAAATAACTTCTTTTGGGATGATTTCCAATTGGCTCGGTATTTGCTGTTATTAAGGGCCGAAAAAAGCAAGTTATACACTTATGGGCATAAGACATTTCATCGTTTTGTTCACGACTGCGGCAGCAATGTGCTGCGGCATAGATTCTTATGCTCAGGATGAGGGATATGATGTATTCATCCCTATCGCGAAGTACATCAGGCAGGGAGATGCAGAGAAACTGGCCGCATGGTTCGACGACAACCTGGAGATATCCGTCATCTCGAACACGAGCGATTCGAGCAAGAACCAGGCACGGCAGATCCTGAAAGCCTTTTTCGACAGCTACACGCCCAGAGGTTTCGAAATCACACATACTGCAGGCCGTTCCAATATGAAATACGCGGTTGGACGTCTCAATGCAGGGGGCGAGACGTTCGAGGTCACGATCTTCGTCAGTTACAAGCAGGTCACCTACAAGATTCAGCAGTTGAAGATTCTCAGAGAGAAATAAAAAAATCAGCGGGCCGTAAAATGAGCCGCTGATTTTTTATTTGTCGGAAGCAACTTAGAAACTGTTTTGAATCAAAACAGTTTCTTATTTCTGCCTCATGAACAGCTGTACCGGACAGCCTGTGAGATCGAAATGCTCTCTCAGCTTGTTTTCCAGGAAACGCTTGTACGGTTCCTTGATGTACTGCGGGAGATTACAGAAGAACGCAAATGCCGGGAACTTGGTAGGAAGCTGTGTCATATACTTGATTTTCACGAGCTTGCCCTTCCACATCGGCGGAGGATAGTTCTCGATTTCCGGCAGCATGGCATCCATGAGCTTGGATGTGGAAATCTTGTTGGAGTAGTTGGCCCACACGTGGCCGATTTCATTGAGCACATCCAGGATTCTCTGCTTCTTGAGCACTGACGTGAAAATGATAGGGACATCGCTGAACGGAGCTATCCTTGCCCTGAGCGACTTGGTGTACTCTGCGAGAGTATTGCTTTCCTTCTCGAAAAGGTCCCATTTGTTCACTACCAGGACGCAGCCCTTCCTGTTCTTCTTGATAAGATTGAAGATATTCATGTCCTGCGCCTCCATACCGGTAGTTGCATCTATCATCATGATGCAGACGTCACTGTGCTCGATGGCCCTGATGGAACGCATCACAGAATAGAACTCCAGATCCTCGCTGACTCTGTTCTTCTTACGTATTCCGGCAGTGTCCACGAACATGAACTCGTGGCCAAACTTGTTGTAATACGATGATATTGAATCCCTTGTGGTTCCGGCAACGGAAGTCACGATATTTCTCTCCTCGCCGAGAAGCGCATTTGTAAGAGAGGATTTGCCGACATTCGGCTTGCCTACTATGGTGATACGCGGAACGCCAGGATGCTCGTCCTCCGCTTCCGTATCCTCCGGCAGTTTCTTGAGCACCTCGTCCAGGAGGTCACCTGTTCCGCCGCCATTGGCTGCCGATATGCTGAAAATTTCACCGAGGCCGAGGCCATAGAACTGATATGTGTCGAACATCTTTTCACCGGAGTCCACCTTGTTCACGGCCACGACTACCGGTTTGCCGCTCCTTCTGAGCAGGTCGGCGATTTCCGAATCGTAATCGGTGATGCCAGTGGCGGCCTCCACCATGAACAATATCAGATCCGCTTCCTCAATAGCGATTACTACCTGTTTTCTGATTTCTTCTTCGAAAACGTCATCCGAACCGGAAGTATATCCACCGGTATCCACCACTGAAAACTCCTTGCCGCACCATTCGCATTTTCCATAATGCCTGTCGCGTGTCACGCCTGCGGTTTCATCTACAATGGCCTGCCTCATACCTACGAGGCGGTTGAAAAGTGTGGACTTGCCCACATTAGGGCGTCCTACGATTGCTACTAAACTCATCTTTTTAATACTTGATATCTGCTCTCACGAGAAGATTGTTTTTCCCGTATCCCGGGCTTCTTTATATAATCGGGCCTCAGCCCCTCTTGTCAGCTTTTTTCTCTGACGGATACAAGCCGCAGCCGATGCACGACTCGCTGTACGTACCGGAACATGTCGCTCCGTTCTTCTTTTCGCCTTCCGTTTTCGAAAAACGTTCGTCGTCTTCCTCGCGCATACATCTGATGCCCATTTTCTTCATGTTTTCATTGGACCCGACATCGGTCTGCGGAAACGCCTTGTTGCGGAAGATGATGTTGAAACACATTCCGGCGACTCCGATTCCGATAAGTATCAATGCAGCAAGAAAAACTTTCATAATATAATGTTACCCTCTCCTCCGCAAAGGAGAGGGATTTGTCAATGTCTTAAAAAATAAACTCAGGGCTGATAGGCTCGTTGTCGCAGACCTTGCGGATAATTCTCGCAAATGTCTCGGTCATTGAAACCACCTTGATCTTGCTCTTGTCCACTGCAGGATCTGCCGTAAGAGGAATCGTGTCAGTCACATACACCTCAGAGAGCTTGGAAGCATTGATCCTGTCATAAGCCGGTCCTGAAAGGATGGCGTGGGTCGCGCAGGCTCTCACGCTCTTGGCACCTTTTTCAATGAGGATGTCAGCGGCTTTGGTCAATGTTCCAGCGGTATCGATCATGTCATCCACGATAACCACGTTCTTGCCCTCAACTTCTCCGATAGCGGTAATGGAAGCCACCACATTGGCCCTCTCTCTGGACTTGTGGCAGATGATCACCGGGCAGGCGAGATCCTTGGCATAAGCGTTGGCTCTCTTGGCGCCGCCCATATCAGGGGCTGCAATGGCCATATTCTCGAGGTTGAGCGACTTGAGGTAAGGTATGAACACCTTGCTTGCATAAATATGGTCCACAGGAATATCGAAGAAACCCTGGATCTGGTCAGCGTGAAGGTCGCAGGTCATTATCCTGTCCACCCCTGCTGCGCAAAGAAGGTTTGCCACGAGTTTGGCTCCGATAGACACTCTCGGCTTGTCTTTTCTGTCCTGGCGTGCCCAGCCGAAGTAAGGCATCACGGCAATCACTTTGTAAGCTGAAGCTCTCTTGGCTGCATCGATGGTGAGGAGCAGTTCCATCAGATTCTCTGCAGGCGGGAATGTGGACTGGAGCACAAATACGGTGGCTCCACGTACGCTTTCAGTAAATGAAGGCTGGAACTCTCCGTCACTGAAGACAGTGACTTCTGAATCTCCAAGATGAATTTCACCTTCTCCTTCCGGCTGAAGTTTGTTAAGTTCAGCAACGACTTTTGCGGCAAAGTCCTTTGAGGCCCTGCAGGCAAACAATTCCATTTTATGTTGGCAGTTCATATAAAAGTTATTGGTTTGTTTCTTTCTGTTCAGCAAGGACGGTTCCTATGTAATCGAGGATTTCATCCCGGCCAAGTCCGGTTTCTGACGAACTGACGAAGCTCAGAGGCAACTCCTCCCAAAACTCGGACAGCTGTCTTTTGTCTTTTTCTATCTGTGTCGCTCTGGCCACCGGACCCATCTTGTCACCTTTCGTGAAGATGATCGCAAATGGTATGTCACTGTTTCCCAGCTCGTTGAGAAAGTCCATATCCACTTTGCCGATATCGTGCCTTACGTCTATCAGCACGAACAGCATGACCATTTCCTGAGAATGGTTCAGATAATCCCTTATGACATTCTTGAGTTTTTCGCGTTCAGAATCAGGAAGTTTTGCATAACCATATCCGGGCAGATCCACCAGGTACCAGCTGTCATTGATAAGAAAATGATTCACCAGCTTGGTCTTGCCGGGAGTTCCGGAGGTCATCGCCAGTTTGCCGTTTCCGGTCAGCATGTTTATCAGTGAGGATTTTCCGACATTGGACCTTCCGATGAAGGCGAACTCGGGCAACTTGCGCGACGGTTTCTGTTCAACCTTCGTACTGCTGCCTGCAAATTTTGCACTTGTTATCTTCATACCGGGTTTCATTCTCGATTATTGTCAAGCACTTCCAAAGCCGTTTTCAGGGGGTTTCGAGTCATTTTCCGGAAATCTTGTACGTTTCCGCAGAAATCAGCCTCTGAAAAGCGGTGCAAAGATAGCAAAATTTTGCAGTTATCAGGCAATTTTATAAATTTGCGGCGTAAAAATCTGACTGAAACAATTTTATACTAAGAATATGGCAACAACAGCTGATTTCAAAAACGGAATGTACCTTAATTTCAACGGCAAACCTTGTATGCTGGTTTACTTCCAGCACGTGAAGCCGGGTAAAGGTCCAGCATTCGTAAAAACCAAACTCCGCAACCTCGAGAACGGACGTATCCTCGAAAACACTTTCACCGCAGGTGCAAAAGTAGAGACCATCAATGTGGAGAGACGTCCTTACCAGTTCCTTTATGAAGATGAGGACGGATTCAACTTCATGCATGAAGAGACATACGAGCAGATTCACCTTCCTAAGGATGTCGTAGAGAACGCAGACCTCATGAAAGAAGGACAGCACGTGGAGATGATGTTCGTAGTGGATGATGAGAGATGCCTCACCTGCGAGCTACCTACATACGTAACTCTCAAGGTTACTTATACAGAGCCTGCCGTAAAGGGCAACACCGCTTCTACCAGCGCCCTCAAGGAATGCACACTCGAGACAGGCGCCAAGATCATGGTTCCGCTCTTCATCAACCAGGATGACGTCATCACCGTCAACACCACAGACCGTTCATACGGCCAGCGTGTATAAGGTATTGGGACAAAACCAGATACAGGAGTGACTAAAACACTTTTAGTCACTCTTTTTTTTCACTTTTTCCAACAGAACAAATGGAAAGCAACCGAAAATTCGGGACAATCTTCGAGATTGGCGATTGCCTTGTGTCAGAAGAAGTCATCACGGAATACTTCGCCTGCGACTATGAAAAGTGCAAAGGCTGCTGCTGCATAATAGGTGACAGCGGCGCTCCGCTGAAAGAAGAGGAAATCGACAAGATAGAAGAGTCGTACGGGAGTTTCTCCGACTTGATGCAGGAGTCCGGCAGACAAGTCATTGACAAAAAGGGATTCTTCGAAATAGATGTCGATGGGGATATAGTGACTCCGCTCTGTCCGGGGACCGAGGAATGCGCATATACGCTCTTCGATGAGCATAAGAACTGCTTCTGCGCCATGGAACGCAGTTATTTCGCCGGTAAATGCAAATTCCGCAAACCGATATCCTGCTGGCTCTACCCTATCCGGGTGACCAGACTGTCCAATGGCAAGGACGCGCTGAACCTGCACAGATGGGAAATCTGCAAGGATGCTTTCGAAAAAGGCCGGAGAGAGAATGTCCGCGTATATGAATTTTTACGCGAACCTCTCATAGCTGCTTACGGAGAAGAATTCTGGGAAGCATTGTCCTTCGCCGCAAAGAATTTCCTGGGATAGAGGCTATTCCGCCTCACTCTTTGCCGCCAGAAGTTTGACGGCATCATCATAGTTGTCAGCATTGACCTTCACTTCAAGGCTGTCGATGGCAGCATTGATAGAAGGATAAGCAGAGGCCTGACCGAAAACTTCGGCCGGGATTCCGTTGGCATTGAGCAGTCCTGCCGCAAAGTCGGCGCTCATCTGGTCTGAATAGCGCGCGACGGTCTTAAGTTCCTGTGTCATAATCTTATTCCGTTTTTCGCAGTGCGTTTTCGAGTCCGTAGATAATTCTTATGGTATCTTTCCTGAGGCCTTCCACCTCAAATCCGCCAAGTGTCCTGGTCAGGGTAATCCTGTCTTCCAACATTCTGGACAGGCGGTTCAGGAAAGAACGGTTACGGAAAGTCAGGTTCTCGCCTTCTTCCTTCTCCAGGCGGTATCCCTTGTCTTCCATATACTTCACGACGCCATCGCGCACCTCTGCATATTCGCCCGGTATCAATGCCTCCTTCTTCACGAATCCGAATATCGGATAAACTGAAGAAATCGCCGCGAACATCAATGCTATCTGCCACAATGAGTCGTATCCGTTTCTGAACATCGTGCTTATATTTCCGTCCAGCACATGGGCCAGGACGAGCACGGTCATGATGATTATCAACAATATGGTGAAATAGAAAAAGTATTTCACCGCTCTTACAATGTACTTCAATACTGATGACATAATCAAGTGATCATTTTTAATCTTCTCCACGAATATAGTCATTTTTTTCAAAACAACCTCTTTGTTTCTCCATCCGCGAGGGAGGAACCTCCATATCCGCAATTGCATTTAAAATTACTTTATGTATCTTTGTGTGAAGTAGTTTAAAAAATGTCAGAAAACACTCAATACATAGTTTCAGCGCGGAAATACCGCCCGACATCTTTCGAAGGACTTATCGGGCAGGACAACATTGCGCGCACCCTGAAGAACTCCATTGTCAGAGGAAAACTTGCGCACGCATATCTTTTCTGCGGACCGAGAGGCGTGGGAAAGACCAGCGCTGCCAGAATCTTCGCCAAGACCATCAACTGCGAGCATCCGTCCGCGGACATGGAGCCTTGCGGCCAATGCGAATCATGCATTTCGTTCCAGGAAGGCAGGTCGTACTGCATCCACGAACTGGACGCCGCTTCCAACAATGGTGTGGACGACATCAAGGCCCTGATGGACCAAGTGCAGATTCCTCCGCAGATCGGAAAATACAGCGTATATATCATCGACGAGGTGCACATGCTGTCCTCACAGGCGTTCAATGCGTTTTTGAAGACTCTTGAGGAACCGCCCGCACACGCGATTTTCATATTGGCGACGACGGAGAAACACAAGATCCTGCCGACCATATTGTCACGATGCCAGACCTATGATTTCAACAGAATCAGCATCCCGGACATCGTCAGCAACCTCCGCAGCATCGCCGTCAAGGAAAACATCACCATAGATGACGAGTCGCTGCATATCATAGCACGCAAAGCTGACGGAGCGATGCGTGACGCATTGACCATATTCGACCAGACTGTGGCGTTCTGCGGAACCGACGTCAAGTATGAGGACGTGCTGCATAATCTGAACGTTCTGGACTTCGAACACGGCTTCAAGATAACGGAGCAGATGCTTGCAAATGATTATGCTTCAGCACTTCTGGAGTTCGACAGCATCCTGTCCAAGGGATTCAACGCATTGTACTTCGTATCATCGCTGAGCGACCATTTCAGAAATCTGGTAGTGGCGAAGAACGCGGCACTGGACGCATTGCTGGAGCTGCCTGATTCATTGAAAAAGAAATATAAGGAGCAGGCGGACAAGTGCTCACTCCAGTTCCTGTACAACGCTCTCGCCATTACGGCCCAGTGCGAGGCAGGATACAAGGAGAGCATAAATCCGAGGCTGCACATCGAGTTTACCCTGATGAAACTCTGCTTCCTGTCAGGTGGCGAGGTGGCGCTTAACGCTGTCCAGTCAGTTCCGGCGGCACCACGTCAGGCGACACCGGCAAGACAGGCAGCACCGGTGGAGAAGGCAGTTGCCGCATCCGGTCCTGTCGCGGATACACCTGAAAGCAGGACGGTAAGCCAGGCCTCAGCCGAAACACCAGAACCTCAGAAGGAGACCACCACTCCAAGCCCAGCCGAAAGCCCCGTACAGACTGCAGCAGAGCCGACTCCTGTTCAGGTCAATGACGCAGGACAGATTGAGACTCAGGCCAATGCAGAGGAGCAGCCCGCCCCGGCACCTGCCGCAAGAAGACGCAAGGCAACCAAGACAGCGTCATCGCTTTCGCTTGATGCCATCAATGAAGAGGGCGAAAGGAAGGAAGTCAGCGCTTCGGGCATAACATTGTCAGACAAGATGCCTGAGGACCTGGCGATTTACGAGAGCTGGAAGAAAATACCGGAGCAATATGTGAGCAGGCCGAGACTATACACTACATTGTCCTCGACCAAAACCACTGTCAAAAACAAGGAATCCTACAAACTTCTGGAATTTTATGTGCAGAACAGCTCGCAGAAGGCCTGGGTGGAACAGGAATTGCTCAGGGAACTCGAGTCCAAGATCCAGAAGGACCTCGGCTCGTCCAGAGTGCGTCTTGCCGTCGAGGTGATTCCTCAGGAAAAAGTGGAAAAGAGAATATACATGCCGGAGGACAAGGCCAAGGCCATGATTTCCGGCAATGAAGAGATCGGCAATCTGGTGAAGGATTTCGGTTTGGATGTAAAATAGTGAATGAAATGAAACTTCGTTGCGAAAATTTGGTAAAGAAATATGGGGTAAGGACTGTGGTGAAGGGCGTGTCCATGGAAGTGCAGCAGGGCGAAATCGTCGGCTTCCTCGGACCTAACGGAGCGGGGAAGACCACAAGTTTCTATATGATTACAGGACAGATTGTTCCGAACGGGGGTCGCATATATCTGGACGATGAGGATATCACCGACCTGCCTATGTACAAAAGATCCCTCAAGGGTGTGGGCTACCTGCCTCAGGAGGCGTCCGTTTTCAGGAAGATGTCTGTGGAGGACAATATCATGTCCGTCATGGAGATGTCCAATATGACCAAGGCGGAGCGTAACGAGAGACTTGAATCGCTGATAGACGAGTTCAATCTTTCCAAAGTCCGCAAGAGTCTCGGCATCCAGCTTTCCGGAGGCGAGCGCAGAAGATGCGAAATCGCAAGGGCATTGTCCATTGACCCGAAATTCATCCTGCTGGACGAACCTTTCGCGGGTGTGGACCCTGTGGCTGTGGAAGATATCCAGTACATCATCGCAAAGCTCAAATACAAGAATATCGGCGTGATCATCACGGACCACAATGTCCAGGAGACTATGGCCATCATTGACAGGGCCTATCTTCTTTACGAGGGTACGATTCTCCAGTCCGGCACTCCTGAGAAGCTTGCCAATGACGAAGACGTGAGAACCAAGTACTTGAGTTCGGGATTCGTCCTCAAACATTCTCCGTCAGTAGAAAGGGCCAAGGCAGAGCACGCAGCAGCATTGGCAGCAGCCGCTGCCAAGAATGCAGATTAGCAAATCAGATTATTATGAAGATTTTAGTTGTTGATGACGAAAGAGCCATCAGAAATTCATTGAAAGAGATATTGTCCGACGAAGGTTACGCCGTGGATACCGCCGAGGACGGCGCGACTGCACTGGATATGGCCGGAAAAGAGAGGTACGATGTCATTTTCTGTGATATCAAGATGCCAAATATGGAAGGTACGGAAGTGCTGGAGAAACTGAAGAAAGACGGCATCGACTCGGCTGTCATAATGATTTCCGGACACGGGGATATCGACACGGCTGTAGAATGCATCAAGAAAGGCGCTTTCGACTTCATCCAGAAGCCTCTGGACCTCAACAGAATACTTATCACCATCAAAAACGCCACAGAGCGTTCTAAAATCATCACGGAAAACACGAACCTGAAGAAAAAAGTGTTCGGGCAGCAGATGGTGGGAGAGTCCGCACCGATCAAGCATCTCCGCGAGATGATAGAGAAGGTGGCGCCTACCGATGCACGTGTGCTGATAACCGGCCCGAACGGCTCAGGCAAGGAACTGGTAGCCAGAAGCCTTCATCAGCAGAGCAGCAGAAGCGCCATGCCGTACATCGAGGTAAACTGCGCCGCCATACCATCCGAACTGATTGAAAGTGAACTGTTTGGCCACGAGAAGGGAGCCTTCACTTCTGCCATCAAGCAGCATAAGGGAAAGTTCGAGCAGGCGGACGGCGGAACATTGTTCCTGGATGAAATCGGTGACATGAGTCTTGCGGCCCAGGCAAAAGTCCTGCGTGTGCTTCAGGAAAGGAAACTTTCCAGGGTAGGCAGCGACAAGGACATAGAGGTGGACGTGAGGGTTATCGCAGCTACGAACAAGGACTTGAGGGCTGAGATAGAGAAGGGCAATTTCCGTGAGGACCTTTACCACCGCTTGAGCGTAATCGTTCTCCACGTGCCTTCTCTTGATGAGAGAAAAGACGATATTCCTCTGCTGGTCAATTATTTCAATGACAAGGTAAGCACCGAGTCCGGTATGCCGAAGAAGGAATTTTCGCCTCAGGCCATAAAGATGCTTCAGGACAAGAGCTGGACCGGCAATATCCGTGAACTCAGGAACGTGGTCGAGAGGCTTCTCATTCTGGGAGGCAACCCGGTTTCCCCGCAGGATATCAAGGATTACGTCAATATCGTGTAATACCTATTTTACAGACACAGTGTCAGCCTGCGGTTCTGGCACCATATAATCCGGCTTCACAGCAGTGCTGTCAGCCGGATTTTCGATTTTGCGCACTATAATACTATCCGTAGGCACAACCGAAATACTGTCTCTCGGAACGGTCATCGTGCTGTCCACAGGACTGACTGCCAGACTGTCGGCCGGATTCACGGTCAGCGTATCCGTCTTCACTTTCACAGGTTCGGCCGGCTGGAATTTCAGCGGCTCAGGCAGCAGCGGCAGAAGTTTCACGAACGCTGCCGAATCCTTCCAGACAGGAGTATAAGCAGCAGTGTCAATGCCTATGACCCTGAAGGCCTGCCTTGCTATTCCGAGCGTATCGGAAGCAGCCACCAGGCGCGGAATCACTCCCGTAAACACAGGAGAGCGCTGAGTATCAATGATTTGTTCACCTTCCAGTCTGGTCCTGACCGCATATTCCGCGGTACGGCCCCCAGCAAGACCTTTCAATATGTCATTGACAGCTGCGACATTGACAGCATTGATATTGTCCTTATACCTCGTTACGAGGTCCTTGCCGTAGGAATATCTGAGCGCCAGCATTGACATGATCATCTGAGGATCCGACAGCCTGGCCTCTATCGACTTGAGCAGCACGGATTTGCATACATCCAGTTCCTTCTGGTCGATGGAAGCGGTGACGAGAGCCCTGCGGACATCCGATATTATCAGTCCCACAGAATCCACCTGGACCAATGATGCAGGAACACCGATGCGTTCCGACATTGAACAATGCATCTTGAAATTGAACCGCTCTTCATGGAACAT
>HF996028.1:72359-78614 GCA_000432515.1 Bacteroides sp. CAG:545
GAACCGCTCTTCAGGGAACATCGAGAAGTCCCAGGTCGCGCTGCCGTACCAGCCGGAGCGGGCCAATGTTTCCGACAACCTTGCCTGCAGTGCCATGCCGGCGATGTAGGATGCCATATAATTCGCTGACGTGTAGTTCAACGGGGCGGATGCGCCGAGGTCCATGGTCTGCCTGTCCCCTATCACTATCTTGCAGGCATTGCCCGAACCGGACTTGTACTGGCTTCTGGACCTGAATGACGTCGCCTTGTCGGTACTGAACCCGCCCAGGTAGCGGCTAAGGTCTTTTTTCAATGTATATTCATCGAAATCGCCCACAAGGATGAGCACGCCGTCATTCATCTTGGAGAATTCGCTCTTGAAGAACTTGTCGGAGCGCTTCTGGAAATCATCTGCCAATGTTATAGGCCTCTTGTATGTGGACCAGGCATTGCCCGGGAACAGCAGGCTGTCGAGTGTGGCCTGCGGTGAAGCACCGGCAAGCATCTTGACGCTCTGGCAGTCGCAGTAATAGTTGTAGGCGTCCCTGTTCATCGTGCCGTTCTGGGCAAGTGAATACAGAGAACGCAGCAAGAGCTGGAGTCGGGATGAAGGAGCGGCACCGCTTATCCGCAAGTCGGACATCGTCACTTCACCATCCATGGATATTCCATTGGCAGACAACATCTGCGCGAAACTGTAGCAGGACATTCCCGGGACATCGTAAAGCCCGAGCATATCTGACACGTATGCGCCCTCACCAGGTTTGAGGCCAGGCACCATCGTGTAACCGCCCTTGAGCAGCCAGAGGTAGTGGAACATCCTGGTCTTTGGCGTATATTTGAATATGACCTTGAGCCCGTTGTCGAAGGTCCAGACCTGGCCGCCGGAGAGCGTTTCCGGTGACATGGTCTTGAGTTTCAGCTTCGATGAGGATTTCTTCAGTTTCAATGTATCCGCATAACTTACTGTATATGAGCCTGTTTCCTTAGGAGTCCAAGAGGCGTTGAATTTGCGGAACGCATTTTCTCCGGCAAGGGAATCGCAGACGCATCTGAAAGTAAGATTGCCGGACTTGTCAATGAGGGCCGTGACAAAGTTGTTGAACAGCCTTGCGCTCAGGTCATCTTGAAGGTTCTTCTTGATGAAGAAATCCATGCTCGTGGCTGCGGAGGCCAATGACGCCCCATACAGATAAGAAGAAATGCACTGCTCCACGTAGCCGGTGTTGCTCTTGACATCGCCGCTGTATTCGCGCATCATGTTCATGACCATCTCGGCCTGTGCATCACGATACTCTTCCGGACTCGTGCCGTAGGTTTTCAGCGAGGCCAATGTTCCGGAAAGCACGGCTGAAGCCTCTTCAAGACACTTGTCCGAAGTGGTTATAGAAATCCTGACTTTTTCATTGCCAGGACCATCCTTGCTGCTGAAATATGAATATGAGATGTCGGCAACCGGGATGCCTGCTTCACGCAACGCACGGGAAAGACGCTTTTTCAGGACAATGCCGAGTTCCGACGCGAATTTCTGCGAGACAAGCGGCTGTACCGTGTTCATGTTCTTTTCCGGTGTTCTCGGATAAATGTATTCCGCAGATATCGTGGCCTGGCCACGCACAGAAGGTTTCTCGTTCTCATACTTGGCCTCGGACGCGGACTGCCAGACATAATCCGCATTGACCTTGGCCGGACGGCCTTTCACTACCAGCATCGAAAGCATGTTCATCTTGTTGAGCACAGCTCCGGCATCGATGTCTCCCGAAACGACAATTGCCTGGTTCTGAGGGGAATACCTTCCGCCAATATATTCTGACTGTATGCCGATGATGTCGAATACCATCAGCAGGGTGGAGTCCACTATATCCTTTGAGCGTGAAAGTTCCAAGTTCGAGAAACGGTAGATGGTAGCATCCTCATACACAGCGACATAACCGTCTTTCCCCGGCCAGATACAGTTGTCTGAAAGGAAATTGAACGGAGTGTTCGTGCGGAAATGTGGCAGCATTGTCAATGAGCCCATCGCATGTACGGCAGACGATCCGGCGGGGAGCGGGGTGTCGCATCCATAAACGCCTTNNNGGGTGCGCGCCGCCACCCACCCAAAACCGCCTTTCTGGACAAGGGCGACATCCGCCTTTCCCTTCTCCGTATGATTGGTTACCAGATAGAAAGCCACACCATTGTCCAGCACCCCTGTCCTGATCTGGGATGCGACAGGGAGTGTAGGCAAATCCGCCGCTGGCATCATTATTGGAAACAACAACGCCGGCAACAATATAACGACATGTAATATATAGTTCCTCATAACTGACAACTTCTTATGCAAATTTAAGATATTTTTACTATTTTTGCCCTATTGCGAATAGACGCAGGCGGAACAGACTATTCTTCCCCCAAAGGCTATGCCACAATACAACCGATTTGATAACATTTAAAAACATTGATATTATGAAAAAGTTCATTCTCGCAATGGCGGCTCTCACCTTTTCGTTCGGTGTTATGTCCGCACAGGATCTCGCTTCAGCTACAGCTACATACAACAGCGGTGCAGAAGCTCTTACAATGGGTAACAAAACCAGCGCGCTGGAGTATTTCCAGAAGGCTCTCACCATGGCTGAGTCTCTCGGCGAAGAGGGTGCTGAGGTAGTTACCAACTGCAAGAATGCCATTCCTTCAGTTATTCTTTCTATCGGAAAAGAGTTTTACAACAATAAGGATTTCTCTAATGCCAAGGCAAAATTCGTAGAGGCTGCTGAAGTTGCCAAGAAATATGGCAATGAGGAGGTTACCGCAGAGGTGGAGAGCCTTCTCCCTACAGTAGGCAAGAGAATCGCTCTCGCCAAAGTCAATGAAGCGATGAAGAACAAGGATATCGCAGGCGTGCTCGCAGGATACGAGGAGGCCATGGCCATCGATACCACAGATGCGAACACAGCTCTGAAATACGGCCAGTTCCTCGGCAACGCAGGCAAATATGACGATGCTGTGAAATATCTTGAACTCGCAGCCCGCCACGGTCAGGAAGGCAATGCAAAGTCAGTTCTTTCCACCACTTTCCTCAAGAACGCTGCCGCTCAGCTCAAGGGAGGCAAATATGCAGAGGCAGTGAAACTCGCCGAGACAGCCATCAGCTACAAGGAAAATGCTCAGGCATACCTTATCGCAGGTCAGGCATCACAGAAAGCCAACAAGAATGCTGACGCCATCACCTACTTCGAGAAATATCTCGAGGCTGCTCCGACAGCAAAGAATGCAGGCGCTATCGCTTTCACAGTAGGTGCTCTCTATCAGCAGGCAGGAAACAAGGGCAAGGCTGTAGAGTTCTACAAACAGGTGGAGAACGACCCTCAGTTCGGTTCTCAGGCAAAGACTCTTATCGCTTCACTCAGCAAATAAGACATTTCCCGGGAGAGCAGCTACCGATAAACTCAAATCACTGGAAATGAGAACATTGGAACTTCTTGCACCGGCAAGGAACATAGAAATCGGCATCGCGGCAATCGACTGCGGTGCCGATGCCGTTTATATTGCAGGTCCGGCGTTCGGAGCCAGACAGGCGGCCGGAAACAGCATTGAAGACATTTCCAGGCTATGCGAATACGCGCACAGGTTCGGCGCAAGGATTTTCCTTACACTCAACACTATCCTGTACGACGAGGAGCTGCAGGAAGCTGAAGAACTGATGCTGAAAGCGGAGCAGGCCGGAGTGGATGCCATCATAGTCCAGGACCTGGCCATAATGAAAATGGCTGACGGAGGCACGGACGGAAAAACGCTCGGAATACCGCTTCACGCATCGACGCAGTGCGCCATACGCGACGTGGACAAGGCACTGTTCTACAGACAGGCAGGCTTCTCAAGACTGGTTCTCGAGAGGGAGCTTCCGCTCGATACGGTCAGGAAAATCAGCGAAAGCACCGGATGCGAAATCGAGTTTTTCGTACACGGCGCACTCTGCGTATGTTACAGCGGACAATGCTATATGTCCGAATATATTTCCGGAAGAAGCGCAAACAGGGGCGAATGCATCCAGGCCTGCAGGTCACTTTACGACCTTACTGACGACGGCGGGAAAGTGCTCGTCCGCAACAAGGCCCTGCTGTCCCTCAAGGACTACAACCTGCTGCACCGCCTCGAAGACCTCGCCGATGCAGGTGTGGACTCTTTCAAGATCGAGGGCAGGCTCAAGAACATTTCATACGTAAAGAACACCGTAAGAGCATATTCCCAAGCCCTCGACGAAATCATAAGAAAGCATCCGGACAAATACTGCAGAGCGTCATTCGGCAAAGTGTCAGGCGGATTCACTCCGGACCTCAACAAGACATTCAACAGGGGTTACACCGAGCTGTTCCTCGATGGAAAGCGCGGACACTGGGCAAGCATGGACACTCCGAAAGGAATGGGCGAGGCCATCGGCAAAGTCGTATCAGTCAAGCCATTGAAAAACAATGAGATACTGATCGGCCTAAATCTCAGACGCTCATCCGGCGGAGGCAGTTCCGAAGCCCCCGTTCTGAACAACGGTGACGGATTCGCCTTCACTGACAAAAACGGAGAAATCATCGGATTCCGCGGGGACGTATGTTCCGGAAGCACCATCCGCTGCAAGAATGTACCCAACATAAGACCGGGCATAAACCTGTTCAGGAACATCAGTTCCGCATTTGAAAAAGAACTGTCTGCCAGACAATGCAAACGCACCATCGGCGCCACTGTTTCCTTAACAATTTCCGAAACCCCTGACAGTCATTATCTTGTACTTGCCTCTGCCGTCACCGAAGACGGACGCCGTGTGGACGTCGGTTTCGATGCCGGAACAGAATCCGCCCAGAATGAAGAGCGTGCAAGGTCAATGTTTGAAAGCCAGATAGGCAAGGAGGCAGGTATCTATTCATTCCGCCTGTCATCCGTCCATACGGAAACCGGTTCAATGCCATTCTGCAGCAGCGCCTTTCTCAATGAAATAAGACGGACTGTTGCAGAAAAGCTCGATCAGACGCCACTCATTCCGAGGCCGATGCTAAACCTCCGTCACAGTTCCGGCTCATCTCCGGATACGGCAGTGGAGCATATCCCTGAAGTGATCGACTACAAGTTCAATGTATCCAATCATCTTAGCAGAAACGCCTACCATGCCGCAGGCGGAGAAAAAATCGATGACGCATACGAACTCAGCCACAGAAAAGACGCGGAACTAATGCGGACCAAGTACTGTATAAAATACGAGTTGGGCATCTGTCCCAAGTATTGCGGTACCAAAGGCTTAGACGGCCCGCTCCATCTCCACAACAACGGCAGGTCATTCAGACTTTCATTCGACTGCAGCAGGTGCGAGATGACCGTCAGCGCTGAAGAAACGAAAAAGTAACCTCCACGTCTCCTAAACGGCTGGTAATTCCGTCGTACTTCTCCAGATATTTGGAAGAGAGCTGTCCGCGCCAGACGATATCGTCCCGTGAATTGAACGGCAGGGCCAAGTCGAAACCATAGCTTCTGGACTTCACTTTCACCACAGCCGAACATTTCCACTCCGTTCTAGTTCCGCCGTCATCCTCCGTCATCATGAATGCGATATCGTCCAGCTGCTCTGTCCACCTGGAGACAAGCATCACATTGAGCGGTATGGTCTGCCCCACCTGGGAGCGGCGCACCACAAGCATAAAGTCCGTAATACGAGGAGAATACAGCTTCAGTTCCGCTTCCGTGCTGGCCGTAAAGTCCTCCACGCTTCCGCATTTGATGAAGAACTCCGAAGCCCCTGCAAACCAGCAGTCATAGTTCCTGAGCATCTTGAAATCCTTGAGAACCAGCGACTTGACTACGCCTGGAGTTTCGAGCGCCCAAGCCTTTGGCTTCACAACAAGACTGCCGCCTCCGTTTCCCCATTCAGGGTCCTGTTCCCTTAGCTTTTCCAATGAAAGGAATCCGCTGTCGTCATTCCGGTTCACCACCCAGACCGGTTCTTCCGATGCCATAGCCTCATCTACTACAACCTCTTCCAGAATACGTTCTCCGTTCTCTTTCAGTATCATACGATACCCCACATTGACCTCAGCACCATTTCCCGGGTCGAAGGTGAGAATCGGCAGTTTTTCTCCGTCCCAGGTGTTGCATTCAGGCCAATATATCTGAATGTCAGAGTTTTCCAATGCTTCCATGTACTGGTCTGCCGACATTCCCCCGCCGGAAGACTTAGTCTTTTCCATCTTGGACAGATGTTCGGAAATCAAGTCGCGCAACGGCCTGGTGTAGGCTTTGGTTTCAGCAGGAC
>HF996028.1:78639-122481 GCA_000432515.1 Bacteroides sp. CAG:545
GCAGGACTGTCACCTACCCCGTTTCCCGGAGAAGCGAATATGTCGCGCATCATATATTCCTCATCATATCCATTTGAAGATGATGAAGATACGGCGTTGTGCACTTCTTGCATCTGCACCTTTTCTATCGGCAGGGCCGACAGCATCCTCGCTACCTCGTCAAGCGGCAGATGAGGACTTGGTTTGGAATGGATTTCGCCTGTGTGGTCCACCCTCTCACACCCTGTCAACATTGCGGACAAGAACGCAGTCATAATCAATAACTTTTTCATACTGTTTCTGTTTGTTTTTGATTATGCAAAGTGACGAAAAATAAACCGTGTTCAGAAAATGAACACGGTTTTTCTTAAAAGTCCCCATCCCACGTACGCACAAGGCCGTTTTCCAACACGCCTAACAAAAATGTTTGCGGCAAATGCACCGGCAAATGTCACTTGTGGTAGATGATATAACGCTGTTTGTCATTGAAATCCCTTACAATCTCGGTATGAGAGAAGCCGGACATCCGGAAAATCGTCTCCGTCTGACGCGCGAGAACTTCATTGACCTCGGTCAGTCCTACGCCGTCAGGCTCCAAGAACCTCTGACTCCACCTTGCAACCGCCCTGTAGAACAGAAGCGGGTCATCGTCCGGCACGAACAGAGCCAGTTCCGGCTCGTAATCGAGAACGTTCGTCCTCATCTGAGCCTTTTCCGCCTGGGTAATATAAGGAGGATTGCTGAGTATCATGTCGTATTCACCTTGGTTGAATTCCTGCTCACAATCCAGGATGTCCACCTTCAGGAAATCCGGTTTCAATGCTCCGGTCGCCTTTATATCCGCTGCAAAATCCTGGTTCGACGCCACTGCAAGGGCATCTTCGGAGATATCGACGCCTGTAACCTTGACGCCAGGTACTGACAATGCCAAAGTCCAAGCGATGCAGCCCGAGCCGGTGCACAGGTCCAAGATTCTGACAGGAATGGCATTCTTGCCATAGGAAGTCCGCATCCTGTACACTCTGGTCGCCATCTTCACAGCATCACGACACAAAAGTTCAGTTTCCGGACGGGGAATAAGGACTGACGGATTCACATTGAACTCGCGCCCTGCAAAAGTCGCCTTGCCCAACACGTACTGGACAGGTTCTCCCTTCTCCAGCCTCTCCATTGCCGCTGTCAATGCCGGCATTTTTTTTCCGTCCACCTCGAAGGCAGGCTCTACGATATAGGTATAGCTCTCAGTACCAAGCAGTTCCTCGCACAGCATCAGAACTATCGAGCGGGCCTCCTTGGATGGATACAACGACTCCAGCACCTTGGTGCCGGATTTTACAAATTCAGAAAGAAGCATGACTACCTCTCCCCTTATTATGAATTTTCAATGACTGATGTCAGGAATGAAGTCATGTCAAGTCCCGCAGCGCGAACCATCTTAGGCACGAGCGATGCACTCGTCATGCCAGGTATCGTATTGACTTCCAAGAAGTAAAGACCATCCTCCGCAGAGATGTAATCCATTCTGACAATGCCGTTGCAGCCGAGGTGCGCATAGATTTTCTCTGTCACCTTCTGGATTTCAGAGGACATCTCTTCCTCTGTCACCTTCTGGATTACAGAGGACATCTCTTCCGATATCTCTGCCGGGCATACTTCCCTGCTGTGGCCATTGTACTTGGCATCATAGTCGAAATACTCATTTTCGGTTATGATTTCAATGACAGGAAGCGCCTTCACCTGACCATTGTCATCCGTATAGGCCGCACATGTGAACTCGCGTCCCTTTATGGATTTTTCCACTACCACCGCCGGGCCTTCTGAAAATGCGAAATTCACTGCAGAAGGCAGAGCATCAGCTTCCTTGACCTTGGTAATGCCGAAGCTGGAGCCTCCGTCAGTAGGTTTGACGAACAGAGGCAGGCCGAGACGGGAAACGGCTTTTTGAGCAAAAGCATTGACATCCATACCTTTACGCACAAAAGCATCCGGAGCCAGACGGACGTAGTCGATGTCCCTCAGATAGCTCTTGCAGGAATACTTGTCGAAAGCGACAGCAGACACGAATGCGCTGCAGCCGCTGTGAGGAATTCCGAGCATCTCGAAATAACCCTGGAGAAGACCGTTTTCACCCGGCGTGCCGTGCTGCATTATATATACGTAGTCGAACTTGACTTTCTCTCCGTAAACGGAAACCGAAAAGTCATTCTTGTCCACTTCCGGCCTCGCTTCTTCAGGGAACGGAACTCTCATCGAATTCTTCTTGCGGTACGCCACGAGAGACCATTTGCCGAAACGCGCAAAGATCTCATATACATCATACTTGGTATCGTCAATCCTGGATGCCGTGTATTCTCCGCTTCTGCAGGCAACCTCCCATTCAGAGGAGTCACTGCCATAAATCACTGCGATAGTGTTATACTTTCCCATATCTGTTTAGTTTACTTCTAATCAAAATAATAATCCGCCTCACTGCTTGCCTTGCGGTCCGCATCTTCGTCACCGCCGCTGCAGCTCAGGTCAATGTTCATTCCGGCCGGAGCTATGAACCTGTCGGTCTCGGAAATGCCCAACGTACCGTCCTTCAACACCTTCTTCATGAAAATACCCCAGATCGGCAATGCCATATTCGAACCGCTTCCGAGTGCAAGACTCTGGAAATGTACCTGCCTGTCCTCTGCGCCTACCCAGATGCCTGCCGTAATGGAAGGAGTGTAGCCGATGAACCAGCCGTCCGCATTGTCATTGGTCGTACCGGTCTTGCCGGCAATTTCACCTTTCAGCTGATATACCGAACGGAGACGCGCGCCGGTTCCGTTGTTGATGACGCCCTGCATAAGGTTCTCCATCAGATATGCGGTCTGCTCACTGATGGCCTCGCGTTTGCGGTTGGTGAACTCGCCCAGCACATTGCCCTGATTGTCCTCGATCCTTGTCACGAACTGAGGGGCAATATAGACTCCCCTCGACGGGAAGGTATTGTAGGCGGCTACCATCTCGTACAATGACAAGTCTGCAGGACCCACGCAAAGGGACGGAACCGCGTCAATGTGGCTCTGGATACCCATCGCCTTCATCATATTGGCCATAGGCTCAGGGCCGAGCTGCTTCATCAGGTAGGCTGATATATTGTTGGAGCTGTGGGTCAATCCCCATTTCAGCGTCACTGTCTTTCCTATCCATATGTCCTTGTCCGTACTTCTCGGCGTCCACTCGTTTTCCCCTACAATGAACGTCTGAGGAACATTGACCACCTTCGTACACGGCGTCATGCCAGACTGCATAGCCAATGTATAGAGGAAAGGTTTTACCGTGGAACCTATCTGACGCTTGCCCTGACGGACATTGTCATACTTGAAATAGCGGTAGTTAGGTCCGCCCACGTAGGCTTTGATATGTCCGGTGGAAGGCTCCATCGCCATAAAGCCTGCACGGAGAATCGACTTGTAGTAGCGGATGGAGTCGTCCGGGGTCATCGTCGTGTCGATATATCCTTTCTTTTTCCAGGAGAACAACCTCATCTGCGTAGGCACAGAAAAACTCTTCAATATCTCCGACTCGGATGCGCCTTCCTTCTTCATGAGACGGTATCTGTCGCTCCATCTGCGGGCCTGTTTCATCACGCGGTCACGTGTTTCCTTGTCCACATCATTGGAGAACGGCTTGTTCCTCTTGGAACGCAGATCCCTGTCGAAACTCTTCTGGAGAGTCCTGCCAAGATGCTCAGAGACAGCTTCTTCCGCATATTTCTGCATCTTGTAGTTCAACGTGGTATAGATCCTAAGACCGTCCTTGTCCAGATTGTATTTGGAACCGTCCGGCTTTATGTTCTTGTTAAGCCAGCCGTAGAGAGGGTCGTCCGCCCACAAAAGCGAATCCGCAGCATAGTCTTCCCTATATGTATATTTGGAACGCACCGGCTTGTCGGCATTCATCACACGGCGGAGCATGTCGCGAAAATACGGAGCCAGACCTGCATTATGGTCCTGAACCTGATAGGACAATGTTATAGGCACTTCTCGTATCGAATCTCTCTGAGCCTCAGTCAGATACCCGGCCTTCTCCATCTGGCCGATCACGAAATTCCTCCTGACCAGGGCCTTGTCCGGGTGCAATGCCGGATTATATCTTGTCGGCTTGTTCACCATTCCGACCAATGTCGCGCTCTCCTCGACGGTCAGCTCTGCCGGTTCCTTGGCAAAGAACGTCTGGGATGCCGCCCTTACACCGTAGGCGCTGCTTCCGAAGAAGACCGCGTTCAGATACATGTCCAGAATCTCGTCCTTGGTGTAGTCGCGCTCCAGCTTCACGGCCGTTATCCATTCCTTCAGCTTTATCCATACCATCTTCACCTTGGAAAATCCAGGAATGCGGCTGGAGACATCAGCTCTCGGATAGAGCGTCTTGGCAAGCTGCTGGGTGATGGTACTTCCTCCTCCCTGGCTGGAATCGCTCAGGAGCAATGTCTTCACTAACACTCGACCCAGACTCGGGAAGTCAATGCCGGAATGCTTGTAGAACCTCTGGTCCTCGGTAGCGACTGCCGCCTGCACCAGATATGGTGAAAGGTCCTCGTATGCAACATAGGACCTGTTCTCTATATGGAATGTCGTAAGCACCTGACCGTCATCGGCTATCACTTCTGTCGCAAGCTTGCTGTCAGGATTCTCGAGTTCCTCGAAGGAAGGGATGTCAGCAAATGCCCATACGAGCAGAAGCAATGTGAAAATCAATGCTATCGGGGCCGAAACGATTATCCAAAACCATTTCACGCACTTTTTTCTGGTATTCTCAGTCATCAGTTTCTCTAATATTCAAGTATTGACGGTATTGCCCGTCGAGGGCAAAACAATCTTCAAAAAAGCAAAAATACACAGAAAATTTGGAAAATATCCTGATTTGTTCCTTACTTTGCAGTCCGTTAACAAAAAATATCGAAACGATGAAGGGGAATCTCGTTATTGTTGAGTCACCGGCAAAAGCCGGCAGAATTCAGAGCTTTTTAGGAAAAGATTACATAGTCAAATCGAGTTACGGACACATCAGGGACTTGCAGGACAAGAAACTGAGCGTGGATATTGAGCACGGATTCTCTCCGGAATATGTGGTCCCTTCCGACAAGAAGAAGGTGGTCACGGAGCTCAAGAAACTTGCAGAAAAGGCAGACACGGTCTGGCTCGCATCCGATGCCGACCGCGAGGGAGAGGCCATCTCATGGCACCTTTTCGAGACTCTCGGACTCAAGAAAGAGAATACCAAGAGAATCGTTTTCCACGAAATCACAAAGACTGCCATCCAAAATGCGATCAAGACACCGAGGGACATTGACATGAACCTCGTGGACGCGCAGCAGGCAAGGCGTGTACTGGACAGGCTCGTCGGTTTCGAGCTCTCTCCTATTCTCTGGCGCAAGATCCAGCCGAAGCTGTCTGCAGGACGTGTGCAGAGCGTCACACTTAGACTCGTCGTGGACCGTGAGCGTGAAATCATGGGCTTCAAGAAAGAGCAGTACTACCGCACCGAGGCCGTTTTCCATCCTGACGGGACCAAGGCCAATGTCAAGGTCAATGCAGTGCTCGACACCAAGTTCAAGGGCATTGACGAAGCCCGTAAATTCCTCGAGGACAGCAAAGGCGCAAACTTCGTGATCAGCAGCATTGACAAGAAAGAAGGGACGAAGACTCCGGCGGCTCCTTTTACGACTTCGACTCTCCAGCAGGAGGCTTCCCGCAAGCTCAGATTCCCAGTAAACGTGACGATGCGCGTGGCCCAGAGTCTGTACGAGCGCGGTCTCATAACTTATATGAGAACTGACTCCACCAATCTTTCAGGTCTTGCGATAAACACTGCCAAGGCATTCATTCTGGACAATTTCGGTGAGGAATACTCCAAGACCAGACAGTACAAGACGCATTCCAAAGGCGCTCAGGAGGCGCACGAGGCCATACGTCCTACCTATATAGAGAATACGTCCATCGAAGGTACGGCCCAGGAGCAGAAACTCTACAATCTTATATGGAAGCGCACTATCGCCTCTCAGATGGCTGATGCCAAGGTCGAGCGTACCGACATCAAGATATCTTCGGACAAGAGAAACGAGAAATTTGCACTGCAGGCTTCCCAGGTTATTTTCGACGGCTTCCTGAAAGTATATATGGAAGGCAGCGACGACCAGACCGATGATGAGGAAATCGTGCTCCCGGAGATGCATACGGGCGACAAGATGTTCCCTCTCGGGTTCAAGTCCGACTGCAAATTCACTGCACCTCCTTCAAGATACTCAGAAGCCACCCTCGTCAAGAAGATGGAGGAAATCGGCATTGGCCGCCCTTCCACATATTCCCCTACCATCACGACTCTTACTACGGGACGCGGTTATATCACCAAGGGAGACAAGGAGGGCGAGAAGATTCCGGTCACCTGCCTGACCATGAAGGACGACGTCATCTGCGAAGTTGAGATAATCGAGACCGTCGGCGCAGAAAAGGGCAAACTGCTGCCTCAGGAGATAGGTATGATCGTCACAGACTACCTTGTAAAGAATTTCCACAGCATTCTCGGATATGATTTCACTGCCAATGTGGAGAAGGACTTCGATGAAATCGCCCAGGGCGAGCTTGTCTGGAACAAGGTCATCGGCGAGTTCTACACTCCGTTCCACAAGAAAGTGGAGGAGGTGCTCAATGACAAGGAGTACAGCCGCGTGAGCCGCGAGCTCGGCAATGACCCTGCAGACGGAGAGCCTATTGTCGCCAAGTTCGGTCAATATGGTCCGTATATCCAGAAGGGTGAAGGCGAGAACAGGCAGTTTGCGCATCTTGCTCCAGGTCAGCTGATAGAGAGCATCACGCTCGAGGATGCAGTCAAGCTCTTCATGCTGCCGAGAACTGTAGGAAAGTTCAATGACATAGACATCATCGCCACCAAAGGACGCTTCGGTCCGTATCTCAAATACGGGGACAAGAACGTCTCTCTGCCACGCGGCAAAGACCCGCTGACCGTGACATTGGAAGAATGTATCGATGCCATCAATGCCAATTCTGAAAAGACTGCGGCAAATACCGTGATTTCAGACTTCACTGAAAGCGGCATCCAGGTCATCAACGGACGCTACGGTCCTTATCTCAAACAGGACGGCAAGAATTACAAGATTCCTAAAGATACTGATGCACAGTCATTGACGGAAGAGGCCTGCAAAGAGATAATTGCGACTTCCGAGCCTACCAAGAAAGGTTCCCGCAGAAAATTCGTCAAGAAATCTTAGCGAGGTTTCAGTAATTGTTTTATCGTAAACTATCAAAATAAGTTATAAAAGTATAGATTCTTCTGTATTTTTATGACTTATTTTAAATTATTATCATTACTTTTGCAGAACGGAAGTAATAAATCGTAAGTAGTATGATAAAATATCACATTGACCAGACGGACCAGAAAATTCTGTCTTTTCTCGTTAAGAATGCGAGAATGCCGTTTTTGGAGATAGCTCGCGAATGCGGAGTTTCAGGTGCAGCTATTCACCAGAGGGTCAAGAGATTGGAAGCCAACGGCGTCATCACCGGCTCCCGCCTCTTAGTAAAGCCTCAGGCCATCGGATTGAATATCTGCGCTTTCATCAGCATCTCATTGTCCGAAGCGGACAAGTACAATGTAGTAGTGGCCCACTTGAAGAAAATCCCTGAAGTGGTGGAGTGCCATTTCGTTACCGGAAAGTACGCGCTGCTGGTGAAGATTTATTGTTTCGACAATGACCACCTCATGGAGATTCTGCTCAATACAGTCCAGAAGATTCCTTATATCCTCGCCACAGAGACAATGATCGCTCTGGATGAGGCCATCGACAGACAGGTCTGGGTAAAGGACTATAGAAGGACCAGTTATTCTGACGGCACCAAGAAGTCATCACCATCGGAAATGGCTGACGACTAGAAAGTTGAGTCCATCTTCGGACACCGGTTTCACATGTCGGGATTCAGCATGGCCTTTGCCATCGCCAGGTCTTCCGGCGTCGTGATTTTGAAATTCAGCCTCTCGCCTTCAATATAGACGAGGGGTATTTTGTATCTGGACGCGACTGATGCGTCATCAGTGAATGACGTGTCGTAAGCCTGGGAGTATGCTTTCTTTATGTCCTCAGAACGGAAAATCTGAGGCGTCTGGGCTCCGAAGATCTCGGACCTGTCAACATGTTTCTCCTCCTGTTCGCTATAAAGTTTGTGTCCGAATTCAGACTGCACGGCAGACGGCTTAAGAATTTTAAGCGTGTCCACCATAGGGATGACAGGTATCAGTCCGCGAATGTTCTCGTCCTCCGAAATGACTGAAAACATTGACTTTATCATTCCTTCCGACAGCATCGGACGGACTCCGTCATGGATGGCTACAAGTGCTCCGTCAGGCACTTTTTCGAGCGCGGCCCTTACAGAGTGAAAGCGGGTTATTCCGCCCCTGATTATCATCTGAGGGCACATAAAGTCAGACTGTGCGCAGTAATCTCGCCACCATTGCTCGTAATCACCATCCACCGGCAGCACCGTTATCACAGTGATGTCGGGGTATGCGTCAATGAACTTGGTGATGGTCCGCCGAAGCACCGGAATCCCAGCGAGATCGAGAAACTGTTTCGGCAGTTCGGAGTGCATTCTGGTCCCGTGTCCTGCCGCCATCACTATAAGATATTTTTTTCTGTTCATATCAGTTCATTTTAATGATAACTCTATTGGGCAAATTTAAGATTATTTTGTAATTTTACGGAAAATATGAATTTGTATTATTAACAAGATAATTCCGGACAGAAAGATATGGGATTTTCATTCTTGACTCAAGAATTGGCAATGGACTTGGGAACTGCCAACACGGTCATTTTCCAGAATGACAAAATCGTGTTGGACGAACCGAGCATTGTCGCCATAGACAGCACAAGCGGCAAATGTATCGCTCTCGGCCACAAGGCCAAGCTCATGCACGGAAAAGAGCAACCGGGCATCCGCACCATCAGACCTCTGAGGGACGGTGTAATTGCCGATTTCCAGGCTGCCGAAATGATGATCAGAGGTTTCATCAAACAAGTGAACAGCACGAGACATTCATTCCTCTCCCCTAACTTGAGACTCGTAGTCGGCATTCCTTCCGGAAGTACCGAAGTGGAGCTCAGGGCAGTAAGGGATTCGGCGGAGCATGCCGGAGGACGTGATGTCTATCTTATTTCCGAGCCTATGGCCGCAGCTCTCGGTATCGGACTGGAGGTGGAAGCGCCTAAGGGCAGCATGGTAGTCGATATAGGTGGCGGTACCACTGAGATTGCCGTGATTTCTCTCGGAGGAATTGTTGTACAGGACAGTATCCGTACGGCAGGTGACGTTTTCACGAGCGACATCCAGACATACTTGAGGCAGCAGCACAACATCCGTGTTGGCGAGCCTTCAGCAGAGGCCATCAAATGGGCTGTGGGCTCAGTGTTGACAAATCTCGAAGATGCTCCGGAACCGTTTACGGTACACGGACCTAACCTGATGACAGCGCACCCGGTAGAGGCTACCATCACTTATCAGGAGATGGCAAGCTGTCTGGACAAGTCCATCATGCGAATCGAGGCGTCCATCCTCCACGTATTGGAACAGACTCCGCCGGAGCTGTATTCCGACATCGTAGAAAACGGCATTTTCCTCTCTGGTGGCGGTGCATTGCTCCGAGGACTTGACAAACGTCTGACAGAGAAGGTCAATATTCCTTTCCACGTGGCTGAGGATCCGCTCCACGCGGTGGCAAGAGGAACCTGCATTGCATTGAAACACATCGGAAACTGCTCTTTCCTTAAGCGCTGATGCGGAAAAGGGGAAACATATTTCTGATAATATTGAATACGGCAGTCTTCATTTCATTGGAGATTGCCGCACTTAGTATGCTGCGCAACAGCAGCACGGTCCAGAATTTCTTCGTGACCAAGGCACTGCAGGGAGTGACAGGAAAGGTCTGGGGATGCACTGAATCCATTTCGAGATATTTCTCGCTTTCCAAGGAAAACAAGAAACTCACGGAGGACATCTTCGAACTGAACCGCAGGATTTCCAGGTTGGAAAGGCAGTTGGAGAGCGCCAAGCTTGATTCATTGTCCCGAAAGAGGCTGTCAATGATTTCTGACAAATTCGGTTTCATGCCGGCTCCTGTCGTGAAGAACAGCCTGAACAAGCAGCACAACTACATGATTCTCGGCAAGGGCTCCGATGATGGCGTGAAGCCGCAGACAGGCGTGATTACGAACAACGGCGTGATCGGAATCGTGGATGCGGTCAGCAGACATTATTCATATGCTATTTCTTTCCTCAATGCTGAGTTCAGCGTAAGTGCGAGAATCGGCAATGACGGAGCTGCCGGACCGATGTGCTGGGACGGAAGGCATAACGACAGCGCAGTCCTCAAGGAGATACCGCTCCAATACAAATTCGAGCCGGGAGACACTGTTTACACAAGCGGCTATTCATCCATATTCCCGCCGGACATTCCTCTTGGAGTCACAGGCGAAAGAAAAATCGTGAACGGAGCCACATACGAAGTGTCTGTGGAACTGTTTGTGGATTTCTCCGCGCTGAGGTATGTCACACTTGTCACAAACAAGGAGTTGGCTGAGATAGAATCACTGGAAGAAGGCAAAAAAATCATAGGAGGTAAAAAATGAAGCAGAATTACTTTCTTATGTTCTTCATCATACTCGGAGTCCAGCTGCTGATATGTAACTATTTCCATATCAGTCCCTACATAACCCTGAGTCTGTTACCGTGCATCATTCTTCTGCTTCCTACCAGAATCGGGACGTTGCCGGCAATGCTGATAGCTTTCGCGTCCGGACTCGCCGTGGATTTTCTTGCTGAAGGAGTCGTCGGACTCAATGCCCTTGCACTCGTTCCGGTGGCCGCCTCCAGACGTTTCATCTGCAACATCGTCTTCGGAAATGAGCTCGTATCTACAGGAGAGGACGTGTCAATGATGAAGTTCGGAGCCACAAAGCTTTTCTCTGCCCTTGCCATAGGTCAATTCATCTTCCTTTTCATCTACATCTGGGCTGACGGCTCGTCGGTGAGGGACTGGCCGTTCATTCTGCTGAGATTCGCATTGTCCTGGCTCACAGGCGTTGTCGCGTCACTGTTCCTCGCGAGTTTGTTGGACCCTAACGAGAGAAAGTGATGTATTCTTCAAGTGTCAATCGGCTTAAGGCCGGCCTGTTCATCGTAGCCGGCATCCTGCTCATCAGGCTTTTCGTCATCCAGATCATTGACGACAAGTATAAGATCAATGCCTCCAACAACTCGATGGTCTATGACATCGTCTATCCTACACGAGGCATCATCTATGACCGTAACGGAAAAATCATTGTCGGAAACAAGGTGGCGTACGATATCCTTGTAACCCCGAAGGAAGTGCAGCCTTTCGATACGCTGCTCCTGTCCGACGTGCTCGGAGTAAGCAGCGACTTCATCCGCGACAAGATGAAGACCTACCGGAGGGACCGCAAGCGGATCGGCTACCAGTCAACTGTCATGCTCAAGCAGATTCCGGCCACGACCTATATGAAATTCGCGGAAGTCCAATATAAGTTTCCAGGATTCAAGGGCCAGGTCCGAAGCATCCGTGACTATCCTGTCAATGCAGGAGGAAACCTTCTCGGCTACGTCTCCGAGGTGGACCAGTCCTACATCAAGAAGCACCCTGGCGAGTACAGGCCGGGAGACTATGCAGGGAAAACCGGCATTGAAGCGGCCAGGGAGAAGGAATTGCGCGGAGAAAAGGGATATCAGATATATCTGAGGAACTCGAGGAACCAGATCCAGTCACGTTACAAGGACGGGGAGCTCGACAAGGAAGCCATACCGGGGAAAGACGTGGTCACCACCATCGATGCAGACCTCCAGCAATACGGTCAGATGCTTATGCAGAACAAGGTGGGCAGTCTCGTGGCCATCGAACCGTCCACAGGAGAGATTCTGACAATGGTGTCCAGCCCGGGCATCGACGTGGAAATGCTCGCCGACATAGGAAAGCACTACAGCGAAATCGTAAGCGATCCGCACAAGCCGATGTTCAACAGGGCCGTGCAGGCGCCATATCCTCCAGGTTCCGTTTTCAAACTCGTAAACGGTCTTATAGGCCTTCAGGAGGGCGTTCTCAAACCGGAATACACTTATCCATGCTACAAGGGTTATCCATACGGAAAGCATAAGCTCGGCTGCCACAACCACCGTTCCCCGTTGAACCTCGAAGAGGCCATCATGATGTCCTGCAACGGATATTTCTGCTACGTCATGAAGAATATGCTGGAGAACAAGAAGTACAGCGGACCGGGCGAGGCACTGGACAAATGGCACGACTATGTGCAGAGTTTCGGACTCGGCCGCAAACTGGGCAGTGACTTCCCTGCAGAGCTCGGCGGAACGATTCCTACTTCATCCTATTACAACCGCATCTACGGCAAGAACGGCTGGAAGTTCACCACAGTCATATCTCTGTCCATCGGGCAGGGCGAAATCGGCGTGACACCACTTCAGATTGCCAATATGTGCGCGATCGTGGCAAACCGCGGATACTATTACATTCCGCATATCATCAAGGATTCGGACTCCCTGAAGATAGACAAGAAATACAAGGAACGCCAATACACGATGGTGGACACATCCCAGTTCAAGAAAGTGACCCAAGGTATGTGGAGGGCTGTAAACAGCGGCTTCGGCTCGGGAGGTACTGCAAGTATCGCGGCCGTGGAAGGCCTGGACATCTGCGGAAAGACCGGCACCGCCCAGAATCCACGTGGAGCTGACAACTCCGTGTTCATCTGCTTCGCGCCCAAGGACAATCCAAAGATTGCAGTTGCGGCCTACATTGAAAATGGCGGTTTCGGTGCCACGTGGGCCTGCCCTATAGCGTCACTGCTTGTGGAGAAATACCTGAAAGGCGAGATCAGCGCAGAGCGGCGGCCTTTGGAGGACAGAGTGCTTCAAGGAAACCTTATGTCACGTGTAAAAACATACTGATATGGGAAATTACAGCAGCAGAAGCATTGGACAAGCATACGACTGGAAGCTGATATTCATATATCTGGCTCTGGTCTTCATCGGCTGGGCGAACATCTACGCGGCAGTGCACGGTTCCGATATCAGCGGACTTTTCGATTTCACGGCGAACAGCGGCAAACAGTTCATCTGGATGCTTACGGCTTTCGGGCTCGGGGCATTGATAATCTTCATCATCAATCCTTCCCTATGGGAAAGCGGGGCGATACTGTTCTATTTTCTGGTCATAGTGCTGCTGGTCGCGGTCATCTTCCTCGGTGTGGAGGTAAAAGGCTCAAAGTCCTGGTTTGAATTCGGCCCTGTCCGGTTTCAGCCCGCCGAGATATCAAAGATAACCACCTCATTACTATTGGCTTACACTATGAGCCGCGCGGGATTCCGACTGACGAAGAGCAAGAATTTCATCACAGTCGCCTGCATCATAATCCTGCCGATGCTAATAATTCTGGCAGAGAGCGAGACCGGCTCCGCGCTCGTCTATGTAGGTTTTATATTCATGCTGTACCGTGAAGGACTGTCGGGATGGCTGCTGGCAATGCTTGGACTTGCCATATTGACCTTTATCCTGACTCTTGTCGCCTCACCTTATACCGCGATTCTTGTCCTGATGGGCATCATTTCGGTATGCAGCGCACTGAACACCAGGAAGACGGTGCAATGGATTGCGATTTCCGTCGTCTGCATCACCGCCCTTTATTTTCTGCGGGATGCGTGGACTGCACTACAGGCAGCCAAAGGCGAGGAAATCCCCGCTCTGATGGGAATCCATCCGGAATACATTCTGGTAGGCATTTCCGCTCTCACTCTTCCGTTCATACTCTGGCGTTCCTACAAAAAGAAGAACAACTTCGCGCTGGCCTCGACATTGGTCTTCGTCATAGGCGTGTGCCTGGTGTTTTCCGCCGACATTATTTTCAATGACATTCTCCAGGACCACCAGAAGAAGAGAATCGAGGTGCTGCTGGGCATGAAAGATGACCCGGCGGGTGTCGGGTACAATGTGAACCAGTCAATGATTGCCATCGGCTCGGGCGGTCTTTTCGGAAAGGGTTACATGAACGGCACTCAGACCACTTACGGATTCGTGCCGGAGCAGAGCACGGACTTCATCTTCTGTACTGTGGGTGAGGAGTGGGGCTTTTTCGGATGCCTTATAGTCATCGGCCTGTATGTGCTACTGATTCTGCAGATCCTGAAAGATGCCGAGCACAGCCGGGAAAACTTCACCAGAATCTACGGCTACTGCCTGGCCAGCTGCCTGTTCATGCACCTGTTCATAAATATAGGCATGACCATCGGCCTAATGCCTGTCATAGGCATCCCTCTACCATTCATGAGCTACGGAGGCTCCTCCCTCTGGGCCTTCACCGCGATGCTTGCCATCTTCATCGCCCTCGACCACCAGGAAAAGAAATATTTCTAAATAGAATCCCGTGTGCAAATACGTTCCTTTTTGCACACGGGACAATATAAATCAGGCATTGACGTGTGCAGAAAGACTTGTTTTGCACACGAGGCCGTAGATATTTAGCAGTTCATGGCGCCGCAGACGTGGATGACCTGGCCGCTGACGTAAGAGGAGAGGTCGCTGGCGAGGAAGAGAGCCACCTTGGCCACATCTTCAGGAGTGCCGCCGCGACGGAGCGGAATGGTCTTCACCCACTGCTCACGCACCTCTTCTGAGAGCGCGCTGGTCATGTCGGAGATGATGAAACCAGGGGCAATGCAGTTTGCACGGATGCCGCGAGGACCCATTTCCTTGGCGATAGACTTGGCAAGACCGATAAGACCTGCCTTGGAAGCAGAATAGTTGCACTGGCCCGCATTGCCGGAAACACCTACCACAGATGACATGTTGATGATGCTGCCGCCTCTCTGGCGAGCCATGATCGGAGTCAATGCGTGGATGAAATTGAATGCGGACTTGAGGTTCACATTGATGACGGCATCCCACTGAGCCTCACTCATCCTTAGCATCAGGCCGTCCTTGGTGATACCGGCATTGTTCACGAGAATATCTATATGGCCGAACTCTGCCATAATCTGGTCCACAACTTCCTGAGTCTGAGCAAAATCAGCAGCATTGGAAGCATAACCTTTCACCTTATGTCCAAACGCCTCAAGTTCCTTTATCGTCTCTTCAGCAGCTTCATTGATTACGAGGTCAGTGAAAGCGACATCAGCACCTTCTGAAGCGAACTTCAGAGCAATAGCCTTTCCGATTCCTTTAGCAGCGCCCGTTATAAGGGCGACTTTTCCATCGAGTAATCCCATTTTGTCTATATTTTGTTTTTAAACATTTTTATCTAACTTTGTCATTCCAATTCGCTTTGGTGGTGGAATTGGTAGACACGAGGGACTTAAAATCCCTTGGGCAGCAATGCCTGTACGGGTTCAAGTCCCGTCCGAAGCACAAGGAAAACATTGTACCGCTCTACAGCGATGCAATGTTTTTCTCGTTAAGGAGGTTCTTGCCTTCTGCCGTCAATGCATATTCAATGCGGTCAGCATAGTGCTTCTCCACCTTTCCGCGGACAATCTTCATGGTACTGTTCACCATGTGGTTCTGCTCCGTGAACGGCTCGTCAGCCACGATGATCGCAGCAGGAAGCCATCTTTCAGGGAACATGCCTGCACGTGAACCGCCCTTCCTGTAGGAATTGACCTCATCCTGAATCTTCTTCAACATCAGTTCCTTAGCCTCACGGGAAGCAAGGTCGATACCAGGATTCTCCGTCTTCACGAAGTCCTTCAGAGCCTCCTTGTTAGGAACGATGATCACTGTCGTGTAAGGGTCCTGATTGTTGTGAAGAACCACCTGGTCAATGTATTTCGAACTGTCAGTAAGCGAATCCTCAAATCCTTCCGGGCTATATTTCTCGCCGTCAGCGGAAATGAGCAATGACTTGAAACGGCCTACCACATAAAGGAAGGTCTCATCTCTCATATAGCCCATATCACCGGTATGAAGCCAGCCGTCAACAACTGTTTCAGCAGTTGCGGTAGGGTTCTTCCAGTAGCCTGCCATCACATTCTCGCCCTTGATGACGATTTCACCTTTCTCGCCATAGCCGAGAGACTTGCCGTCCCCGTCACAGATCTTGATTTCCATCGGCTTCACTACACGGCCGGACGAACCGAAGATGCAGGCGTCGAAAGAGTTTGCTGAAATGATCGGAGTAGCCTCAGAAAGGCCGTAGCCCTGGAACATCGGAATACCGATAGCGCAGTAGTATCTCTGGAGCTCGATATCCAGAAGCGCACCGCCGCCCACGAAGAACATCATCCTGCCGCCGAATCCCTGACGTACATTCTTGAAGATGATCTTGTCGAAGAGAGCCATAAGAGGTTTTTTCCAGAGCTGGAAGAATCCGCCTCTATTGTAATACTCCTTATTATAGGAAATGGCCAGGTTCAATGCGAAGTTGTAGAGTTTCTCCACCTTAGGACCCTTGGCCTTGATTCCGGCCTCGACATTTTTCTTGAAGTTACGTGCGAGTGCAGGAACAGAAAGCATCACGTGAGGTCTTACCTCCTTGATGGCCATCGGGATATTCTTAAGTGATGCCATAGGAGTCTTTCCGACCGGAACGGTGGCGATACTTCCGCCATAAGACATCATCGTATAGAAACCTGCAACATGGGCGAAGCAATGGTCGAGAGGCAGAATGATAAGCATCACGGCTTCCTCTGGAATCGCAACCACAGAATGAGCCTGCTCCACATTGGCAGTATAGTTCCTGTGAGTCAGGAGGATACCCTTAGGGTCAGCAGTGGTGCCGGAGGTATAGCTGATGTTGGCATAATCATCCGGTCCGATGGACTTGTATCTCTCCTCGAGCGCTCCCGGATTCTTCTTCATGAACTTGTCGCCGAGTTTCAGAACCTCGGACATCGGTATTTCATTCTCCTTATATTCCGCAAGGTCATCCAGTACAATGACTTTCTCCACGCCCGGAATTTCAGCCATAATACGTCTTACCTTAGGAAGCTGCGTTCCTGAAACCATCACGAAACGGGAATCGGAATGCTTGATTCGGAAAACCAGGTCACTGCCCTCTTCCAGTTTGATGGAAAGAGGAACATTGACAGCTCCGGCATACAGAATACCGAGCTCTCCGATAACCCACATATTGCGGCCTTCAGAAAGCAGCGATACTTTGTCTCCCTTGTTCAGGCCGAGAGCCATAAGTCCTGCAGCCACTCTGTAAGCCTCAAGTCGGGTCTGTTCAAATGTCGTTTCGGTCCAATGGTCAGCCGGTTTCTCACGCAAGAAAACGTGAGACGCGAACTCGCGAGTGTATTTCTCAACGAAATCGATAATTGTCGGTCTTGTTGTCATATAAAATAAACTTTACTTAGTTTCCTGAGACGGGAAAAGGCCAAACAGCTCTGAGTCAATCATATCGGTCACAGCCTCGAAATCCTCTTCCTTGTTTCCGAACTTGTATTTGTCCGCGTCAATGACGAGGAGATGTCCCTTGTAAGAGTCTATCCACTTGTCATAACGCTCGTTCAGTCCGGTAAGATAGTCGATACGGATAGTCTTCTCATATTCCCTGCCCCTTTTCTGGATCTGGGACACAAGATTAGGAATGGAAGACTTGAGATAGATGAGCAGGTCAGGCATCTTCACCAGAGACATCATCAGATCGAACAGGTCTGAATATGTGTCGAAATCCCTGGAACTCATGAGGCCCATATCGTGCAGGTTAGGCGCGAAAATCTTGGCGTCCTCATAGATGGTCCTGTCCTGGATGATAGTTTCGCTGTTCTTGGAGATATCCACCACGTCCTTGAACCTCTTGTTCAGGAAGTAAATCTGGAGATTGAACGACCATCTGCTCATATCATCATAGAAATCAGACAGATACGGGTTAAAATCCACAGACTCGTACTTCGGAGTCCAACCATATCTCGCAGCCAGCATCCGTGTCAATGTGGTCTTGCCGCTGCCGATATTACCAGCGATAGCTATATGCATAATTCTTTAGTTTAAACGCGTTTACAAAACAATGCCGCCTCTTTCCTGACACCTGCCAGAACAGTGACGGTACAAAAGTAAGAAATTTATCATTCGCGTCAAAAAGTATGGCTTCTATTGAACAACAGAAGTCTTCATTTGACAAATTTGAAGACCGGAATGTCAGAATTCTGCTTCACCCCATTGATGTAGAAACGCCTTGTAATCGACGGCTCTCCATTGACCTTCCACTTCAACCTGTTATATACAGTTATGGTATCGGATGTTCCGTCGCCCCAGTCAATGACGAGGTCCTTATTGTCAATGTCTTCTTCACCGCTCAGTTCCCCGAACCAGAAATACCATTTCCCGAAGTTGTCGGTACTCAGCCTGAGCCCGTAAAATATCGGAAGGTAGGTCATTGGGGAAACGCCGGAATCCTCAGACTCCTCCACGCGATACGTCTTTCCTTCCCACACTACAGTCACCTTGCCCGGGTCAAACCCTTCAGCATTCACATCCGGGTTCAGCGAATCATTTCCGTCCGCGTCACTACGATAAATCCGCAGCGTTATCCCGGCGATGTCATAGAGCAAGTCACTGCCCAGCACCGAGCACGACAGCACCGGCAGACAGGTCAATGCCAAAAGCAATATATTTCTCAATTTTCTCATAAAATCTGTGTCAATAACCTTTTTTTAGATGCGGAGAATCTCCTTTTTGTTGCATCTGCCGGGTAAAAACAGTCATTGTTTTGCCACAAAATGCGGCTTTTCACCACTCTTTACCGGATTTCATCAAATATGGAGGCATCTAATCACAAAAATTTAGTCCATTCGGCCCTCCTTTATAATTTTGCAGCCGTAACAATTTACAAACAAGAATACAATAAACGACATGAACACAGAATTCAGACAGATTTTCGAAAGAGAATACACTTGGATTGCCGGCTTTATGCGCAATGTCAGAAGATATGGAAACAGAAGCGCCCTGATATATCCTGACACAGACAGGAGATGGTCCTACGATGAACTGAACCGCGAAAGCAACAAGTTCGCTGCAGCCATGCTCAGGGACGGAATGAAGAAAGGAGACGTGATAATGTACCAGCTCCTCAACTGCCCGGAATTCGTATTCGTATATGTGGCCTGCCACAAACTTCACACTGTGAACTGTCCGGTAAGCTACCGCCTCAGCCCGGGTGAAATCGCACAGAACATAGATGACTCCAAGCCGCGCATCCTGCTTTTCGACTCCAAGAGGGAAGCCGAGATACTTGAAGCCGTAAGTCTTGCCACCTTCAAGCCGGAAAGGCTTATCGTCACGGACGCGACAAGCCACGGCGACATCCTCTCATACAATGACTATGTAGGCAACTCTACCACAGAGGACCCTGTCCCGCCATATGAACTCAACATATATGACGAGACCACCAGACTATATACCTCTGGAACGACCGGCCGCCAGAAAGCAGTTCCGCTCACCAGCATCAATGAAGTTCTCTCCAGCCACGATGTGATGATTCATTTCCCGATGAGCTACAGGGACATCACGATGAACACCACGCCTTGGTTCCACAGAGGAGGACTCCACTGCGCAGGACCTTGCCCGACACTGTACGCCGGCGGATGCATGGTAATCATGGGCAAGTTCAATGCAGAGAAAACATTGGAATATGTCGGGAAATACCACATTTCCTTCCTGATCGGAGTACCTACCGTGCTGGAAGACCTCGCTGATGCACAGGAAAGCAACCCGAAGGACATAAGTTCGCTCAGGGGCATTGTGACCATGGGCAGCCCGCTGGAGAAAGCATCCTGCATAAGATACCAGAAAGTACTGACTCACAACATATTCAACGGATACGGAACCACCGAGACTTTCTGGAACACGTTCCTGCGCCCGTTTGACCTTCCTGAATACGCAGGCACGGCAGGGGCATCCTGCATCGACGACGATGTAAGAGTGGTAAAAGTATTCGAAGACCGCAAGGCCGAGCCGGAGGAACTGGCTGCCACCGACGGTGTGGAAGTGGGCGAAGTAATCATCAGCAGCCCGGCAAAATCCCCTTATTGCTATTACAACAACCCTGAAGAGACGAGCAAAAAATACTACAAGGATTTCATCTATACCAATGACTTGGCCACATGGGACAAGAACCATTTCGTGACCATCGTGGGCAGAAAGGACGACATGATTATATCTTCGGGCGAGAATATCTATCCTACTCAGGTGGAAGAAGTCCTCAACATGAACCCTAAGGTCAAGGACTGCATCGTCACTGCTGTCCCGGACAGAGTCAGAGGCCAGCTTGTCACAGCCTATGTCATCAAAGGTGATGAGTCATTGACAGTAGAAGAGCTGGATGCGTTCTGCAAGGAAAGCCCGTTCATCGCCAATTTCAAACGTCCTCGCTACTACAGGTTCGTGGAAGAAATCCCGCTCAATGCTACAGGCAAGAAGCTCCACTACAGAATCAAGCAGACCGCCGCACAGGACCTTGAAGAGGGACTTCTCACTAAAATCTGACGGACACTCTTCTGAAGGAATGCGATTTTTTTTCTAACTTTGCATTCTGATGAGAACACTGAAGACATTTGCTGCCTGCGTGGCAGTCATGATACTTGAAGCATTGGCTTTCAATGCTATGGCACAGACGCCCTTCATCTCTGGATTGGAGGGCGGATTTGTTTTTACTGCAGCCCAATGCGGTTCTGCGGGCAAGACATTGACCTTCTCCTCTTATGGAAAAGCGTTCAAAGTTCTCACTTTCTACTATGGGAACAGCGCTGTCACGGCTGTAGAAGACGCATCGGGGGAAAGGACTGTCCTGTTCATTGACGGCAAGCCGAACATGGCGACTTCTTCCGGAAAGACTTATCCGAAGATAGGGTTCAACGGAGGCAATGAGCTGAAAACCAATGAGTACGCAGTCGGGCCTCACGACTTTACCGATGACGGGGAGATGGAACTTGTGGTCGGTGTACGTTCCGCTTCCGGAAACGGGACAGCGATTTATGTGTTCGGACTCACTGCAGGCGGATGGAAATGCCTGGGAGAGATGGTCTCTTCCGGTCGGGAAATCCGGTTCAGCAAGGTGTTCCGCCAGACGGTTACGATGAAGGATGCCGCTTCCGGTGTGCTTTTCACGTGGACTTGGCATTCAAGCCACTTCGATTTCCTTTCAAGCGACCATAAGAACAATCCGGATCTTCTGTACTAACGTTCCTTCTTGACGGCCTCAGATGTGGCGAGGCTGAATTCACATCCGCAGTACAACTGGTTATAGAATCCGTGCTCGCGGATGATTTCGTTGCGCCTTTCCTGGAGTCCGCCCTTCCGCCAGTTCATATCCCACCAGGTGACGCCAGGGAAAAGGCCGCAGGCATAGGATCCGGCTGCATTGACCTGAGTCAGATTCTTCCATCTGGAAGAAGCGAGGGTGGTGGCGAGCACGTCGAAGCCGTTACGGTGTGCATAGGAGGCTGCTCTCTCCAAGCGGTATCTGAAACATTCTGAGCATCTTGCGCCTCTTTCCCCTTCGTGTTCCAGGCCCCGGGCTATGCATCGCCAGTCTTCGTGGCAGTAGTCATCATTGACTATATCCAATCCTGTCTCTTCAGCATATCGGATGCATTCGTTACGGCGCTTGAGGTATTCTTCTTCCGGAAAAATGTTCGAATTGGAATAGAATATCACCGGCCTAACACCTTGATTTACAAGGCATTCAACTATTGCAGAAGAGCAAGGGGCACAGCAGGCGTGCAGAAGCAGACGCTTGCCGGGCATATGAAGTTCCAGTTTCTTCCGTGTGTTCTTGCTCATTTTTCCTTATGGTTTTTCTCTGCAAATTTAACCATTATTGGGGATTGTGCAGTATTTCCCTTGAATGTAACTTTGCAGTCGTTGGATTGAGATTATAAGCCATATAGTTAGTGAATCCTTTTGATTGTTGTTAAAAGCGGTTTCCTGTGAAGGAGCACCGCTTTTACTTTCGGTTAAGGATTATTAACTTTGCTCTGTTTAACTATGGAATTATGACATTGACAGATAAACATAATGGGAAACTGCTCTCTACGGGGATGAAAATGGCAGATTTGCCTGACGCAGACCATAGACTTTTAGGGGTTATACGCCGACTCGGCATAAACTTCGGATTCGGAGAAAAAACGATAGAAGAGGTTTGCGCCGAAAGCAATGTCAATCCTCATACGCTTCTGCTGATCAGCAAGATATATATCATTGACAATTATGTCCCTTCCGAAGAGGAGATTTCGAGAAGCAGCATGAAGGATATAGTGACGTATCTTCACTATTCGCACCATTATTATATGGGAAAGGCTTTGGAGACATTGGAAAAGGCTGTCAATAAGATGATCAAGGATTGCGACGAGAAGCATTGCCAGATTCTTACGCGATTCTATAAAGGGTACAAGAGCGAGATTCTGAAGCATTTCGAATATGAGGAGACGACAGTGTTCCCATATATCAAGGAACTTTCTGAAGGGGCTGTCACAGGGACAGGCTACAGAATCGGGCAGTATGAGGAAAGCCATTCGAATGTGGAAGAGAAGCTGAACGACCTCAAGAATATAGTAATGAAGTACTTGCCTCAGAGCTGCGACAGCAATCTCATACAGGATGTGCTGGATTGTCTGTACAGATTGGAGGATGATCTGGGGAAACACACTTATATTGAAGATGAAATTCTTGTCCCTATGGCGGCGGCAAGGGAAAAGGCATTGGGAGTAACGGAAAAATGAGAGAGCCAGTAAGAAAAATTCTCATAATCGAGCCGTCAGTAATCATTGCTGAGGGCATCAGGCACGTCATTGACAATTTTTCCGGCTTCGATGTCTGCGGTATGCTTCAGTATGTGTCTGAGGAGCCGGAGAAGCAGCTGGAAGAATATGATGCCGACATTGTCATCGTGGATATGGCGGCTTTTGACAGGTCGGGCCGCTCTGCAGGACGGGATACGATAAAAAACATTCTGGATGTGCCTGTGGTAGCGCTGCTTTCATCTGCTATGGATGCCGGTATTGCGGCAGGCTATGATGCGACCATCTATCTGTCAGACAGATCCGATGAGATAGAGCAGAAGCTGACCTCCACATTGAAATCAGTCCCAAATGAGGCGAAGGCAGAAGGGGAAGAGCTGTCCGCGAGGGAGAAGGAGATACTGGTATGTGTTGCCAAAGGCATGCAGAACAAGGAGATAGCAGACCATTTCTGCATTTCCATATATACTGTGATAACTCACAGGAAGAACATAACGAGAAAAACCGGCATCAAGACTGTGGCCGGCCTGACCGTGTACGCACTGCTGAACAACCTCATTGACATGAATTCAATGGAGTAGGCGGCAACGGCGGAAAAGGAAGAATTTAAAATTTTTGATAGTATGAAATTATCTGATTTGAACACCGGAGAGCAGGGCGTCATCGTAAAGGTGAACGGCCACGGGAGCTTCCGGAAACGTCTGATTGAGATGGGTTTCATCGCCGGAAAGAAAGTGACGGTGGTTCTCAATGCTCCGCTGAGAGATCCTATCGAATATGAGATACTTGGCTACAAACTTTCATTGAGACGGAGCGAGGCCGACCAGATAGAGGTCATCGGTGAGAGCGAGGCCAAAAAAGCCATGCAGCAGGACCACGCATTCGACACCATTTTCGCTGACGACTGTGATGAGGAATGGTCGCTGAACAAGATGATGAGCAACCTCGCCGAGGAGCGGGGCCACGTCATCAGGGTGGCGCTTGTGGGAAATCCCAACTGCGGAAAGACTTCACTGTTCAATATTGCGTCAGGCGCACACGAGCACGTGGGCAATTACAGCGGCGTGACCGTGGATGCCAAAGAGGGCTCTTTCGAATATAAGGGATACAAGTTCGTGCTTGTGGACTTGCCGGGTACGTACTCGCTTTCCGCCTACAGCCCTGAGGAACTCTATGTCCGCAAGAATCTGATTAACAATGTGCCTGATGTCGTCATCAATGTCGTGGACGCATCCAACATTGAAAGGAATCTGTACCTCACCACCCAGGTCATCGACATGAACCTCAGAGTGGTGATGGCCCTGAATATGTACGATGAGCTGAAGGCGAAAGGTGACAAGCTGGACATCAAGCAGTTGGGCTATCTCCTGGGTATGCCTGTCTGCCCTACGATAAGCCGTGACGGAACGGGTATTCCGGAGCTTTTCGACACTGTCATCCAGATATATACTCAGAGCGACGCTAAACTCGCCAGACATATCCACATCAACCATGGAGCCGAACTCGAAAAGAGCATTGACCGGATAAAGCTTCTTCTTCAGAAGAACCATTCGCTGAGGGACAAGTACTCCACGAGATATCTGGCAATCAAGTACCTGGAAGACGACAAGGACATAGAGAAGGTCATAGAGACCCTTCCGAACAGGGATGAAATCATAACAGCGCGGACTGAAGAAGAGAACAGAATCGAAGACCTGCTGCATACGAACACCGAGTCGGCCATCGTGGACGCCAAGTACGCCTTCATCCAGGGCGCGCTCGCCGAGACGTACAAGCCACACCTGGACATAACACCCAAAAAGACATTGACGGACAAGATAGATGCTGTCGTGACGAACAAGTGGATGGCGTTCCCGATATTTATCGCGATACTCTATCTCATTTTCCAGGCGACATTCACATTGGGCGACTATCCGATGCAGTGGATCGACTGGCTGGTCGGCAAGTTCGGGGCATTCGTGGCGTCCATAATGTCGGACGGATGGGTGAAGGACCTGGTAGTGGACGGCGTTATTTCCGGCGTCGGAAGCGTATTGGTGTTCCTGCCTAACATATTGATACTCTACTTCTTCATCTCCCTGATGGAGGACTCCGGATATATGTCCAGAGCCGCATTCATCGTGGACAAGCTGATGCACAAGATCGGCCTGCACGGCAAGTCATTCATCCCTATGGTGATGGGCTTCGGCTGCAATGTGCCTGCGATTATGGCGACACGTGCAATCGAGAGCAGAAAGAGCCGGATGATAACCATAGCCATCATTCCGTTCATGTCCTGTGCCGGAAGACTGCCGATATTCGTGCTGATTGCCGGAGCGTTTTTCCCGCACAATGCGGCGCTTGCCCTGCTTGGCATCTATATGCTGGGTATCGTGCTCGCGATATTCTCCGCCATCCTGCTGAGCAAATTCGTGAAAGACGATGATCTGCCGTTCGTTATGGAACTTCCGCCATACAGGGTTCCTACCGGAAAAGCCATCTGGCGCCATACCTGGGAAAAGGGCCAGCAATATCTGCAGAAAATGGCCACCACCATCCTTGTCTGCTCCATAATCATCTGGTTCTTAGGCTATTTCCCTAAGAGCAAGGAACTGTCAGTCGCCCAGGAAGCCTACACCGCCGCAGTTTCTGACAAGGTCAATGCAGAGGCTACCCCAGAGGTGTCAGTTCTCGCCGGGCAGATCGACTCACTCTATGCCGCACAACAGGAAAACTCATATATCGGCCAGCTCGGAAGGCTGGTGTCACCTGCAATGGAGCCGCTGGGCTTCAACTGGAAAATGGATGTGGGACTGCTTACGGGCATCGCCGCCAAAGAGCTTGTAGTCAGCACATTGGGCGTGATGTATGCAGACGGGGCGAAGGTCTCGGAAGGACAGGATCTTAGCGAGGACACCCAGCTTCAGAGTGCGCTGCTGAAGGACATTTCGCCGGCCGCGGCATTGTCCTACATGGTATTCATCCTGCTGTATTTCCCGTGCATCGCGACATTCGTGGCGATAAAGAATGAGACCGGAAAATGGCGTTGGGCAATAGCCTGCTGCGTCTATACGATGATTGTAGCCTGGCTGATGGCGTTCTTCGCCTATCACCTGGCAATGCTTTTCTGAACGGCAGGAAAAGTACTGCTAGAACAAGCCGTACAGTTCTGAATCTATCTTGTCGGTGATGGACGCGAAGTCTTCCGGACGGTTCTGGAAATCGAGGCCGTCAGCGTCGATGGTCAGCACCCTGCCAGGGTACTCGGCAATCCACTTTTCGTAGCGCTCGTTGAGTCCCTCAAGATACTCAAGTTCAATGCTTTTCTCATATTCTCTTCCGCGTTTCTGTATCTGGGCCACCAGATGCGGAACTGAAGATTTCAGGTAGATGAGAAGATCCGGGGCCTTCACAAGCGACATCATCAGACGGAACAGGTCCATATAGGTCTCGTAGTCGCGGTCTGTGAGATTTCCCATGGCCTTGTTGTTGGCCACGAAGATATATACTCCCTCGAAGATGGTCCTGTCCTGGATGATGACTTCATCGGAATGGGCGATCTCGAGCAAGTCCTTGAACCTCTGGGTCAGGAAATACACCTCGAGATTGAAAGACCAGCGCTTGATATCCTTGTAGTAATCCTCCAGATAAGGGTTATAGGTGACCGCCTCGTACTTGGGAGTCCACCCATAATGCTCCGAGAGCATACGGGTCAATGTCGTTTTCCCGCAACCTATGTTGCCTGCTATTCCGATATGCATAGTTTTCTTGTGAACGTGTTGTAGTGCAAAAATACGATACTTTCACAAGGAAAACAAAGTGGTTTTTCTTAATTTTGCCAAAATGTGCTGTTCAAAACGACAATCACTATGCTCAAAGTACTGACATTCCACTTCAATCCCTTCGAGGTAAACTGCTATGTTGCCGGTGACGAAACCGGTGAGTGCGCCATCATTGACCCTGGCTTCTACACTGCCGGAGAGGCGGAAGCCCTATATTCCAAAATCACAGAGAAAGGCCTGGCTCCCAAGATGATAATGCTCACCCATGCGCATCCCGACCATATCTACGGCGTGAAAGAATGTGCCGAAAAATATGGCATTCCGGTCTATATGAGCCCGGAGGATGATTACCTGCTCAAGGACGATTACGGCAGGCGTTTCGGCCTAAAGAGTGTCGATACTTCTTTCTGCACATTGCCCCTCACCGAGAATCAGACATTGAGTTTCGGCAAGACCGAGTTCACTGTCATTTCCACCCCTGGACACACTCCTGGAGGCGTCTGCCTGTACGATGCCGCTGACAAGGCATTGTTCACGGGAGATACGCTTTTCGCCGGCTGCATCGGAAGGACCGACCTGCCGGGAGGAGATTACGACCAGCTGATCGTAGGCATTATGGAAAAACTGCTGGTCCTGCCTGCGGATGTCACGGTTTTCCCGGGACACGGAGGAACCAGCAGTATTGCGGATGAGAGAACGCACAATCCGTTCCTGCAGCCATTCAACGAACCGGATACCGACCAGATAGACTGGGATGCCGACGGAATAGAACTGCGGGGAACGGATCTGTAGAAGTCCTGTATTATCAGATTTCCTGCTGTTTGCGTCTCCAGTTCAGGACCGGAAGCAGGAATGATATGACAGCTGCTCCGAACCAGAACCAGCTGACATAGGTAAAGTCGTGTCTTACAACAGTTTCACCAAGTTTGTTCACTGTCTCGAAAGTGTTGCCGTCCAGCAAGAGTCCGGAAACGATATTCTGGATACCTGCTGCAGCGTATGATGCCATGCCGACAATTCCGAGAGCAGCACCGGTGGCTTTTCTCGGCACAAGGTCGATAGCCATCAGTCCGCCTATGAAGCTGATGAGCACTCCGATAGCGACACCGAAGAGTACCATTGACAGGACAAGCACAAACTTGCTTCCGCCGCCGAAGAGGAACAGGAACAGCGCGATCGCCTCGAGAATTCCTGAGACGAATGCAGGATATTTTCTGTCACCCTTGAACACCTTGTCGGAAAACCAGCCTGAAAATACGGTTCCGAGAACTCCGAAGATAGGGTTGATGCCGATGATGGCTGCCGCTGCTGTCAATTCGTAGTCATATGTCTCCTGCAGGAAAATAGTTCCCCATTCATTGATGGCATAGCGGCTCATGTACATGAATGCGCTGGACAATGCCAATATCCACACTCCAGGATTCCTGAGCACAGCTCTCTGTATTCTTCTGGTTTCCTGAGTCTGAGCCTCTGAATTGTCCTTGCCTGCGGACATTCCGGCTGCGGCCTTGTCCGCGTCATACTCCTGCTGAGTCTTCTCACCGGAGAGGACCTCAACCGGAGGCAGACCGTTGCTTTCAGGTGTGTCGTGAAGCCAGAGCAGTATCAGGATAACCCCCAATATGCCGGCACAGGCCGCACCGAAGAAGCCCCATTTCCATCCGAACGCAGCCACGATGGAGCCGACGAATATGAATGAAAGGCCTTCGCCAATGTTGTGGGACGCGCTGAAGAATCCGTAATAAGTTCCGCGTATCTTGAGCGGGAACCATCTGGACAATGCCACGATAGCAGCCGGAGCACCCATTGACTGAGCCCAGCCGTTGATTCCCCACATTATCGCGAAGAGGATGAATATCAATGAACTGCTGAGTCCTGCCTTGGCTGCAGAAACGCCCAGCACTCCCATTATGAAGTTGGCGGCAACAGAAGCGATCAGGCCTGCGGCCATGAATCTCTTGACATTGGCAGTGTCCACAAGGAAGCCGTTCACGAATTTGCCAACGGCATAGCACCAGTAGAGGCAGGCGCCGATGATACCGAGCTGGGTTGCATTGAGCAGGCCGGCATCTATAAGCGGCTGCTTCATTACGCCCATCGACATGCGGCACACATAGTAGAGGGCATAGCCGAAAGTGATAGTCAAAAAGGTCTGGAAACGCTTACGCTTCCAGACTTTGTCAGCATTTTCAGGCGCAACTTTGACTACTGACGGTGCGCTCATATTGAAGAAGTCAAACATCTCCTCTCCCCTCTCCTTAGTCGTGAAGTCCTTTCTTACGGAGATAGCTGATCAGCTGCTCAGGACGGTCAGTCTGAATCATTGACGCGCCATAAGCAATGACCTTGTCATAAACCTCAGCAGGATTGCCGCAGTCGAGAGCCTTGTCATCATCGAGATAGCCGCAGAGGCTTCCCCATATAGTGTTAATCCAAAGCTTTGAGCCTGAAGCGATTATCTTCTTGAAGCAGTCCTCTACCTCAGGAGTCGTCTTCTTCCAGCAAACCTCATAAGCAAGAGGAACAGTGCCTGTCTCCATATATTCGTTGAAGAGAGCCTGACCATGTTCCTTCTGGATGTCAATGATAGGCATGTACATCATATTGTGCTCATGCTCAGCCATTTTGGCAGCAACCTCCGCTACCGGTTTCTTGCCCTTTATGAGAATCTGGTCGGTCACACCGAGTTCCTCAGTGATGGCCAGTACCATATCGTAGTACTCATATCCCTGGTCCACATTGACACAAATCCTGTCTTTGCAGCATTCGAGTGCTTCACGGAGGGTAGGCATGCGGAGTGAATCCGTAGCGACACCGTGTGCTCTCTTAAGTCTCAACTTCTTGATTTCGTCCAATGTATAATCGCTTACGAGGCCTTTTCCTGTGGTGCAACGGTTCAGAGTGGCGTCATGAGACAGGACCAGAACGCTGTCCTTGGTGAGCTTGAGGTCGAGCTCCATAATGTCCGCACCCATACGGATAATGGACTCGATGGCAGGAATGGAGTTTTCCGGGTAGTTCCTCCAATCACCTCTGTGACAAGCAACTACAACATACTTGGAAGCGGGGTTGTGAATCTCTGCGACGATTTTCTCCGCCCTGTTCGCATACTGCGGCTCATTGTTTCCGCAAGAGACAATGCCCAATGCAGCAACAGCTAAAATCAGTAAATTACGTTTCATATAAATTATGTGTTTTTATAATAATTTCCGCAACTCGGACAATGCGCAAGATATGTGGTACTGTACTGTCTTCGGACTGATCATCAGAGCATCAGCTATTTCCTGATATGTCTTATGTTCATATCTGTGCATCTTGAAGATGGTCTTACGCAATACCGACATCCGCTCCAGCGCCTCATCGATGTTCTGCAGCAACTGGGCGGTATCTATTTGCGACAACGGCTCATATTCTTCAGTGTGCGTATCAGAGGCATGGTCACGATACCTGTCCTTTACGTTCTTGTGCTTGATCAAGTTGAGCACCGAATTGTGAGTCATGCTGAAAAGGTAGGACTGCAATGAATCCACGCTTCTCAGATTCTCTCTCGTGTTCCAGATTTTCAAGAACAGGTCCTGAGTCAGATCTTCCGCTTCCGATGAGTTCTTCAGCAAGCTGAATGCAAAATTACGCACCCTTGAAGCATATAGCACATAGAGGATGCCAAGTGCTTTGACATCCCCATCTGCTATCTTGTTCAATAATTGCCTGTCGTCGTTAAGCATTTAACCTACAAAAATAGGCATTTTTTCACAAAACTACCAGTTCTTCACCCTCACCTTGTACATATCCATATCCGGAACCTTGATGATACGATCGGCACTGGAGCCGTCTTTGTTGGTGCTGTATCTGATCTTCTGGGACGACCAGCTCTGACTGCCTTCAGGAATGGTGGCGTCAGTGTACCAGATTTCACCGGTCTCACCGTTGTAGTTCAATGACTTGATGGACGCAGAACCGCTGAAAAGAGTCATTTCCGTAAACAATTCTGTCTCGACATTGAAAAGATAAGCGTGGTCACCTGCGACGGTGAGCGTGTTGTTGTCCACTCGCATCAGGTCGTGGATACCGTTCTTAGGCGCCTTGATGGTCTTTTTCAATGTTATTGAAGGGGTCGCTCCAAGTGTGAGATTGAAAATTTTGACAAGATCTCCACCTGCACCGTAGAGCACGTTTCTGCTGTAATCCCAGACTTCACCGTGACCGGAATATAACTCTGCGCTGGCAAGAATCTTCTCGCTCTTGTCGATGCTGTAGAGCTGCACACTATTATGCAATGTAGTCGAACCGACAGAAGTGGCCACTGCAACATATCCGCCCGGAATATACTCTGCAGAATGGGCATTAGGTGTCTGGGTGGTATGGAAGAGGACTTTTCCCGTCGCATAGTCCAGAAGCGCGCACCAGCCGTAGGAGCTTGTAAGCAGAAGCTTGGTTCCATTGTCCACGAACTTGCACTCGTCCAGATGGTCGCATCTGTTTTCGGCCAGACCGAGTACAGGAGCAAGAGTCTTCACGTCAAGACTCCAGAGGATACCCTCTTTGTAAGTATCTTTTGCCGTGCTGGCATTGATGACATAAACATGATTGTCCCCGCAGAAAACGAGTTCAGTGGACTCGCCTTCAGCCACTTTCGCGGTATTGTACTTTCCGCCGGACGTAAGTACCATTTCATCATTTACAGAAGATGTGATGGTCTGCCCAGCAGATGTGGTAATCTTTACGGAAATGCCTTTAGTCAATGTCACAGGAGCGCAATAGACAGGAATCGATACGGATGCAGTCCTGCAATCGACCGGCGTGGCAGGAGTAACCTTGACGGAAGGAGCAGTTGCCACTGCAGTACCGTTGTCGGCATTGACAGTGACTGTTCCCGCGATATTCTCTCCTCCTTTCGCAGTGAGTTCCAGCGACTTGACATCATAGTCACCCATAGCGACATTGACATAGACCATGCAGCCGGCAGGCTTCAGCGTGAACTTGCATCCTTCGTAGCGGTTCACGTTCTGCCTGTCCATTCCGAACATGACAGGAATTTCGTTGCCTGTCTGCTCAGTAGGGATATTTACAGTAACATCGTGTCCGCTGAAGGAGATTTCGGCATCGGCAGGATACCAGCTCAACACGTCCGTCTCTTCCCTGTTGGCGAGGATGTTGAACAGGAACTGTGCAGTTGTGCTTCCGCTGAGAAGCGGGGTCGCCGTCGCCTTGCTGAGTTTTCCGTCAGCATAGAGCATAATGGCGGCTTTGTCCTCTTTGCCCCAGGTCGGAGTCTTCAGACTTCCGTCAGCAGAATAGTAGCCACCTTGTGTGATGGTTGCTTTTGCAGCCAGGTTCTGAACCTTAGCACTGTCGTTGTCCGTGCAGGCGACAAATGCGGGCAAGGCCAATGTTGCAGCTATGATTGAAAATATTTTCAAGTTTTTCATTTTCAATGATTTTTAATGTTCCGGCACGCCCGGAGGCGCACCGGATATCTTGGTTTTTATTTCAGACAGCATGAGCCGCAGATGTCACCGCCGTGGGTGCTCCAAGTATTGGCTCTTTCACCGCCTACATATTTGCCGTAGAATGCTCCGTTGTCCCCGGTATTTCCTACGAATGCAGAATAGAAGACGCCGTTCAGATAGTTGTTTCCACCCATCTGCTTCTGCTGGTTGGATGAACCGTAAGTCCATGATTCCTTGACTGTTCCGTCAGCATTGAAGATGTACGACACATTTCCTGTCTGACCTGAGGTGATGTAGAGATGGTTCTCTGTATCCACGCAAGGGTGAGAGTAGTTGAACGCATTGACAACCTTGCCGGCAGCATCTGTGTGCTGGTATTTCCATACAACCCTGGTAAGGTCTTTGTCGAGGCAATAGACACAGTTGTCTTTTCCTGCCACATAGACATTTCCGTTAGGTGCAACTACAGGCTCATAGAGGTTGTTGTCTGCCACAGACAGCGATTCTACCAATATGGCCCTGGTCTCCAGATCGAATGAGCACATCGCTGTTTTTGCAGGGAGATAGACTGTTCTCTTGTCATTTCCGACAGCGAAACCTGTGATGTCGGTCATGCATGGGAATTTGAGAGACGTAATGACTGTGCCGTCTGCGGTGTTGTAGAATGTTACCGTTCCGTTTACTGCTCCGGCAATGAGCTCATTACCATTGACAAGAAGACCTGCGGCAGCAGATCCGAGTGCAGCTGACCATTTTTTAGCGCCGCTTGCAGCATCGAGGGCGAAGATATTGCCTGCCCCATCGCCGATGAACACCACGCTTCCGTCTTTGTTTACGGCAGGAGCCGCACTCTTCATTGAACCGGCTCCGTCAAATTTCCATTTGAGATCACCCTTTGCATTCACGCAGTAGAACTGGCCGTTGGCTGTGGTTCCGAAATAGATATCGCCTGTTACAGGATTGACAGTCAGCATGTTATAACTTCCAGCTACGGATGACGGCTTATATACCCAGGCAAGTTCTCCTGTCTCTACATTAAATGCATACAGGCAGGTCGTCTTGTTGAAGGTTATGTTATAGACCGTCTTTCCGTCAGGCGAGAATACAGGGCAAGAGCCTTTGAATCCGTTATAGTTGGCTCCGACACATTCCCAGTCGATGTAATTTACGACATAGTCACGGATCTGCAATTCGATAGTCCAGCTCTTGTCCTTGTCTCCGAGATGGATGGTGAGGATTACCTGCTGGGTGCCTGATGAAGGGATACCGTATGAAACTTCGGTTCCTGTCAATATCTTTCCGTCAGGGAATGTCCATCTGATATTTGTAGCGGAAGGATATCCTTCTGTATTGAACGTGAACTTGACAGGCTGGTTCACTGCTGCTGTTGTCCTGTCGAGGAAGTAAGGGACAGCGAGTGCAGGCATCGCTTTCGCAACTGCCGGCTCTGATGGGCCTTTAGCATAGTTGGCCACAAGAGAGAATGTGTAGATCACGTCATTTTCGAGTTCATCTATGGTGTAACTCTCCTTGTCGGCTTCGATGCTGATTTCCTGGGCAGCGGTATTGTCGCTGGAGTAGGTCAATGTATATGAGGTGACGTTTGTGGACGGCTTTGTCCATGTAAGGATCACCATGTTTGCGCTTCCTTCTGCGACGAGGTCAGAAACGGCAAATCTCGATGTGGTCGGCTTTGCCGCTGCACTTACCGCGCCTGAAATGAGGTCGCCATATACAGCCTGGACTTCAAATGTGTAGGTTTCACCATTGGTAAGTCCGGTGACCGAGTAACTCTTTTCGGAGGTCCTGAGAGATATCTTGTCTCCGTCAGTGTATGTGATGAGGTACTCTGTAGGATTCCAGCCTTCCGGCATTGACCAGGAAAGCTGTGCTTCTTCGTCACCAGGAACGGCTTTCAAGTCAGTTACCTGATGACGTGCGGCTCCTGCCTCAGGGATATTCTCATCCCAGCAGGATGTTGCTGACAGGCTGATGCCTGCGACCGCCAATATGCTGAACAATAACTTTTTCATTGTTTTCAATGTTAAAGAAGATTAAAAACCAGGGTTCTGCCAAAGGATGGACTTGTCATTGACAATTTCGATCTGGTCCTGAGGTATAGGGAACAGGAGATTGTGGTCGTCCAGAGAATATCCGAGTCCCTTGAAATAATCGACTGCGAGTCCGAGACGCACGAGATCGAACCATCTCTGGCCTTCGAGAGCGAATTCACGGCCTCTCTCACTTGCAAGTTCCTGTATAAACGCCTTTTTGTCAGCGACTTCAGCTTCAGTAAGTTCTGTAAGTCCTGCACGTTTGCGTGTCTTGTTCAGATATGTGAGGGCCTCGGAGATGTTGCCCTGCTGTCCGAGAGCCTCCGCGTACATGAGGACAACGTCAGCGTATCTCAGCATAGGGAAATCATTGCCGACCTGAGTGGTGAACTGTGCGTCGTAAGTATCCATCCACTTGGTCATGGCATACAGGGAGTTGCTTATCTTCGTGTATGTGTTGATAAGGTTGAAGCGGTTGTCCTCTGCACTGTAGAGGAACTTGAACTGCTTGGTAGGATTCGTGATGTCGGCAAGTACGCCGGTGTTGGTGCTGTACCAGTAGCCATGTCCATTGTCATTGGTCTTGTTGTAATACAGTGCGAAGATGATTTCCTTGTTCATCTTGTTGGAAATGTCGAATACCTGGGCGGTAGTTGCCATAAGGCCATATCCCGTATCAGTCATGGCATCTTCAAGCACTTTCTGTGCCTCAGGATATTTGCCGAAAGTGAGATAAACCTTGGCAAGCAGTGTCTGTGCTGCAATCTTGGTTACCCTGGCAGTCTCGGCTGACCTTTTTGCCGGAAGAAGGCTGATGGCCTCGCTGAGGTCCTGGGTAAGTCTGTTGTACATGTCCTCGTCACTGCATCTTGCGATGGTCTTGGCATCAGCAGGAGAAACGACAGTGGTAGTCACAGGCACGCCGCCGAATACGCGGTAGAGGCTGAAATACCACCATGACCTGAGGAACAATGCCTCTCCACGGTATTTGTCACCGTTGGTGAGTTTCTTGCCGTCCATGTGGACAAGCACGTCGTTGCATCTGTAAATGCCGTTGTACCAGGCGTTCCAGATGTTTTTCATGATACCGTTGTTGGACTTCTCCTGGAAATGGTCAATGTCATACCTGTCCTGGGTGGACACTGCCATTGACTCGAGATAGCACTCGTCGCTGCGGTATGCGAGTTCATTGAGGAAGAAACCCATCTGGGTCTTCATCTTATGGTAACAGGAATAGATGCCCTGGTTGAAGTCGTCGTCTGTCTTGTAGAAGTTCCCTTCAGTTATGCTGTTTGACGGATACTGCTCGAAGAAGCTGTCGCTGCAAGATGCGAGACTCAGGAGCAAGGTTCCTGTCAATGCTATTTTTATGATTTTGTTCTTCATATCCGATTACAGGTTAAAGTTGATACCTATGCTGAATGTCCTTGAAAGAGGGTAAGAACAGTAGTCCTCGCCCGGTCTGAGAGCATCAGAAGACCTCTTGTTGACCTCAGGGTTGTATCCTGTGTAGTGGGTCAATGTGAACAGGTTGTTGGCCTGGATGTAAAGTCTCATCTTGGAGATGCTTGTCCTGTGGAACCACTTGTCCGGCATGGTGTAGCCGAGAGAGATGTTCTGGAGCCTCAGGTAAGAGCCGTCTTCCAGATGGAAGGTGGAGGTACATGCTCCGTTGTTTCCGGAAGACTTGCGGGTAGCCCTGTTGAGGTTGCCGTAAGGGAATCTCTTGAGAGACTCCTTCATCATGTTGGATGATGCCTCCATGTTGAGGAGGTAACGTCTTTCGAGGTTCAGGATTTCATTGCCGTAAACACCCTGGAAATTGGCTGCGAAGTCAATGCCTCTCCAGCCGAGCTGGATACCGAATCCGTAATAGAAGTCAGGCATGTAGTTGCCCACGATGACGCGGTCTTTGTTCTTGTCCAGGATACCATCGCCGTCTGCATCCACGAAACGGAAGTCACCGACGGTGGTCGTTTCGAAATGAGGATATGAATCGAGTTCTTCCTGGTTGTGGAAGATGCCGTCCTGTACGAGAAGATAGTAGCATCCTACAGGCTGGCCGACTTTGGTGATGTAATAGCCGCCGGCATAAGAAGACTCCTTGATGATAGGGGCATCTTCATCGCCGAGGTGGAGGACCTTGTTGCGGTTCAGTGACCAGTTGGCGTTGAGGCCGAGGGAGAAGTCTCCGAAGGTCTTGTGTGAGGTCAATGTTATTTCGACACCCTTGTTCTGCATTGATCCGATGTTCATGTTGGAAGTCGTGAGACCTGAAACTGAAGATACCGGAACATCGAAAAGCATATCAGTAGTCTTGGAATAGTAGAAATCAGCATTGATTCCGAGAAGTCCGTTCCAGAGATTGGCGTCGAAACCGGCATTGACCTGAGTGTTTTTCTCCCATCCGAGCTTGCTGTTCGCGATCTGGCTAGGATAGACGGAGTTGATGACACCATTGCCCATGTCGTTGGTGGTGGTTCCGTAGAGCGCGAGATATTCGGAGTTTCCGATCTGTGCATTACCTGTCTGACCTACACTGACGCGCAATTTCATGTCATTCAGCCACTTGGCGTTTCTCATGAAGTTTTCGTCGCTGATACGCCAGCCGATGGAAGCGGCAGGGAAGTATCCCCATCTGGTGTCAGGGGCGAATCTTGAGGAACCGTCACCTCTGATGGAAGCTGAAAGCATGTAACGTCCTTTATATGAATACTGTGCTCTGACGAGCCATGAAGCGAAGGTATAGGCGTACTTGTTATTGTAAGTGTCATCGACAGAAAGTGTCTTGCCTTTGGTGGTCCTGACTTTGTCGTCGCCTACCACGCCTGTACCCTTTATCGCTGATGTCTGGATAGTCTGTTTTTCAGCCTCATAAACGGCTACTGCATTGATGGAGTGGTCTCCGAACTTCCTGTTGAATGAAAGCTGGTTGGAGATTGTCCAGTGGAAATAAGAGTTCGCGTAGTTTGCTGCTGTAGGAGCAGATGGCGCGTCATAGTATTTAACGCCCTTCAGCGGAATGTATGAAGGTCTGTAGTAGTTCCTGATATATGAGTAGTAGTCGCCTCCCATAGTGAGCTTGTACTCAAGGCCTTTGATGAACTCGTATGAAGCATAGACGTTGCCGACCATGTTCAGTTTCTCTCTTACGTCATCGACTTCGAGTGCAAGTGCAACAGGGTTGAGCACCTCGTTCGTCTGTGTATTCCATGAATTCTTCTTCAGGAAACCGTTCATATCCCAGTTGTAGGAACCATCAGAATTGTAGGCAGGGAAGATAGGTGGCGCCATCAATGCTGATGCGATGATACCGTCTCCGCCATACTGTGAGTCAGTATCCACATAGTTTGTCTTGGAATAGGAAGGGGAGAAGCTTACGCCGTATTTGAGGTTGCCTTTCTTTCCGTCCAAGTTTGCGCGGATGCCGTATCTTTCGAAGTCTGAGCCGATTACAGTACCCTCACGATAGAGATAATTGGCTCCGATATAATAATTGTAATTCTTGGTCCTTGCAGAAACGCTGAGCGAATGCTTGTGTGAAAGCGCCGTGCGGAAGATCTCGTCCTGCCAGTCCGTATTTGTCAATGTTCCTGTCTTGTCTTCGAGATAGGCATTGATAAGAGGGTCGATTCTGTGATAAACCTCAGGACGGCCGGCAGACGGATCTGAGATGGATCCTGTAGGGTCGCTGAACAGATAAGAACCGTTACGTGATTCCCTGAAAATGGTTGCGAACTCGTAAGCATCGAGCATATCGATTTTCTTGGACACATTGGAAAGGCTGAACTGGCCGTCATATGAGATTACAGGTTTCTCTCCGCCGCCACGTTTTGTGGTCACGATGATGACACCGCAAGAGCCTCTTGAACCGTAAATAGCTGCTGCTGAAGCATCTTTGAGCACTTCAAGGCTCTCAATGTCGTTTCCGTCAAGGTTTGCAAAGGCCCTCGAGTCACAAGGGATACCGTCAATGACATAGAGCGGATCGTTTCCGGATGTCGCCGACTGGATACCTCTGACACGCACTGTCACATTGCCGTCAGGCTGGCCTCCGAGGTTAAGAACCTGGACACCAGGCATTTTGGCAGCCATCGACTCACGGAAGTCGGTCGTCGGAGTATTGGCGAAATCTTCTGCCTTGATGGATGAAACCGCTGTGGTCACGTCCCTCTTGTTCTGAACACCGTAACCGATGACCACTACGTCATCAAGTCTGATGGCTTCTTCTTCGAGGACGAAGTCAGCTTTTGTCTGATTTGAGGTCAATGCAGCAGTTGCTGTGTTATAGCCGATAAGGGACACCTCCAGAACCGGATTCTCCCCCTTCAGCTTGAGCTCATAATTTCCGTTGATGTCAGTGCCCGCGCCATTCTGGGTGCCGCTTTCAATAATCATTGCTCCGATGACCGGCTGCCCTTCCTTGTCCACGACTTTACCGGTTACGACCCGCGGACCCTGTTTGACCACCTTCTGTGCAGGTGCCTGTGAAGGGGCTTTCTTGTTCAGAATGATGGTCTGGTCCCTGAATGTGACATTGACATCAGGAAGGACCTTCTTGAGAATGGACACGATGTCCTCATTCTCTGCATTGACAGTAACTTTTCCGGAAAGGTCGATGTCGGTATCGACATATGCGAACTTGTAAGTACTTCCTGCCTCGATGGCTTTAAGAAGTTCCTTGACTGTCACGTCCTTCACATTTACCTTGACTGACTTGTTCTGTGCCGATGCGCTGAACGAAATGCAGGCTGCAAACAGGATACAAAGACAGATTCTGGCAAATGAAAGATGATTGTTAGTAATTCCTTTCATTTATTTAGTGTTTTTTATGTTTGTTTTCAATCAGTACTTCTTCCCCCTGCACTGACCACCTTACCGGCATCATAGAGGAAAGAATTTCAAGAATATCTGTCAAAGATTCATCTCTGACAGTCAATGATATACGTTTTTCTGAAAGACGGGTTTCAGTGTCGCATGTAATCTTCTGCTGATATTTATGGGAAAGATTCTCAAGAACATCCTTGAACATCACATTGTCGAAGGTAAGAGTATGCTCATACCACCTGCAGCAGTTCTTCGCATTGACCTGGGATACTTCAGTGGTTCCTCCTGTCCGGGAGAATTTCTGGTCAGGCTTGAGAATCACAAGCTCATGACTCTGTTCATCAGATACTTGCACGGAGCCGGACCTCAATATCACTTCGGATAATTCATCTTCCGGATAAGTGCAGACGTTGAACGTGGTTCCGAGCACTTTTACCTGCAGGTCGTCTTTCATTTTGACGATAAACGGACAAGCCTCATTTCTTGTAACCTCAAAATATGCTTCTCCTGTCAATGCAACCTGTCTGTCTTTTCTTCCGAACGATTCGTCATAACTGAGCCAACTGTCTTTGTTCAGCCAGATTTTCGTGCCGTCAGGAAGGATATACGAGCTTACATTTTCGGAGGACGCCATAAGGACAGTTTCTTTCTGGTTCCTGGTGGAAATTTCAGAAACAGAATACCCTGAAACGAAGAGGACGGCGGCTGCTGCGACTGCGAACCATTTGGTCATCTTACTGATACTGAACGGTTTCCGAGCAGATGAAGCCTTATCCTTTGCGGAAACTGCGGACATCAGATTCTCCAGGCCTGCGTTCAAGTCAAACTCCCCGGGAACCGATGACTCTGAATTCCAGTATTCCTCCAGCAGCATACGTGTCTGAGGTTCTTCTCCGTGTACACTGAGCCATTCACGGAATCTCGATTTCAATTCCGGTGAAGCTTCAGTACCGCTGAAGAAAAAGTCAAGAATGCGTCTATAGTCCTCGCTCATCATCATTTACCTGCTTGAACGAATGTGTAGGTCCCTGAATAAGTTCCTGCTTTGAGAGTGATGGTACCGGTTCTGTCCGCCCCTGTAGTATTCGGCTGTGTCGTAATTACGGACTCGCTGATACCTTGTCCGCCTGTTGCAGGCTCGACTGTAAACCAGTCTTCACATTCAATCGACCAGTCACAGGTTGCGAAAATCGTAATCGCATCAGTTCCGCCTCCGACAAGGGTAGCCGGTGTCGTGGCTTTCAATACAGTCTTGATGACGACTGTATCGTGAATTTCAGATTCATTCTGCTTCTGGCAGGCTGCAGCCCCGAGCAGAACGGCAGAAATCAATGAAATCGCTTTCAAGAAATTTAGTTTCATAGTGTATATAAAAATGTTTAGATACAAGTATGACAACTGTCCGGCGCGATATGCTAAAAACGTTTCGCATTTTTTTGCGAAATCTGCATTGACTTTCCATAAAGATTGTATCTTTGCGGGCGTGAAATCACATTGACAACACAGATTATCCTTTATAACCAAGTCATTCTTATGAGACTGAATTCCCTTTTCGCTGCATTCACCGCCATTGCGGTATTGTGTACCTGCACTCCATCAGCTGCTGAAAACGACAAAAAGCCCGGCAACGGAGAGCAGACAAATCCTGATCCTGAGGAAAAACCCGGACAGACTCTGCCGGAGACAATCAAGATTCTCGCTATCGGAAACAGTTTTTCCGCAGATGCAGTGGAGCAGGAACTGTACGGATTATTTGAAGCTGCAGGACAGAAAGTTATCATTGGCAACCTTTACATAGGCGGATGTCCGTTGGAGAAGCATGCAGCGAATGCGGCTTCAGACGCAGCTGCATACAGTTACCGCAAGATTTCCGGCGGCACCATGACCAAGACGTCTGACACGAAGATGTCGCAGGCATTGGCTGATGAGGACTGGACATTCATCAGCGTACAGGAGGGTGCGGGATACCACGGATATTACAACACCACCTACAAGAACACGACGCATTCGATGGAACCGGCATTGACAAGTCTTATCAAGGTGATACGGTCCAAATGCAAGAACGCGAAACTGGTTTACCATGCGCCGTGGGCGGCAAAGGCCGGTTATACGGGGAAAAAATTCAGTTTCTACGACTTCGACCAGAGCGTGATGTACAATATGATCTGCACCGCCACCCAGGAGGTTCTGAAGGCTCATCCTGAATTCAGCCTGTTCATGAACAGTATGGATGCCGTACAAAACGCAAGGACATCATACATTGGCGACAATATGACCAGGGACGGATGGCACCTCAACTACACTACGGGAAGATACACGGTCGGATGCCTCTGGTATGAAAAAATTATGGGAAAAGAGCGTGGTCGGCAACAGCTATCGCCCGGCCGGAATGTCAGAAACTACGGCCAAGGTTTGTCAGACAGCGGCTCATGAGGCATGTGAACACCCTTACTCCATTACAGACCTTTCATATTTCGAGAAGCCTGCAGACGAAGACAAAGAAGATGCTGAACGTGAAATCCTCGCACAATGGTATTTCTCCCCTGAAAGGGCTGCCAGTGACGGGTGCATAAAGACCTGGACCGGCCAGGAGCTGCCGGGAGTGTACAGATACAGCAATGAACCTGGCGAGCGCGGTTTTTACAATGCCAATGGAAAAGGCAAAGGCAAACTCAGCTACATCCAGATAGACAAGACAGCGTGGCCTGGGGATGCTGCAGGACTGAGTATTTTGGATGTAAGCAATGGAGGGCAGCCTGTGATGAGCGGACCTATGCCGGGAGACTGCTGGCAATTCGAGACTACCGGAAAGAATGATTTCCCTGAGGGCACACAGCTGCACATGGTCTATACCTATAATCCGGGGAAGTTTGGCGCAAAGTATTGGATGATAGAGTATAAGGACGGCAAGGAATTCAAGCCGGTTCCTGCTTTCGAGCAAAAGACTGAAACGCTGAAGCTGAGTTCAGAGAACATTACCTACAATATGGCTTTCACAGCAGACCAGAAGATTGTGGAATTCACTGTCACGTTGGAGAATTCTACTGACGAGTTCGTTGTACGTCAGAGATGCTGCTCAGCGTACCAGGTCAATGACAAATGGTTCGACAAACCTAACGTGAAGTGCGTTTCTCGCATCGCAGGCGACCCTTCAAACGAGGCAAAACCTCTGCCTACCATGTCGCGGGTTTTATAACTTCTTGAAATTTTGTAAGAAAAAATTTGCAGAACCGGAAAAGAGTTGTAAATTTGCAGTCCCGTTGTGAAAACAATGCGGAAATTGAGATATGGTGTAATGGTAGCACTACAGATTCTGGCTCTGTCAGTGAGGGTTCGAATCCTTCTATCTCAACAAATCTGGTCCCTGACCAGTTACGGCGGGTTAGCTCAGCTGGTTAGAGCGCATGATTCATAATCATGAGGTCCGCAGTTCAATCCTGCGACCCGCTACCAATGCTTTAGAGTGTGACTGAAGACGTCTGAGAAGGCCGATTAGTCACGCTTTTTTGTGTATATTGAAGAAATTCCAGATATGAACATATTGAATCGGGACATACTGAAGCTTGCTCTTCCGAGCATACTTGCCAATATCACCGTTCCTCTCGTGGGGATGGTGGACATCGCCATTGCCGGACACCTGAACGGGGAGGCAGCCGCACTCATCGGCGGCATTTCCATCGGAACGCTGCTGTTCGACTTGCTGTACTGGAACTTCAGTTTCCTGCGTGTCGGCACCGGAGGCCTTACGGCACAGGCCTATGGAAGAGATGACATGCATTCCGCAGCCGCCACTCTTGTCCGTTCCACCGGAGTGTCAATAATGATAGCATTTGCCTGCATATTGCTCCAGTGGATATTTGTCGATATCTCGTTCATGTTCATTAAATGTACGCCTTACGTACGCGAACTGGCAGAGAGTTATTTCTACATCCGCATCTGGGCAGCGCCGGCGACATTGACCTTAATGGCCCTGAAGGGCTGGTTCATCGGCATGCAGGACAGCGTAAGCGCGATGGTTGCCGATTTGATCGTCAATGGAATGAACATCGTGTGCAGCATCGCATTGGCCATGGGCATTCCGGCATTGGGATACGAAGGTATCGGATTCAACGGAATCGCGGCCGGCACCGTTCTCGCGCAGTATGCCGGACTGATTTCATCGGCTTCTATCATTTTCGTAAAATACCGGAAAAGAGTATTCAGCGGCTTCAAGGCGGCGGATATTGTCAATGCATTCAGGGACAGCCACATGAAGCGTTTCTTCCACCTGAATGCCGACTTGTTCGTGCGTTCACTCTGCATCATGGCCGTATATGCCGGAATTACTGTCATTTCAGCAAGATATGGCGACATGATGCTTGCGGTAAGTTCGATTCTCGTGCAGATAATGATGCTGTTCTCTTACTTTACTGACGGATTCGCATATGCAGGAGAGGCACTTATCGGCAAGTTCACGGGCAGAAAGGACGTGGCATCAGTCAGGCTCACTGTACGTTATGTATTCATATGGAGCTTAGGTGTCGCCTCTATGTTTATGCTCCTGTATGCGTTCTGTTCTGAGCCTATGCTACGGATACTGACATCTGACAATTCCGTCATCTCGTCATCTATGGAGTTCATCCCTTGGCTGATTCCTATGCCGATAATCGGCTGTGCAGCATTTACTTGGGACGGAATCTACGTGGGTGCCACGGCATCCAAGCCTATCAGGAACTCCAGCATCTGGGCTGTCATCGGTTTCTTTGCCGTCTGGTTTGCAAGCGCCTTGATAATGAAAACCGCCATAGCCGACAATCAGGCCATAGCGGTTCATATTCTGATGGCTGCATTCCTCGTCCACCTGGTCATCAGGATGATCTACGAGACAGTCCTCTACAGACGCAGCATCTTGAATTCAATCCAGTAAGAAACATCAGGGATTACCAAACATAGAAAAGAGGCTGACCCAAAAGGGTTGGTCTCTTTTTTTATA